>NZ_LR734883.1 GCF_900010725.2 Planktothrix serta PCC 8927 | reverse complement strand
AAGTTCGGGCTAAGAGCTAAAGTCATCTAAAGATGACTCAAAACTTCTCTTTCTTAACCCGTTTTAACGGGTTTTAGCTTTTAGCCCGAAATTTATTTCCGGGCTTTTGGCGTTAAGTTGACTGATGGGGATACCCCGCCCCTACGACTGTTAATTGTCAAGGGTTAAAACTCTAGCTTTGGCAACTTCCTTAGCCGGACTAATGCGGATGCCGTTGGCATTAATATAAGCCACTTCGGGGTAAAACTGTTCTGGAGATGTTTCTGGCCCCCGCGCCACTTGATCCGCAATCCGAATTAACTTCGGTTCCATTTGCAATGCCATAATTATACTTTTGGGGTTGCCCTTGGCTCCAGCGTGAGCATTTCCCCGCAGACGGCCCCAAATAATAATATCGCCATCGGCAACTACAGAACTACCTGGGTTAACATCCCCAACAATTACAATGGTTCCAGGGTGACGAATATCGACCCCAGACCGCACTGTCATTTTTAAATATAACGGTTCGACTAAGGGAGATATTGAGGGTTCCAACACGGGTTGAGTTAAGGTTTCCCGTTCTGCGTCTTGATCCACACTATAACCCGCCATCGCCGCCGCCACTGCGGTTTGACGCCGACTGGTTTTGACCCGTTTGAGTTGCAGTTGCACTTCGTTCAACGCTTCGGCTATATCTTGGAGTTGGCGCACATCTAATAACCGATTTTCTGCCATCAGATAAACGTCTGTATGGGGTTGTTCGGTGTGTTCACCGCCATTAAGACGATGTTTTAACTGTTGCCAAAGTTCTGTCCAGGTATGATTAAGGTTTGCCTCACTGTCCTCTTGCTTAATTTCTGGCGGTAAAAATAACAATAATTGTCCTTCTTCCCGTTTAAACCGGACTTGTAAATTCGGATCAACCTCCGGTGAACTGGTAGGAGATTCAGATTCTGTGTTGAGCAGATCGGAGGTAGGGGTATCCAAAGACATAAATAAAACTGAGATAGGCAATCTTTAAACTCAATAGGCTATTCTACGCGATCGGGTACGGTTTTGTTGATTAGAATGCGATCGCCTCAGAATAAAGGGCGGGTTTAGGGAGATAATTACTGATAATTAAAGCTCGTCTCGTAACCCGCCCCTACGGTTTAATTGTTGATTATTGCTCCAATGCGATCAAATTTTTTCCACAACAAAATGTAGGGGCGGGTTCTGTAATTATCTTCAATTCTGATCAATAATCTGACTAAACCCGCCCCTCAGATAATGCGATCGCTGCTCAGAAGAAAGGGCGGGTTTTCTTTCCCAAGGTTTAGCGTAATATCAAAATCATCAGCAACCGTGTTTACAACTTCTTTGTGTCTTTGTGTCTTTGTGGTTAAATTTAAGTTGAATTGGGGAAATGGTGCTTAATATCAAAATCAACAGCAACCGTGTTTACAACTTCTTTGTGTCTTTGTGTCTTTGTGGTTAAATTAAGTTGAATTGAGGAAATGGTGCGTGCTGTTTAATTGGGGAAATGGTGCGTGCGGCTGCGCCTTACGCACCCTACAATGATTAAGGTTTCTTGGTGATTAATATCCAGTCGGGAGTTTGATCAATTTTTTGAACATTGTTTAACTGTAATTTTTTGAGGCTATCTTCTTTTAACAAAAAATAGGGTTGATCCAGCATTTCCCATTTCGTTTTTAGGGTAATATTGTCAACAGCATGAATATGGCGATCGCTATAAAAATTCAACGAAGGACGACCAAAGGGATGATCCAGATAAATCTCTTGTCCTGGGGGTGTTCCCTCCCGAATAATAGCCGCCACTGGTTTAACTGCAAAATCTTCATTCAGTTCCCAAACCCAATAATTTGAAGTGAAAAATAGGAGCAGAGATAAATACATTCCCCAGAATAAAACCATTAAAAACTGTCTATCTTTTTGAGCAATTAAAACCGCCACAAAAGACAGGGTTAACATCAATGATCCGAAGGTGAATTGTAAATCTCGTTGAGGGATCAACTGAGGATTAAGAAAAGAAATCATTCCCCCAAAATAACAGTATCCGATCCCGGCAATGACCGCTAATAAAATAAAAATGGGTAAGAGTTGATCCGGTGTTGGTTTCATAAAATGGTCAGGCTTTCCCCGTTCAACTTTTCCCAATTTCCATAATCCCATATCCCGATCGCCTTCCTTCCAAACTTCTGCCAAATATCGCCCCACAGCTAAGGCTAAAGCTGGATAAATGGGTAAAACATACCAGGGTAATTTGGTGTTCATGATGGAAATCGCCACAAAATAAATTCCTGTCCAAACTAATATTAATTTAGCCCAACTTAAGTTGCGATTTTGCCAAGCTAACCGTAATCCTTGGGGCCAAAATAATAGCCAAGGCCAGCCATATTTTAAAATTTCTAACAGATAATACCAAATCGGCCCGGAATGGTTCTCAACAGGTTGCCAAACTCGTTGTAGGGATTGATTGAATAAATTTCCCTGAATAAATCCCTGTCCATAGTAAAGCCATTGCGCCCCATACCACAGAGAAACGGGAAGAAAACCTAATCCTAAACCTAACCAAAGATAGGGGGCTGTTAACAGGCGAGGCGTATCCCATAATAGGAAGAAAAATGCGATCGCCCCCAATAATAATCCCAGAAAAATTCCCTTAGTTAAACATAACAAACCAAAGGCTATTCCCGACCCTAAAGCAAAGCGTAAATCTCGTCGGGAACGTAACACACACCAAACCAAAATTAACCATAAAAATAAAACTGTTCCATCTAACATTGCTAACCGTCCTTGACGAATAACAGGTAATAATGTTAGATAAACTAAAGCCGAAAAAATTGCCGAGGTACGATGGCGAAATAGTTCTAAACCAATGCTATATAATAAAGGAACTGAAAGCGCTGTTAATAATGCCGAAGGCAACCGCGCCATCCACTCATTTACCCCCCCAAAATGATAGGCAAAAGCTATCAACCCATGCACTAAAGGCGGCTTATTGAAATAGGGCATTCCATGAAGGGTTGGATACAGCCAATTCTGTTCTCCTCGTCCAATTTCACGCGCCACTTGAGCCACTAACCCCTCATCCCAATCTCGCAAGGGGACTCCTCCTAAATGCAGTCCATAGAGGGTCAGTGCAGCCACTAATAAACCCAAAAACCATAATAAATCAACCCAACGATCAACGGGGCGCATTTGGCGCAAAGGACTGCTCCCTGTAAAAATTTGACGCGACATAATTTAGGTGTTGGCTGTTGACTGTTGGCTGTTGACGGTTAACCGACCGGGGAAAACTAACATTAGATAACTTAAATCTGCCATCATTCCCGCTAAAATTAAAAGTGTACCTTGTAGCGCTGGTATTCTACCAGTGTATTCATAGAAAAACGGTTAGCGATCGCAATGGATGTTTTAGAAATTAAACGGGAAATCGAACTGTTATCTGAGCGCCTGGGTAAAACCCAGGACTATCTTTGACCTGCCTGCACTTCAAGCCAAAATTCAAGATTTAGAGCAAGTTGCAGCACAACCCGACTTTTGGGATGAACAAAAAACTGCACAACAAACCCTTCAACAGTTGAATGATCTCAAATCTATTGTGCAGCAGCAGGAACACTGGCGGCAAGCCCTTGAAGATACCAAAGCCATCTTAGAACTCTTGGAGTTAGAAACCGATGATGCACTCTTAGAAGAAGCAACAGCTACGGTTTCCCGACTCAACCGAGAATTTGATCACTGGGAATTGCAACAACTGCTTTCAGGAATTTATGATCAACATGGGGCAGTTTTAACGATTAATGCCGGAGCAGGTGGTACTGATGCTCAAGACTGGGCAGAAATGCTGCTGCGAATGTATACTCGTTGGGGAGAATCTCAGGGGTATAAAGTACATTTAACCGAAATTTCTGAAGGGGATGAAGCCGGAATTAAATCCGCTTCTTTGGAAATTGAAGGTCGTTATGCCTATGGGTATTTAAAAGGGGAAAAAGGCACTCATCGTTTAGTTAGAATTTCACCTTTTAATGCCAATGGTAAGCGACAAACCAGTTTTGCTGGAGTGGAAATTATGCCGATTTTGGATGATTCTATTGACTTAGATATTCCTGATAAGGATTTAGAAATTACCACTACTCGCTCAGGAGGAAAAGGCGGTCAAAACGTTAATAAAGTGGAAACAGCCGTGCGAATTGTTCACCTACCAACGGGTATCGCCGTGCGTTGTACCCAAGAACGTTCGCAGTTACAAAATAAAGAAAAAGCTCTGGCGTTGTTAAAGGCAAAATTATTAATTATTGCTCAAGAACAACGGGCAAAAGCGATCGCAGAAATTCGAGGTGATTTAGTCGAAGCAGCTTGGGGAAATCAAATCAGAAACTATGTGTTTCATCCCTATCAAATGGTCAAGGATTTACGCACAGCAGAAGAAACAACAGCAATTCAAGATGTGATGAATGGAGAATTAGACGCTTTCATCCAAGCCTATTTACGTCAAGAACATCAACTCCTAGAACCCCAAACCGCCTAAATTACCGTAGGGGCGGGGTCTCCCCGCCCACCCTAATTAATATGACAACCGTGCGAAATCCCAGACCGAAGGTAGTGAAGATGTCTTCATCAACTTCGGGTTTTCCCGCCCATCCATCCTAATTAATATGACAACCTTAAACAACTGTTACGCTCTGATTGTTGGAATTGCTAATTATCAAAAAATCAAACCTTTACCGTCAACGGTTCTCAACGATGCTAAGGATATTTATAGTTTACTCACAGAACCTTCATTCTGTGGTTATTTAATTGAAAATGTAGAATTATTATTAGATGAAAAAGCAACAAAATCAGCATTAACTCAAGCGTTAACTGATTTATCAACTAAAACTAACACAGATTCAACGGTATTAATTTATTTTTCAGGACATGGAGGACAAGTTGAATTTGGCCCTACTGCGGGAGAATATTTATTACCCGTTGATACGGTTTATACCTCCGGTGCATCCTTAGTAGAAACCGCTATTTCAGGAACTCAATTTACAGACGTATTAAGAGCAATTCCGGCGCGAAAATTAGTCGTAATTTTTGATTGTTGTCACTCTGGAGGAATTGGTCAACCTAAAGATCCAACAATACCCGAAATCAAAGGGGGATTACCGGATAATTATTATGATCAATTAGTACAAGGAAAAGGTCGGGTTATATTCGCCTCCTCTCGTAATACCGAACAATCCTATGTAACTGCTGGATCAAATAATAGTGTTTTTACTCAACATTTAATCGCCGGGTTAAAAGGAGGAATTACGAGCAATGATGGATTAATTAGAATCTTTGATATTTTTGAATATTTACAACCGAAAGTTACCGCCGACCAACCCAATCAACATCCGATTTTTAAATCTGATATTGAAGAAAATTTTCCCCTAACCCTATATTTAGGCGGACAAAAAGGGGTAAGTCCGGTTTCTCCTCAAGCTCAAGAAGAGTTTCGCTATGATGTTTATATTAGTTATGTGGATGAAGAACCCGATTCAACTTGGGTTTGGGATTTCTTAGTCCCGAAATTAGAAGCAGAAAACCTAAAAGTTGCGGTTTCAGGAGATGTGGATTTATTAGGGGTCGCACGGGTGATTAATATAGAACGGGGTGTTAAGTTTTCTAAACGAACCCTTGTCATTTTATCAAATTTATACTTAGATAATAATATGGCAGAATTTGAGAATGTTTTGGTTCAAAACTTGGGAATTAAAGAAGGTAAAGCTCGTTTGGTTTGTTCACAAAAAGAGGATCTTGATCTATCTAAACTGCCCGAACGCTTACAATTAGAAAAACCCATTGATCTTAACCATCCTCGACTGTTTAAAAAATTAGTTAAACAGTTAAAAGACCCCCTTCCGGGTCGCACCGCATCGGGACTTTACGAATGATTGAAATAAATCAATAATTCTGTTATATTGTTGTTATAGACTTGTGATTAATCGATCCTAACCCGCAGGGTGAGTTAATGATTTTTGGGGTAAGGATTAGAAAGGTTAACACAGAACCGTCAGTGTCAACTTAATTTCAAAAGCCTTGAAATAAATTTCAGGCTTAAAACTAAAACCCGTTAAAACGGGTTAAGAAAGTTTAGTTATCTAAAGATAACGTAGAGACGTTGCATGCAACGTCTCTACAGCCCGGAACTTGCATTTCGGGCTAACGTGGGTTAAGTTGACACTAATGAGTACAGAACCTGCTCCTACAAAACGAGAACATCAGGGAAGGCTATCTCAAAAGCGATCGCAAATTGTACGGGAATTTCCTTTCATA
This sequence comes from Planktothrix serta PCC 8927, assembly GCF_900010725.2. Taxonomy (NCBI): domain Bacteria; kingdom Bacillati; phylum Cyanobacteriota; class Cyanophyceae; order Oscillatoriales; family Microcoleaceae; genus Planktothrix; species Planktothrix serta. The sequence continues at coordinate 354,113 of NZ_LR734883.1, read as the reverse complement.
GCACTGTAATAGAAAACAGGTGAATCGATCACATTGAATACCGTTTTCACCTCAAAATAAACCAGAGAGATTGCTATGTCCAAAAAATATTCTGTATTTGTTTCCTACGCCGATGAGGATGGCGCGTGGGTAGAAGGTTATTTATTAAATGCTTTAGAAGAAGCGGGGTTAACCTGTCATTCCGAGGCGATGTTTCGGTTAGGTGTTCCTCGATTAATTGAATTTGAAAGTGCAGTTAAAAATAGTGAACGAACCTTATTAGTAATTTCCCCTGCTTATTTAGCCGATAACTTTGCCGAATTTGCTAATTTACTGTCTCAATACTACGGATTTGATACTCATTTATGGCCAGTTGTTGGGATTATTTTGCATCCTGTTCAAGAGTTACCCCTGCGTTTAAAAATATTAGAGTGTTTGGATGCGACGGATGCGACAAAACAACAGAAAGTCATTCAACGAATTTGTGAAGCTTTCCAAAAACCTGCTCCTTCCTCAGTCGAAATTCCAGATTGTCCCTATCCGGGGATGGTTCCCTTTAAACCAGAAGATAGCGATCGCTTTTTTGGACGACAACGAGAAGTTAATGATTTAATTCAACACTTACGATTATATCCCTTTTTAGCCGTTATTGGAGCGTCAGGAAGTGGTAAATCTTCCCTGGTTTTTGCTGGGTTAATTCCCCAACTGCAAAAAACCCAATTATTAGGAAAAGAACCCTGGAAAATCTATTCCATGCGTCCAGGTACAACACCCATAACCACATTAACCGCAACATTAGGCTGTGATCCGACTTCCGATGAAGCTATCACAACAAAATTCCATCCTTCCCAAAAATTCCTATTAGTCATTGATCAATTTGAAGAAATTTTTACCCAATCTCCTCAAGAAGCGATTCCGTTTCAAGAAATCCTATTAAATCTTTATAAACAGCCTAATTTTTATGTTATTTTAACAGTTCGAGCAGATTTTTATCCTCAACTGATGGAATCTGCTACTTTCTGGCGAGAAATTAAAGCCCATCGCTATGAAGTATTACCGTTAGATCAAACGGGACTACAAGAAGCCATTCTTAAACCTGCGGAACAGGCGAATGTTTTTATAGAATCAGCATTATTAGAAAGATTAATTACAACAGCCGCAAAAGAACCCGGAGTTTTACCGTTATTACAAGAAACCCTAGTCTTATTATGGGAAAAAATAGAACGGCGATATTTACCTTTAAGGGCTTATGAAGCTTTAGTATTATCTTATCATAATACAGTATCTAATACTAATAATAAATTAATCGGAATTCAAGTGGCGATCGCGCAACGGGCAGATGCTGCGATCGCTCATTTAACTGATGAACAACAAATCATCGCCCGTCGGGTATTTTTACGTTTAATTCAGTTTGGAGAAGGGCGGGCAGATACTCGGCGACAAGAATCTGTAGAAGCTTTAAAAGCCAGGGGAGATAATGATCAAATCTTTGAAGAAACCTTACGTTATTTAGCAGATCGTCGGTTATTAACCTTAAGTGGAAAAGAGGATAAAACCCGAAAAGTTGATATTGCCCACGAAATTTTAATTAGTAGTTGGCCCCAGTTACAAGATTGGATTATTCAACGTCGAGAAGCGGAACAAACCCGTCGCCGACTGATAGCAAAAGTGGAAGAATGGGGGAGATTAGGGAAAGATAAAGGGGGATTATTAGATGAATTTGAACTCGTTGAAGCTCAACATTGGTTAGATAGTCCTGATGCAGCAGAATTAGGGAGTGATGATCAATTAGTAGCGTTAGTTGAATTAAGTAAAACGGCAATAGAGGATGAAAAACAACGAGAAATAGAAGCTCAAGAACGGGAGTTAAAACTAAGCCAAAAAAATTTATGGATTACTAGAATTGCATTGACGGTGATTACAGGAGTTGCTACTGTTGCTATTGTAGTTGCTGGGATTGCAAAACATCAATGGCAAGAAGCAGATAAAGGTCAAATTATTGCTAAAATTGAAACAGCTAATGCTCGGTTTACGGAAAATCCTGATACTTTTGATTCATTAGTCGCAGCATTAGAAGCGGGAGCACTCCTAAAAAAATCATCATGGAGTCAAAATAATCCACAACTAAAGGCGGATGTTTTAACTGTATTAGCGCAAGGAATTAATTGGGTTAAAGAACAAAATCGTTGGCAGGGGCATGATAATGCAATTGTAACAGCTAGTTTTAGTCCCGATGGTCAAACCCTTGCCACGGGTGGTTATGATAATCAAGTTAAATTGTGGGATCAGAATAACCGATTTATCCAAAAATTAAAAGGGCATAATGATGCAGTGATGAGTGTGAGTTTTAACAAAAATAGTAACCTACTCGCAACAGCTAGTTTAGATCAAACCGTTAGACTGTGGAAAAAACAAGGACAAAATTGGCAAGACGAATTAACTCCTTTAAAAGACAATACATCCATTTATAGTGTTAGTATTAATCCCCAGGATGATCTCATTGCTACAGGCGGTGAAGATGGTAAAGTTAAACTCTGGACACCTGATGGAAAACCGAAACAAATACTCATAGGACACACAGAAAGTGTTTACAGTGTCAGTTTTAGTCCTGATGGTCAAACTCTAGCAACGGCGAGCAAAGATAATACTATTATTCTTTGGAAAAGAACCCCTAAAGAATGGGTTAACGTGCAAAAATTAACCGATCATAAGGACGAAGTTTACAGTGTTACTTTTAGTCCGAATGGTAAAATGCTGGCTTCTGCTGACGCAACCGGAACGATAAAACTGTGGAAGTCTGATGGTACGTTTATCCGGGATTTTAGGGGACATATTAATGAAGTGTTTGCCCTGAGTTTTAGTCCTGATAGTCAAACTTTAATTTCTGGAGGTCGAGATAATACACTTAAAACTTGGAACTTACAAGGTCAAATGCTGAATACCATTAAAGCCCATCAAGACCGAATTAATAGCCTCAATTTTAATCCCAAGACCCAGGCTTTAGTTTCTGTCAGTATTGACAAAATGGTGAAACTTTGGCAGTTTAATAATACTCAAATTAGACAACTAAAAGGACATACTGCTGAGGTAAGAAGCGTAAGTTTTAGTCCCACCGATCATATTATTGCAACGGGTAGCGATGATGATCGGGTTAAACTTTGGAATTTAGATGGAACATTTAAAAGAACTATAATTGAGAATCAGGGAGAAATTAAGGCTGTCAACTTTAACAACAAAAGTCAGTTATTGGGAATTGCTAGTGCGAATGGAACAGCTTTTATTTGGGATATAGAGAAAGATTCAAATTCCAGAAAACTTTTAGGTCATAGCGATCAAGTTCGTAGTATTGATTTCAGTTTTGATAACCAAATTATTGCGGCCACAAGTTATGATGGAACAACTCAGATTTGGAACCAACAGGGTCAAGAAGTAGATACACTGAGACAACATCAAGGACGAGTTTATAGTGTGAGCTTCAGTCCAATTCAGATGTTAATGGCAACGGCGAGTGCAGATGGTACGATTAAACTTTGGGATGAACAGAACGATCAACGATGGAGTGAACGTAAAACAATTGATAATGGAACTTCAGTCTACAGTGTGGCATTTAGTCCTGATGGTCAAATTCTAGCCACAGGAAGTGAAAATAATCAAGTTCAGCTTTGGGATTTACAGGGTGAGAAAATTAAGCCCCCCTTTATTGGGCATCAAGCTGCCATTTGGGGTGTGGCATTTAGTCCTAATGGTCAAATTATTGCTTCTGCAAGTGATGATAAAACGATCAACCTTTGGACAGTTGAGGGAACTCGAATTGTGACTCTCAAGGGTCATCAAGATGAAGTGAATGATGTTAGTTTTAGTCACAGTGGTAAGACTCTAGCTTCTGCCAGTTCCGACAAAACAGTGATTCTCTGGAATGTTGATACTGTAACCAGTTTAGATCAGCTTTTAACCCAAGGGTGCAATTGGCTCAAAAATTATTTGGAAAGTTCCAAGGAGAATTCTAATGACGCCAATCAAGTTCAGAAACTTTGCTCTTTTTAGGATATGCTGAAGAAAAAATTAAAATTTATAGTATTTGTTTGATTTTCTAATACAATAGAAGAAGATTTTGCATCTACTACTATAAATATCTTAACAATTTTTGCTCATTTACTCAAGTAAATAGGAATAAAGTTATGCCATTAAACATCAATCCATTAGGCTGGCTACCAGATTATCCTGACTCTAGGGATCTGACACTAAATGACATTATTATCAAAGAAAATACGTCTCAAAGTCAAGATTGTACAGAATTGCAGATCGTAAAAGTAATTGAAAAACTCGTTTCGCATAATCAAGAAAACAAAACAATAATAGAAAATCTGAAGAAAATTATCAAAAAAGACCAGAATCAAATTAGTTTTTTACAATGTCAGTCTGAAACAAAAGTTTTTCTATATAGAAGAACGAGAAATTATTGGGTTAAGGAGCTCCAAAAAAAATTAGATTTGATTTTTAAAACAATTTGTGAAACTGCTTTCCAGTATTCAGACTTGAATCCTGAGTATTTAGACTTGAATCCTGAGTATTTAGAAAACTTACCCCTTGAAAATGGCTATTTTGGAGAAGCCACTCATAATCTCATGATCTATTTTAAGGAAGTTTGGGAGCTTCCGAGTCAAAGTAGTATTGTAGATTTTGATTATAATTCAGATCAAGAGAAAGAAATCAAATATTATCAATATTGTCCGAATAGGACTATTTATAAAATTTTAGATACAATTTATCAGGGAATTTTCCAGAACAAACATAACAAAAATCTAATCAAATTTGGTGATTTTGATTTTGGAAAGAAAGTAAGCACCGTAAAAGAAAAATTAGAACGTTTAAACTATTTCCCTTTTTCAGAACAAGAAAACTATAAAAAATCAAAATGTTTTTTTGGATATAAAACAGATTTAGTTGTTGAGTTTTTTCAGGGATTTAATGGCTTACAAGCAGACGGTATTGTGGGAAAAATAACTCTAGATAAGTTAGAGGAAATAGAAAAAAGTGAAATAAAAAAAGAAAAAATAATTGAAGATGGAATTGGAATTACATATTTACAGAGAAGGCTATCTCAAGATTTTGGAATTACAAAAATTAAAGTTACAGGAGCATTAGATGATGATACGAAAATAGAAATTAATCGGGTTATTGATATTGATGAAGAATTGCTGCTTGATTCAGAAATTACAATGGAAAGTGTTAAGAAGTTTTTAATCAAAATAGTTAAACAAGCTGAAAATTATAAAAAATATTGCTTGTCTCAAACTGTTGTTTTTTCTGATTTAACTCAAAACTTAAATAATAATCATCCTAAAAACTCTACTTTGTTAATGGTAGAGCAACCCATTTCTAAAAACATCATAGACACTTTTGAAAAAGAACTAAATCTTATAAAACAGACAGATAAAAACAATGATAATATGATCATTATACCAATTATTTACCCGTTAATTCAGTTGGTTATTAAGAATTTATCTGATATGGGTATTCATGGTCAATCAGATTATGAAAAAATGATTACTCAGGCTATAAATTTAGTCAATATCATTCTAGCTGCTGATCAAAATTCATCATCGTGTAACCCTTCTAATTCTGGAGAAAATTATCTTCAAGATCAGCAATTTTCAAATAATATGGATCAGCGCACACAATTTTTGTTTGAATTTCTCAAGGGAAGAAAATCTGGAGAAAGTCAAGTTGACTTAAAGCTCATCTATCACTCTTTATCTCAAGCAGAAAGAAAAAGACTGACGTTTTTGATTTTTACCACTCTCGATCAAATCGAATCAATCATTTCTGAGATAGAAGTAAAAATAGAAGTAAAAAATGAAACTGATTTAAAACAGTTAAAACAGTTAAAAACAAATATTAAGAATAACAAGGAAAATATTAGATGTCAATTAAAAGATATGCTAAAAAATTCAAATCCAGAAGAAAATGACTCAGATTCTTTTCTGAAAAATATATCTAAAAATAAGACGATTTTGCGAATTTGTAATGAAGGACAAAAAAAACCATTACAAATTCCATTAGTATCTGAACTAGAAGCCCAGATGAAGACTTATAAAGGTTCTCAGATTCCTATTTATTTGTGTTTACCAGAATTTATCGATTTAAGTCATTGGTGTTCTCCTATTAGAAATCAAGAACCATTGAACTCCTGTACAGCCTGTGCCGCCATTGCTCTAATTGAATATTTTCAAAACAGAAACCGTGATGAATATACTAATGCTTCAGTCCTTTTTTTATATAAAGTTGCACGAAAACTCATGCACCGTCAGGGAGATGTTGGTGCATCCATTCGAGAAACAATGAAAGCGATGGTTTTGTTTGGAATTCCCCCAGAAGAATATTGGCCCTATGAACCGAGCAAAATCGATGAAGAACCGACTGGTTTTTGTTATTCCTATGCTCAAAATTATCAGACGATTCAATATTTTAGGCTCGATACTCCTGGTCTTCTTGCTAGTGATTTATTAGCTCAAATTAAAATGACTTTAGTGGCGGGTATTCCCTCAATGTTTGGGTTAACGATTTACAGTTCCATTTATGAAGAATTTAACTACAAAAGAGGTTATATCCCGGTTCCAAACAAAAAAGATCACGTCGAAGGCGGTCATGCTGTTGTCGCTGTGGGCTATGATGATCATAAAATCATTCAAGACTCAGTAGGTGCATTACTGATTAGAAATTCTTGGGGTATCAAGTGGGGTGAACGGGGTTATGGTTGGTTGCCTTATGATTATATTATCCAGGGATTAACATCAGATTGGTGGTCTTTGTTGAAAGCTAAGTGGTTTGAAACTAACAATTTTGGTTTAGGGGCTAATGATTGGAAATATAATAATGATATCAAAGGGGAAGATCCACATAAACTGCCGGGCAAATAGCCCTAATTAAGAAAATTCTTTATTTCAACCCCGGTAAATTCCAACCTTGAACAACTTTTGTAATCGCATCACGGGTGGCTTCTGCACCGAAACCCCAAGCCATTAATGCAAAATAATCCTTCCAGGGATTAGCCCCAAAGGTAGGATTATCAATGTATAATTGACTGAATCCGGTTCCGGCTAAAAAGATAACCGCGATCGCATAACTTGTCCAAGTAAATAACTTTAATCGCACTCCCGCTTTTGTTGTTTCCGGTGTTGAAGTTGTAGAACGATTTGTCACTGGAGGTGGAGACATAACCCCAGTAAACCCAAAAAGACTTTTAGAAATTACCCCTCTTGGTGAAGATTCATTTTCAATATCTTGAGCTTTTAAAGTTAAATCATTTAACTCTGTTGTTAACGCTTTAAATTGTTTCAAATTAGCGGGAGGTTCCGTTGTGATTTTTGCTTCTAATTGTTCAAATTCAGGAAGGATAGTAGTCCGTTTTTCTAAGGGAATTTCGGCAATTAACGCTTTTAAATCTTGCTTTTGATTCTCCAAAACTAACTGATTCATCTGTTGATAAATTTTCTCTAACTGTTCTCGAAATTGTTCGGGAGTTTCCAGTTCTGGCGCACCGTTAACCGTGGCTTCTAAATTTCTTAATATGGCTTTCACTTCTAAATCATTAGGGTTTTTCTCCTCTAACTGTTGTTTTAGTTCTTGAGCGTAATTAAATTGTTGTAACCAATCCGTTCGTCCTTTTACCCATCTTTTCCAAACGTTTTCAGCTTGTTCTAAAGTGGCGATCGCTAGTTCCCACTTTTCCGTTTGTAAATCCATTTTAATCTCAATTAAACACCCCTCAATATATTGTTTAAATCCAGCAATTTTTCCAAATTCTATATCTTCCTGTATCTGAGTTTGTAATTGTCCAACCCGCACTAAAATTTCATCACGGGGTCGTCCTTGGGCACGATAAACGGAGACGAGAATTCCTAATCCAGTTCCCAAGAATAATACTAATAAAGGAAGTAACCAAAAATCCTTAACTTGTAAGGTAATGGGTAGGGTTAATTCTCCTCCGGTATAACTAAAACGGATTGTTCCATTATATTCGCCACTACTGGGGGCTTGACTTAAATTAAATTCAAGCGGAATTAACATTTGGTTGGGTTTAATCGTCTGCCAATTTTGCTTATTAGGAAAAATACCCGATGCCGGAAAAACGCTGTTTCCATCCCGACGATTCAAATCTAATACTAGCACCCGTAAATCCTGAATGGAACTGTTGGTTTGCACAAAAATTTGACGCGGGGGTTGTTTTTCTAGGCGATTTCCTGTAATTGTAATTTGATTGGGTTGCAAGGTGGTTTCCACTTGAGCATTCGCTACTGTGGGAGATAATAAACAAAGAACGGGTAAGATTAGTCCAGCTAAATATTTTTTCATGGTTAAAGGTGCAATCTCAAGGTTAAACTAAGATTTTGATTGAGTTCGATTTAACATTAATATTTCATATCCTAAACGAAAATCTTCAGGAGTAATTGAAATTTCTTTAGGATTTGTTAACCCTTCCCGACGATAGCGACGAATGGCTTCTAAGGCAGCTTGATTACTCAATAACGCTAGATCTGCTCCATTCCAACCTTCAGTTTGGGTTGCCCAATTCGTTAAATCAATATTAACTAAAGGACGGTTTTTATTATGAACTTGGAGAATCGCTAAACGACTATTAACATCGGGTAAATCGACTTTTAATTGTAGGTCTAATCGTCCGGCTCTTAATAGGGCAGGATCGATAGCTTCGGGGCGGTTTGTGGCTCCAATTAATAAGATTTCAGAGGTATTTTGTAGACCGTCTAATTCCGTTAATAATTGTCCGACAACGCGATCGCTGACCCCTGAATCTCCCATATAAGCACCTCGTATGGGAGCTAAACTATCAATTTCATCAATAAAAATAACACAGGGAGGCGCTTGTCTAGCTTTAGCAAATAATTCTCGTACAGCGGCTTCGGCGGCTCCGACCCAACGACTTAATAATTCCGGGCCATTGACCGCAATAAAATTAGCCCTAGATTGGGATGCGATCGCTTTTGCTAATAAGGTTTTACCCGTTCCCGGTGGCCCCCAAAGCAAAATTCCACGAGGGGCTTTGGCTCCAGTTTGTTGATATAATTCTGGATAAAGTAACTGACCTTCTACAGAGTCTTGTAACGTCTGTTTAATACTCTCTAAACCCCCGATTTGTTCCCAGGAAATATTCGGAGTTTCCACTTCCACAGACCGTAAAACTGAGGGTTTAATTTCTGTTAAAGCGGTGATAAAATCCTGTTGAGTAATATATAATTGATCAGGAACAGGAGCATCTAAAGAGGGAACCTGACGACGTAAAGCAGTATAAGCTGCGGCTTGACAAGTTGCTTTTAAATCTGCTCCTACAAATCCCACAGATAAATCGGCAATTTCTTCTAAATTAACCGTTTGTAAGGGCATCGATTGTGTTAAAATATTGAGGATTTCTAAGCGCCCATTTCTATCAGGAACTCGAAAGCGAATTTCTTTATCAAATCTCCCCGGACGTCGGAGTGCTGGATCAATCGCATCGGGGCGATTTGTTGAGGCTAAAACAATCACGCCTTGAGTTTTAGCAAAACCATCCATTAATCCTAATAATTGAGCCACTAATCGTTTTTCCACTTCTCCTTCGACTTGGGAACGATGGGGAGCTAAACTATCAATTTCATCAATAAAAACAATACAAGGAGCAGATTTTGTGGCTTTTTCAAATATTTGTCTTAATTTGGCTTCAGCTTCCCCATAATATTTGCCCATGACTTCCGGGCCGACAATGGCAATATAACTAACTCCTAATTCTTCAGCAAAAGCCCTCGCTGTTAAGGTTTTTCCGGTTCCGGGTGGGCCGACAAATAACACGCCACGAGTGGGTTCTAAGCCTAATTTTGCTAACAATTCAGGACGTTTTAAAGGCAGTTCAACTAATTCTCGTAATTGTTGAATTACATCTCCTAATCCTCCCACTTCTGAAATATTGGATTCAGGATTAGAATTTTGGGGGGTAAAATTATTGTGTTCTTCTTGAGTGTCAGAAGCGGGAGGAGTAATAATTACAGAATGGAAATTGCTATTGCTTCTAGGAATATTCCCCATCTTGGGAATACTGGTGCGAGAACCAATTTGCACATCGGTTTTGATTTCTCCACTTTTAATTTTTTCATCTAAAGTTTTTGCAAGTTCAAATAATTGATCAAACCCATCAAATAAATTAGTCATTGAAAAACTCCCTAAAAAATTGGGTTTATAGGCGGATTTATTTAAGTTAATTATAGCTGAAAAATATAATTAAAACCGCCCATAAAACCGTTAATTGTTTTTAACTAGCAATTCGGTCTAAAGCGCGTCTTCCTCCCCAACGTTCTACAATTTTATCATCATAATCATCCGCAATATCTAGTACGGCGTTAACAGAGGCTTCTAACTCGACTTTATCACAGGTAGAACCCACAATCGTATGCTCAAAAATAATATCTCCGTGTTCATCAATCCCAAAGGCTCCAAATCTCATAATATTATTTTCTCGCAGTAGAAAATGTAATAAATCTGGGGAAAGTTCCACATCCGTAACCACATAAGACCGAGCATTAATAACGGCATCATCTTTTTCCCAAGGAAACACAAATACCTCAACCAATGCCGAACCCATGACCATTGCTAATCCTGGCACATCTTCTCTAGCACAAGGAAATTTGCCATATAACTCTCGCATCCAGGTGGCAACTTTGTTATAACAAGCTTCTTGCATTGCGGTTTGAAACTCCATTTTCCACTTTCTCCTGATGATTTTTCCTTGGTTGTAACACTTTTTGGGTCAGAATAAGCAGGATTTGTATTATTTCTCAACACGGTGATCAAAGGCTTGATCAAATTTTTGAAGTTCTTTGTAGAAGCGGGTTGTCTGAGGTTCTCAAAAATAGGTGGAATCAGGTACACTCGGAATAGGAAATTATCAGTTTAGTTTGATTGGAGGATGAACAATGGATGAAATTGCAATGGCTAACTTAATTGCCCAAGTGATTACAGTAATTGGTTCCTTGGGCTTTTTCTTCCTAACGTTTCAAGCGTTGAAACAGTTGGAAAAATAGGAAATGGGCAATAGGTGTTCCGATCCCAGTGTAGGGGCGAGGCGCGCCTCGCCCCTACTATAAATTGGATTTTAAGACATTTTTACAACTGATTTAGACTGGCTATAGATAACTGTTGAATCTTGATTAATTCGCGCATTTGAACCTCAGCCGTTAAGAATTAAACATCAAGCAATGGGGTTTCTTTTAAGTCGGTTGGAATTGAAATCCATTTTCATCTGCATAACGGTGTAAAAACCGCATGACTCGTTCAAAAACTGCTTCTGAGTCTACTTCAAAAGAACATTCAACTTTAGAAAGATCCTCGTCTTCTGCAAAAAAGAATTTAACGCCAGTGGGGGTGACTTTAATTTCTCCTTCTTCATCGCGTAACCACAAATTTGTGATTTGTTGGCGATAGGCTCTTAATCTTTCTATAGCTTGGAGATGATCAAATAGCAAAACAACGATTTTAGTCTCCGAGTCTTTGCGTTTCCGCAGGCTAATCCCGCTAATTTCTTCATCTAATCCGTTAATAAATTGTACAGAGGTTGTCATAGTCTTTTCCCTCTTGCATTTTCCTTTAGCTTATCTTATTTGTGGGAAAAAATCAATTCATTTGATAAATAATTTTAAAGGCTTGTGACGTACCGGGGGTAACTGTTGAGAGAAGTTCGAGTTGAATATTCGACCGTTTTTTAATTTGTTCAGTAACGGCTACAGTGGCTAAAATTTCCCAAGCTTTCCCAATATCTTCCCCTAATTTACTCGCTGCATTCACTTCCGCCCCAAAAATATCAGCATCGCCAATTTTCAAGATTCTGCCATATCCTAATCCAATGGATAATAAAATTTTTTCTTCATCGGTTTTATCTTGATTATAAGCTTGGGCAGCTTTTTGCATAGCGATCGCACAGTCTAACGCTTTATTCACCAACCGAAAAACCACCATTAAACTATCCCCTTCGGATTTAATTACAATCCCATCATATTCATCAATACAAGGGACAAATAATCGTTCAGACTCATAAATGAGTTGTAAAAAGTGAATAATTCCAAATCTTTCAACCCCTCTGGAAAATCCGCATAAATCGGTAAACATGATCGCCCAAACTTCGCCAAATAAATCCCAAATCTGAGCATCAATTTTTTCTCTATCTGCATCCGGTTTTAAACGTTCTTTGATTAATTTCTCCAGTCGAATTTGAGACGCACTGGTATGGATTTGATTAATATACATCATCAGCGATTCATCCTTTAAAGTATAGAAAGTTAGGCAAGTTATGGGATCAACGATTAATCCCTATCCTCACTGATCTTTATTTTAACTTTAGTTTTCCGCTCCTGACTTATCTGTTTTTGTTGGATAGCCACATCCACTTGTTTAAACAATTCCTCTGGTGTTGAAGAATTATATAAAATCACATCCGCCTGTTGACATTTTTCTTCTAAAGGCATTTGGCTATTAATTCGAGCTTCAGCTTCTTCTAGGGTTAAAATTCGATTATAATTCATTTTTTCCCGTTGAATTAACCTCAAATATTGTTGTTCTGGAGGACAATAAACCACCCAAATCTCGGTGACTAAATCGGTCATTTGAGATTCAAATAATAACGGAATCACTAAGACCCCATCAGCAGATCGGGGGGAGGTCAGATCAGAAGGAGCAATTTTTGTTGCTTTTAATTGTTGAATATTGTTAAGAAAACAATCTCGAACAAAGGGGTGAATCTGTTGTTCTAGCCACGTTTTCTCTGATGAGTCTGAAAAGATTAGACTGGCTAATCGTTGGCGATTTAAGTTACCATCAGAAAGTAAAATATCGCTCCCATAGCGGTCAACAATCGGTTTGAGAATGGGGGAATCGGGTTTTACTGCTTCTCGTGCATATAAATCCGCATCCCAAATCGGCAGTTGGTAAGTGATAGCAAGATAGTTGGAGACGGTGGTTTTCCCTGTTCCTATCCCTCCAGTTAGACCAATTAAACGCATACTTCGTTTTTAAATCTATAATATTATTAATTCTGTTTTAATTAGAATAGTCTATCTGGGTAGCTTCTGTCGAGAGATAAGTAATAGACCGCCTTTCAGTAATTGTTCGTTAAAGGCATAGACCCTTATGCAGCCTGGACGTTTTTTAAAGTTAGTTTTAATCTCCCTTCCCTTAACTGGATTTTGGACGGTTGGGATCAATGGGTGTGGGGAATTTGCTATGGGTAATCTCAAGGTTAATCTTCCCCTAAACCGAGCTTTAGCACAATCGATTATTCCTGAACCTAATAGTACAAATACCCTGACTAATTCTGTAGGAAATCGGGTAGATATTACCGGGGGTCAACGCTCAGGAGATGGGGGTAATTTATTTCATAGTTTTACTCAATTTAATGTTCCATCGGGTCAGGTTGCCAATTTTGTTTCTAACCCTTCAATTCAAAATATTCTCAGCCGGGTTGTTGGGGGACAACCTTCATTAATTGAAGGGTTAATTCAAGTCACCGGAGGTAACTCTAACCTCTTTATTTTAAACCCCGCCGGAATAGTTTTTGGATCGGGAGCGCGTTTAGATGTTCCTGCGGCTTTTACCGCTACAACAGCTTCAGGAATTGGATTTAATTCTGGTTTTTTTAATGCCTTAGATGCTAATAATTATAACACCCTTTCCGGTGAACCGAATGCCTTTCTTTTCTCTAATTCCAATCCGGGTAATATTATTAATTCGGGAGAACTTACTGTTTCCTCTGGACAAACTTTAACCTTAGTCGGAGGAAATGTGATTAATACCGGAACTTTGAACGCACCGGGAGGACAAATCACCATTGCAGCCATAGAAGGAAATAACTTAGTTAGAATTAGTCAAGATGGCTATTTACTGAATTTAGAAATTCAAGCCGTTACTCCGATTTCTGGAGATGAGCAAGCGGTGATTAATCCTCTAAATTTACCCGAATTATTAACCGGAGCAGGAGAGGATACCCAAGCTTCTATTGTTAATATTTTACCCGATGGAACGGTACAACTCGCCGCTTCTAGTCCCCAATTACCTCCTGAAGGAGGAATGGCTTTAATTTCCGGGTTTTTGAATACCAGAAACACCCGTTTTAACCCCTCATCCTCAACGCTTCCTCAAGTCAATATTATTGGAAATGATATTCAGTTATCTAATGTAGAAATTGATGCTTCGGCGGCGAATGGAGGCGGGACAGTTAGAATTGGCAGTGACTATCAAGGTAATGGTTCTTTTCCCACGGCTTCCCGCACATTTGTTAATGATCAATCTAGCATTTTTGCTGATGCTTTAACCGATGGAAATGGGGGACGGGTGATTATTGGTTCAAATGATTTTACCCAGTTTTTTGGAAGTATTAGTACCCAAGGATCTGCTAACCCGGAAACGAGCCAAGGATTAGGAGGATTTGCGGCTATTTTTAGTCAAAATAATCTTAATATAGCCGGAAATATTAACCTAAAAGGAAGTGATGGAACACCGGGAAATTTAGTCATTAATGCACCCGAAATTAATATTGGAAATCAGGATCAAACCGATGAAAATATTACCCTATCTGACCAAACCCTAGAAAATTTTGCCACCACAGCCAATGTGATTATTGAAGCTCAAAATAATATTATTATTGCAGATTTAACCGATAATGAATTAAGGTTTCCAGCCACAACAGGAACCTTAACTTTTACCGCCGATGTCGATGAATCTGGGAGTGGTGGATTTACCATGAATTCGGGGGATACTCTCCGCACTTCCGGTGCTGCTATTGTGATTACAGGCGTTAATTTAGTTACCGGAGATATCATCACTCAGGGCGGAAATTTAGACCTAACTACAACGAATAGTGGTGGAATTCGTACCGAAAATTTATCCACCTCTAACTTAGAAAATGGTGGGAATTTAACCCTGAGCAGTGATCGAGATATTGTTACTAATACGATTTCCACTTTTTCTAATCGAAATGGAAGCGGGGGGACGGTCAATTTAAGGGCATTAAACCGAATTCAAACCAATAATATTAATACCTCTGGTCGTGTTCAAGCCGGAGATATTACCCTCAGTAGTTTACAAGGTGATATTATTTTAGAGGGAGATTCCTATAGTATTGATGCTACTTCTAGTCAAGGTTCAGGAGGAAATGTTTTAGTTAATACTTCTCGAACTTTGACCACAAATTTAATTGATGCTAGAGGTGAAAAAACTGGAGGAAATATTATTCTAAATGCGGAGTTAGCTGTTGAAATTCAAGGACTGCGTACCGGAACTTTTACAGGTTTAGAAAATGCTACTGGAAATATTGAAATTACCAGTGATGAAATTAATTTTATAGGCGGTCAAGATTCTATTCAAGGTCAAGGTCAAATTTTGTTACAACCTGCAACGGTGGCTCAAGATATTGAAATTGCAGGTCAAAATAATAATTCTGAACTCAGCTTAAATTTAACCTCCAGTGATTTAAACAGTTTAGAAAATGGGTTTACGCAAATTATTATCGGGGGAAATCAAGGAAATGGTACAATCTTTATTGCGGGAAATATTTCCTTTAAAGATCCCGTTGTGATTCAATCTCCTCAAGGAATAATTGCTAGTGGAACTACGTTAAGAGAACAGTTTTATACGCTTACAGGGTTAGATGATGCCAGTTTAAAACTATTGGCATCAGAAAATATTACCTTGGGAACTCTAGTTACAAATGGGCAAAATATTTCAATTACCAGTCAATCTGGAACCGTTTCTACCCAACAATTATCAACAGGAAATTCTGCTCCCGCTACAATTCAGTTAACAGGAACAGAAATTAATTTATTAGGAGGATTAAATTCGGTTCAGGGTTTAGGAACACTGATTTTACAACCGAGTCTTAGCACACAAGCCATGACTTTAGGAGGGTCAGAAAATTCCTCTACCTTCGATATTAGTAGCCGAGATTTAGAAACCTTTGCCGATGGATTTAGTCAGATTAAAATCGGTCGTGGAGATAGTACGAGTACCTTAACTTTAGAAGGAGATTCTAAAGTTAATGATCCCACTAATTTACAAGCACAATCTATTTTAGGAACAGGTCATCTCGCCGGAGTTGATAATGCGTCTCTTAGCTTAATAGCTGGCGGAGATATTATCATTAACAATATTAGCACCGAAGGAGGAACCATTCAACTCACCAGTTCCCAAGGACAAATTCGGACTGGAGCGTTACAATTATTGTCAGAAAATTCGGGAATTGGCGATATTAATATTTCAGCATCAGGAAATATTGAAACGGGAGAAATTCGGTCTACAACTCAAGCAAATAACACTGGAAATAGTGGCATTTCTCTGAATGGTCAAGATGTTAATTTAATCAGTCGTAACGGGTCGATTAGAGTTAATGGTCAGATTTTGAGTTCATCCTTGGAAGGTGATCCGATAGCTATAGAATTGTTTGCACCTGGAAATATTATAACCGGAGATGTTACCTCTGATCGAGGAATTAACCTCACCAGTTCTCAAGGTCAAATTGTTACGGGAAATCTCCAAACTTTGCAAGGACTCGAAAAAAATCAAGGGATTACGTTAACCGGATATACAGGAATTCAAACGAATAATATTAATACATCAATTCCCTCTGGAATCAGTAGTAATATTACTCTTAATAGTGCAACAGGAAGGGTACAATCAGGAGACTTAAATACAGTCGGAACTACCGGAGGAGGGAATATTATAGTAGTTTCAGGAAATCGGATTAATACCGGACAAATTGATGCTAGTTCTCCCGAAGGAAGGAGTGGAAATATTGGGTTAAATGCTTCCCAAGATATTGATGTGGTTTCTATTCGAGGGGAAGGAAAAACCCAAGGAGGGGAGATAGGAATTGCAACTCATGGCTTATTTAGAGTAACAGGAATTTTTAATAGCCGCAATCAAATGAACGCCAGTATTTCTAGTGTTGGAGGAGAAGAAGGCGGCTCTATTGTGATTCAACAAGGTGGCGATTATTGTAGCACTTCTGAATGTAGTAATATTCCCTTTACCGTTGGAAATGCCACTTTAAATGGGACGGCTGGAGCGATTACTGATGGTAATTTAGTTACAATTTTACCTGCTACTAATTCTACTGGAACAACCGGATCAACGCAAGCAGTTGTCAATCAAATTAATTCTGAATTACAAGGTAATAATCAAGAGAGTCAAACCTCATCTGTAAGCCCTCAAACTGATGGAAGTACAACCCCCATTTTGAGTAATTCAGCGTCGGATTCTTCCTTAAATTCCACCTCGGAGACATCATCTGATTCAACTTCTACAGACCCAAATCAACCCCTAGAAACCTCAGAAAACCCAATTATTCCTTTAAATACCCCCACTATTCCCACGGATCAAATTAGTTCAGGTTCCGTGATAGCTTCTTTAGCTCAAATTGATACCTTTCGAGGAATTGAATTTTCTAATTATTTAGGTTCAAACTTAAAAAATCCTCCCCTTACGGATCAAAGTATTCGTAAAACTTTAAATGAAATTTATAAATTAACTGCATCTAAATCTGCAATTGTCTATGTATCGGCTCAATCTAATCAATTAGAATTAAGGTTAATTTTACCCGAAGGACAACCCCTATTTAAAAGTATTCCAGTTCCGAGAGAAACAGTATTAAAAACCGCTAGAACCTTTTCTAATCAAATTCGTTCCCCTGAAAATTTAGAGGATACCCGCTATAAAGAGAATGGTAAACAATTATATGAATGGTTAATTGCTCCTCTGGAAAGCCAATTAGAAGCACAAGGAATTAATACCCTAGTCTTTTCAATGGATACGGGATTAAGAACCCTACCATTAGCCGCCTTATATAATGGTAAACAGTTTCTTGTAGAACGTTATAGTTTAGGACTGATTCCCAGTTTGAGTTTAACCGATACTCGCTATGTTAATATTAAAAACTCTAAAGTCTTAGCGATGGGAGCTTCTATTTTTCCCAACTCTGACCAACAACCTCTCCCGGCGGTTCCGATGGAATTGGACTTAATTGTTCATCAAAATATTTGGCAAGGACTCTCCTTTTTAAATGATAAATTTACCATTGATAATCTTACCTCTCAACGCAATCAACATCAATTTTCGATTGTTCATTTAGCAACACACGGAGAATTTCAAACCGGAGGGTCTGACCAATCTTATATTCAATTTTGGGATCAAAAATTACGGTTAAATGAACTCAGAAAGTTAAAATTACATCAACCTCCCGTTGAATTATTAGTTTTGAGTGCTTGTACAACGGCTGTGGGGGATGAAAAAGCGGAATTAGGGTTTGCGGGGTTTGCAGTTCAAGCGGGTGTTAAATCAGCCTTAGCGAGCTTATGGTATGTGAGTGATGCGGGAACATTAGGGTTAATGAATACCTTTTATGACGCCTTATCAACGAGTCCCATTAAAGCAGAAGCTCTGCGACAATCTCAACTAGCAATGTTACAGGGAAAAGTCCGTTTACAACAGGGTTATTTAATCGATGAAACCGGAACAAAAACGGCTAAAATTCCCCTTCCTCCAGAAATTGCATCCCGTGGAAATGTTAATTTATCTCATCCTTTTTATTGGGCGGGTTTTACTTTAATTGGGAGTCCTTGGTAACATTATTCTTCGGGTNGAGCAATTAATATTACTAAATACCATTTCTGATTTAAGAGTAACAAAAATTCTCCCCTCTCCATGCGGTCGAGGGGCTGGGGGAGAGGTCTCAGAAGAATCTGTCTCCAGAATCAAACAGCCCTAGCTCTGATAAACCACCCCTAAGCCCAACGATTTTCCTCATCGGCGGGATCTCCGTAGGGATCTTCACTCGCAGGACGGACATTGCCAAATTGTCCCTGATCAGCCGGATCACCATAAGGATCTTCACTAGCGGGACGAACATTACCAAATTGTCCAAATTGTCCCTGATCAGCCGGATCACCGTAGGGATCTTCGCTGGCGGGGCGAACATTACCAAATTGTCCCTGATCAGCCGGATCTCCATAAGGATCTTCACTGGCGGGATGGACTTGCCGATTCTCATTATCATTATACTGTCTCTGATTTTGATTTAAAAAAGAGTCAGCTATTCTTCTTAAAAAACCTTCTACCATGATTTTGTTCCTTTTTCTATTAATTGAATTGGCGATAAAATTGTCAATGAAGCGATCGCTTTTTTAACGCGCCGGGGCAGGATTTTGAACAACATCATTGAGATCTAAACCTGAAGATCTGCCGTTATATCCTTGAAAATCTTGATAAGGACGGGCTTCTTCCTCTGGAACCTGAATCCCTTCAGGCGGAGGAGTTACCCAATGGGCGCGACCTTCTGCATCTCGATAATAAACACGACCATTTTTAGATAAATAATGTTTACCTTGAGGCCCTTGTTCGGTTCGATTTTTATGCTGGTTATAGATATAGTAAAGAGCCGCCGCCCCAGCTAAAATTGCCACTTTCTGACCATTGGATATTCCCGGTCTGGCTTGAGGTTGTCGAGAAGGTGGAGGCGCAACCGTTCCCCCTCGCGTATCGTCCACCGGAGGCGGAGGACTATTATAACTTTGAGGACTACCACAAGAATTTAAAAAGGGAATTGTCAGCAACCCAGACATTAATAACGCCATCGGTTGTGAAAATTTATGACGTTTGGGGGGGGATAGTGTTGGCATTGCGCCTCCTATTTTTCAGACGAAACAGGATAAATGAGGAAAACAGTTTTTTAAACTTTACTGTTCTCTAATTTTGGATTAATAGATTAAATTAAACATCTCACTAGGGAAATATAAATCAAAAAAGAGGGAGCCATTCGGACTATATAATTATGATGAGATTTTATTTAATTTATCAAGCCTAAATTATCTAAATTGTAGGGTGAGCTTTGCCCACCTTACAACTTTTTAGAACAGATTTAAAACTAATAAATTCTTATCCATTCACAACTTCACCCCCGTTGGGATGTAACACCTGTCCGGTCATATAGGAAGCATCTTTTGAGGCTAAAAACACATAACAAGGAGCCACTTCCGCAGGTTGACCCACCCGTTGCATGGGGACTTGTTGACCGAAGGTTGCGACTTTATCTTCAGGGAAAGTAGCCGGAATTAAAGGAGTCCAAATCGGGCCGGGAGCAACAGCATTCACCCGAATATTTTTCTCAACTAAATTCTGAGAAAGAGCGCGAGTAAAGGCAACAATTGCCCCTTTTGTTGAAGAATAATCTACTAAAGTTGGATTACCTTGATAAGCCGTTACAGAGGTCGTATTGATAATAACGCTACCCGGATGCAGGTGATTAATGGCAGCTTTGGAGAGATAGAACATCGAAAAAATATTTGTGCGGAAGGTGCGTTCTAACTGTTCTGCACTAATATCTTGGAAGTTTTCTTGAGGATGTTGTTCAGCAGCATTATTGACTAAAATATCGAGATGTCCGAACTCTTCTGCGGTTTGTTTGACGGCTTCCCGACAGAAATCTTCATCCCCAATATCACCCGGAATTAATAAACAACGGCGACCTTCTTTTTCAACCAGTTTCTTTGTTTCTTCTGCGTCTTCCGTTTCATTCAAATAAATAATGGCAACATCAGCACCTTCTTTAGCGTAGAGAACGGCAACAGAACGACCAATTCCGCTATCGCCACCCGTAATTAAAGCGGCTTTATCTTTGAGTTTATTACTGCCTTGATAGTCAGGATCAACAACCATAGGAGCAGGATTCATTTCCTGTTGATGCCCAGGTTGTTGATTTTGATGTTGGGGGGGTCTTTCTTGTTGTTGAGTTGGCATAAACGTATTGTTTAAAGATGAGGTTTACAAAACAATTTGGCAATTGCTTTCTCTGTTAAAAACAGTAAAATCTTTAATAATTTTCTTCCTCTGTCTCAAGTTATAAATCAATAAATTGTATAAATCTAACGGTTTGAAGTATAAACTGATCAAATATAAATAAAATTATATAATATGAAATCTGTAAATGTTTTCTACACATTCCCCCTGTAGAGACGTTGCATACAACGTCTCTACAGGGGGAATCATCCGTAGCGTTTATAATTAGATTTCATATTACAAGATCGGCTGAAAAATAGGAAAGAAAAAGCTATCTATAGATTCAGCCAAGAAACACCAACTTAATCAATAGATAGCTTCGTTAAAATTGTTAAATTTATCTCACCTTCTAAAAATCCCACATCACAGGACTATCATCTAAATGATCCGTAACAGTGCGTCCAATTTTGTCAATTTCTGCTAAATCTTCGGATGTAAGATTAATATCAGCAGCTTGACTATTTTGTTGGGCTTGTTTAACATTTCTAAAACCAACAATAGCGTGAGTTTGGGGTTGAGAAATTAACCAAGCGATCGCTAATTGTCCTAAACTACATTGATAACGTTCTGCAATGGGTCGTAATTGATCTAAAGCATTTTGCACCCGTTGATAATGATCTTTATTGGCAAAAAGTTTATTTTTAGACCGATGATCTCCTTCTGAAAATTGATGATTCGGGCCGAATTTTCCGGTTAATAATCCTTGAGCTAAGGGAGAATACGCTAAAATAGAAATCTTCTGTTCAAGACAATAAGGCATAGCATCTTGTTCAACTTGTCGCCAAAATAAAGAATAGGGCGGTTGTAAACTTTCGATTCGTCCATATTGTGCAGCTTCTTCTAACTGAGAACGGGAAAAATTAGAAACACCAATAGCCCGAATTTTGCCTTGTTTTTTTAAGTCGTTTAAAGCCCCCATTGTTTCTGCAATCGGAACAATTTCGGAATTCATAAATCCTGACGGCCAATGAATTTGATATAAATCAATATAATCAGTGTTGAGATTTTTCAAAGACCGTTCACAAGCTGCAATCACTTGATCATATTTCAAATGATTAGCAAAAACTTTACTCGCATAAACCACTTGATCTCGGACATCAGATAAGGCTTCAGCTACGATTTGTTCAGAGTGTCCTTCCCCATAAACTTCTGCGGTATCAACGGTTGTAATACCCGCATCAAAGGCAGCACGAATGGCTTTAATTGTTTCTGCATCTTCAATTCCTACCCACATTCGTTTTCCCGCTTGCCAAGTTCCGATCAAAATCGGAGTAATTAAGATATCAGATTGACCTAGAGTTCGTTTTTCCATATCAGGTTAACTTTTCGTTACAGATTTGTTGATTTTATCGCTCNAAAACGTAGCCGTTAGGCTTAGGCTGGTCAGCTATCTAAAGTTGGAGGCATGAAGCCCCGTCTCTTCAGAGCGGGGTGCTGACTTACTGATCTAAACAATAAGGAACATTTTTTAGCTACAATATCATATCAGCCTTTATTTTATATTTTGGGGATCATGCTGACTGCGGGAACCCTTCTGAACCGTCGGTTTCGACTGAAACGCCAACTGAATGAAAATCCCATTCGCCAAACTTGGTTAGCGGATGATTTAATCCTGAAGGATAAGGCCGTTGTCAAATTGTTGGCGTTAGGAGGTTCAATGCAATGGGAAGATTTAAAATTATTAGAACGGGAAGCCCAAATTTTAAAACAATTAAATCATCCTCACTTAGTCAAATATCGAGATTATTTTTCCCTTGATGATCAGAATGTCTGGTTTGCCTTAATCACCGAATATATTCCCGGCCATTCCTTAAAACAGAAGTTAGAAAATCATCATCGCTTTACCCAACAACAACTCTACTGGATAGCCTTTGAAATCTTAGAAATTCTCAATTATTTACATCAACTTCATCCGCCTGTTTTGCACCGGGATATTAAACCCAGTAATTTAATTTGGGGTGAAGATCATCATATTTATTTAATTGATTTAGGTGCTGTTCAAATTCAACCCAGAACCCCAGGATCGACTTTTACCGTTGTGGGAACCTTTGGTTATACTCCCATTGAACAATTTGGGGGTTTAGCGGTTCCGGCTTCCGATTTATATGCGTTGGGAGCTACATTAATTCATCTATTAACAGCCATTCCTCCGGCGGAATTACCTCAAGAAAAGTTTAAGATGAAGTTTAACGCAGATACCCTAGATCCAGCGTTTAAAAATTGGTTAGAAACCTTAATAGAACCTGCGATAGAGTCTCGTTTTTCTACGGCTCAAGTCGCCTTATATGCTTTGAATTATCAACCTAAATTACCTTCAAAAACTACCTCTGAACCTTCTATCCAGTTATCTCAATCTCCTAACCAATTAAAAGTTAATATTCCTTCTCGCTTTTCCTTACAATATATTTCCCCAGTGCAGAAGATTTTAGTCAATCCGATCACGGGAATTAAAAAAGGGTTGCAAATTCTGCCTGGATCAAGGACAATTAAAACCTTAGGATTAGGTGCGATCGCTGTTTTAATCGCTTACAAACTTTATTCTGTTTTAGAATCATCCAGCTTTCAACAACTTGATTTAGGGTTGATTATTTTATTTTATTTAACTTTATTGGGAATTCCGGCTAGTATAATTTTGCTAATTTATAAAGCGTTTGTTGATTATAAACCCTTTGAAAAAGTCCAACTCAATTTTAATAATCAAACTTTTGAAATTTTTTGGTCTTCTTATTTTCCTTTCCGAAAATCCGGGGATATTTCTCAAATTCAACAAATTAATTTAATTAGAACAACCGATAATCAAGGTAATTTTTATCCGAGTTTAGAAATCGTTACCCAAGAACCCAATATCTTCTTTTTATCTCGGCGCAAAACCTATCGTTTTGGACATCAATTACCCGAAGAAGAATTAAAATGGTTAAAACAAGAATTGCAAAAATGGCTTGCTTCTCAAACGAATCTCTACTAGACTAAAGCCGTCTTTATTAATTAATTCAGGATATTTGATTTTATGGCATGGTTTGAGCGTATTTTTGGCGCCCTCACAGGTGATACTCCCAGTAAACCTTCTAATGATGTTGTACAACAAGCGGCGGCTAATACTTCCCTTCCCCCAGAACGAATTGGAATTGCGGGAGAATATGACGAAAGTGGTTTAGCCAAACGGGTCGCCTTAGCCTTTGATGAAGATCCAGAACTGGATGATATTGGTTCTTTATGGGTGGCTCAAAAAGGCGGAACTGTTGTTCTCAAAGGAAAAGTCCCCAGTCAAGGTTTTCTGGATAAAGCTGTCAACATCGCCCAATTCCAACCGGGAACTGCCGAGGTCGATACTTCTCAAGTCAGTATTGAATAGTGGGGTTGGCTATTATAGCGCTACGCGCAAGGGAACCGGGAACAGGGAACAGGGAACAGGGAACAGTAAGAAGTGAAGGGTTTCAGGATTTAGAAATGTCCTAACTGTAATGCGTAGCACTATAACAGTCAACAGTTAACAGTCAACAGTCAACAGTCAACAGTCAACAGTCAACAGAAAAAGTATAAATTTTTGTTAAGTTTGCTGATCTGACCTAAAAAAATGTAACAATGAATACAGAAATAAAAAAATCGTTTAGAATTTGTCTTTGAGACAGCCTCTTTAAAGCGAAGGTCAGGAGAAATAGATATGAAACTCAACTATCGTGGCAATCAGTATGAAGCCTCTTTTCCTGCTGTTGATCAGGTGGAAAGCGAACTCACAGGTAAATATCGGGGTCAAAGCGTACAGTTTCGCTATCCTCGCCATGTTCCTGTGCCTCAAACCTATCCCCTAAAGTATCGGGGTGTTTGCTACAGCAATGCAGAACCAAAACCGTCGCTCAACGAAGTCTCCCCTTTCACCCCGACCGCAATGCAACCTGTAGAGACACGGCAGGCTGTGACCGTGCGGGTGGCTACTTTTGAGCAAGTTCTGGACGAGAATCTAGCACAAGTTCATACGGATCATTTATGCCGTTTATTGGAACGCCGCCGTCAAGCCGCCGCCGCCCGGGGCGACCTGAATTTGTTGCGCTTGCTAGATTTAGAAGCAAAACAAATTGCCTGCTAAGAGAATCCTGTTCCCTGTTAAGCTGTTCCCTGTTCCCTGCTATAGCATCAAAAAACTTAGGAATATTGCTCGCTTGCTCTAAAATTGTTTCTGGACTTGTAGACAGAAAAGAAGCCTTATGTCCGTTCTTCGTAATTTGATGGCTGTGGGAGTGAGTGGAGCAATTACGTTAATCAATGTGGGGCCAGGAACGGCCGTTCCTTCCCCCATTGAATCGCCAGATAATTCGCCCAACTCGAATGCAACTCAACCGCAAGGGTTTAAACAAAATCCAACAAAATCTCAGCATCCGGCGACGGCTGTTGTAGAACCGAGTGTTGAATCCTTATCCCCTACGGTGACTCATCCCTCAGAGGAAACTTCTGATGCTGGCCAAGAAGCAACCCCTCAAAAGGGACAACAGATTTCTACCTCTAAATCTGAACTCCCCCATCAGGAGTCAGTGCCAAGCTTTTCCCCATCGATGGAATCAGGTGATTCTGCTCAGGAGCCTTTACCTTCGTCCATCCTCACCTCAACATTTAAACAAAATCCTAAAAAATCTCAACCTTTAGTTTCAACGGCTCCTCGTCGTCTGATCGATAACTTCTTAACAAAACCGGAATCCGTTCCTCAACCGTCTCCTTCATCAGAGTCACCCACCTTAGCTTTTAAACAAAATCCTACAAAAACCGATCAAGATTCTCTCTCGACTCCTACAGAACCCACCGTTGTTAATACAACTCCAGAACCACCTTCTGTGCAGCAACAGCGTTCGACGCCAACTTCCGAGACACCAACAACAGCAGCCAATCCTCCTAACTTACCCCATCCCTCAAAGGACAATTCCTTATCCCCAGAGATTAATCCTCCCTTACAGGTTGAAGTAGCCTTACCGAATGCCTCGACCTCAGCAACAACCCTAACCTCACCGTTCACAACTTCCGGGCGGGGTAGCGGAAATTCTCAACCCTCCCTCCTGGCTCAAGTTAGTACACCCGCCTTAGAAGTTCCTGACCTGACACCGCCAACGACTCCCTTTCCGCCTCCCACACCCAACGGAACCTTACAAACCAATCCTCCCTCTATTCTGCTACCCAGTCAGAATCCGCTTTATAAGCCCACCTTACCCGATCAAGTTAATATTGAGGAAACCGTTCCGGTTACTCTCCAACAAGCAGTTGATTTAGCAATTCGCAATAATCAAAATGTCGGCATTGCCCAACTGCAAGTCGAGCAAAACTTAGCCAGTTTACGCGAAAACCAAGCGGATTTATATCCGAGTTTGATCTTTAGTTCTAGTTTTGGTCGGACTGTCTCTGCTCTGCAAGACTTACAAGTCCGGGCGCAAAACCGCGCCCTGCGAGTCCAACGCTTTAATGGTGTCCAAGGTGCTGATCAACAGGAATTTCAGACTCGCTTCGGTACCTATTCCTTTGATAATTCGCTGCAATTGCAGTACGACTTAGGAATTAATGGATTAAGGGGATCAAGAATTCGGGCTTCTGAAAAACAGTTACGGATTTTTGAATTAAGATTAGAAACCACCATAGAAGAAGTTCGATTTGATGTGACTCGTGCCTATTACAATTTGCAAGAAGCCGATGCTGCGGTTGAAATTCAAGCGGCTGCTGTGCGAAACTCCCAAAAGAGTTTAGAGGATGCCGAAGCTTTAGAACGAGCCGGAGTTGGAACCCGTTTTGAAGTGTTGCAAGCTCGCGTTACCCTCGCTAACGCCCAACAGGATTTGACGAATTCACGACGGGATCAACTGCAAAGTCGGCGAGAACTGGCTGCGGTTCTCAATATTGATGAAAATGCGAATTTATTGGCGGGAGATCCAATTGCTTTGGCGGGAGCTTGGGATTTCACCTTAGAAGATACGATTGTTCAGGCTTATCAAAATCGGGCTGAGTTGGAAGAACAGTTAGCTGAACGCGATCGCGCTCAACAGTTACGCCGAGCAGCATTAGCAGCCACTCGTCCTAGTGTCACCCTCGCCGCCAGTTATAATCTTTTGGGACAAATTAACGATAACCCTGATTACAGGGCTGTCCAGGGTTGGGCTGATGGTTATGACGCTCAAGTCCAGTTTTCTTGGAATTTCTTTGATGGCGGTGCAGCCAAAGCCCAAGCCAGACAGCGTGAGTTAGATATTGGCATCGCAGACGAGCGCTTTGATCAATTACTCAATCAAATTCGCTTAGAGGTCGAACGAGCTTACTATGACCTGCAAGCTAACTTTGATAATATTCAAACGGCCAGCTTAGGCGTTGAAGAAGCAACGGAAGCTTTACGTTTAGCTCGTTTACGGTTTCAAGCTGGGGTGGGAACTCAGTTAGAAGTGATTAACCAGGAAACGGACTTAACCCGCGCCCAAAACCGACTCCTGAACGCCATCATCGGTTATAACCGCGCTCTGTCCGCCCTGCAACGAGCCGTCAGTAACCTTCCGGGTAATATTCTGTCGGATTATCCTCGCTAAGTTGGGTGTCGGGTGTCGGATGTTGGGCTTAACAGGCAAGATGTCTGTTCCACACTTCCGATTTGTTAACATTTTGTAATAATTTAGAAGAAACGCTGTGTTAATGAAGCTAGGACATTGCAATTGAAATGGCTAATATCAAATTCGTGAGTGAAAATCAGGAAGTAATCGCGGCGGATGGGGCAAACTTAAGAATCAAAGCCCTGGAAAACCGGATTGACTTATATACGTTCACAGGCAAAATGATGAACTGTGGCGGTTATGGTCAATGTGGCACTTGTATTGTGGAAATTGTAGAAGGTCTGGAGAATGTTTCTCCTCGCACGGAGGCTGAAGAACGCATTCTTAGAAAAAAACCCGATACCTATCGATTAGCCTGTCAAACCGTTGTTAATGGCAATATTACGGTGCAAACAAAACCGAAAAAGGGAAAATAATGTTGACGGTTGACGGTTGACGGTTGACGGTTAACTGTTGACTGTTGACGGTTGACTGTTGACTGTTAACCGACATCCACATCCTTCTGCTCTGGGGTCAAAGTTGATCTCAACAGGAACAATGAAGCGATTCTATCGACTCTTAAGTTATAAAGGGTCAAATCAGATCTTGAAAAAAAAGGATGTTTCTGTGTATGTTCAGTTCTAAATTTTCTCGTTCAGGACTGTCCGTTTTCCTGGCTTTGGGTTTAACAACGGCGGTGGCGACACCCCTTTTGCAAGCAATTCCAGCGACGGCTCAATCGTTCCCGGATACCTTACAACGGGATAGAATTTTAGCGGGAACTATGATTTCAGTAGAATACCCGGAAGCTGAAAAAATCGTTGTTATGCCCAGTGAAACAGTTCCGTTAACGATTACGGTAGCACGGGATGTTGTTACCAGTCAGGGACGGGTTTGGATTCCGGCGGGTGCTGAAATTGTTGGACAATTAAAACCCGCTTCGGGGGGTTCTCAATTTGTCGCTAATGAAGTGATTATTAGTGCTGGGAAACGCTTTCGCTTAGATGCGAATTCGGAAGTGGTGACTCGGACTGAAACCATCCGTAAAGGAGCTTCGGCGCGTTCTATTTTGGGGGGTGCAGCCATTGGGGCGGCGGCGGCGACGGCGATTGGTGCTGTTGTCGGGGATAATGCGATCGCAACGGAAGAAGTGTTAGGCGGCGCTGGACTCGGTGCAATTACCGGAATATTTGTTGGCCGTCGTAAAGTTGATGTTGTGGTTGTTCGTCCGAGTGAAGACCTGAATTTAACTTTACAATCGGATATTCTATTCCGATAAATTGTAGTGAGGCGTTCACGCCTCTGTCTGGAAAGACAGCCCTAAAGGGCTGACTACGGGGCTAAATAATGAGGATATCAAGCGCTAAAAAATACGGGGTCGCATTTTTCCTGACTTTGGGGTTAATGGTATTAGTCAGTTGTTGGAGTCCTGAAGTTACTCAAACGGCTGAGTCTTCTCTGCAAAAAGCTCAGACGATGGCTGAAGGGATGACCCAACAATTGATTACCCAAACCCCCCAAACTCCGCGTTTTGCTCAACCTATTGATTGTCAATTGGGTCAAGATTGCTTTATTTTGTTATACCCGGATCGAGATCCTAGTCCTAATGCCGTTGATTTTGGCTGTGGACGGCAAACCTATGATGGTCATAAAGGGACGGATTTTGCCATACCGGACGAACAAGCAATGGCTAGAGGAGTTCCAGTGGTGGCGTCGGCGGCGGGAAAGGTGTTGCGAGTCCGGGATGGGGTGGTTGATAAACGCATTGCACAGGAAGCGGATAAAACGGCCGTGGAAGGTACAGAATGTGGCAATGGTATTGTTATTGATCATAGTTCTATTCCCAATGGTGCCGGATGGGAAACTCAATATTGTCATTTGCGACGGGGAAGTATTCAGGTTAAACCTGGGGATAGTGTTGAGAAAGGGACGGTTTTGGGATCAGTTGGCGCCTCTGGGTTAGCATCCTTTCCCCATGTTCATCTCACCATTCGTTATAACGGAGAAGTGATTGATCCCTTTGTGGGGCCAGGAGCAAAGGCCGGATGTAACGTGACTCGTAACCCAATTTGGGAACAATCCTTGGCCTATATTCCCACGGGGTTAATTCGGGCAGGATTTTCGGCTCAACCCCCCACAATGGATGAATTATGGCAAGGTAAATTTAATGAAACTATTCTACCTCAAAATAGTCCCGCCTTGTTATTTTGGGTACAGGTTTATGGGGTATTAACGGGAGATAAAATGATTTTTAATCTCTATAATCCCCAAGGTCAAAAAGTTGTTAATAATGAAAGTTTTGTGAATGAGTCTAGTAAAACATGGATCGGTTATATTGGTAAAAAAAATAATCCTCAACAACCCTTATCCTCTGGAAATTGGAACGCCGAATATCAATTAATTCGAGGCGATCGCACTTTAGTTAAAACCAAAAAACAACTCCAACTCCAACAGTAGGGTGCGTAAGAGCTTCTCGCACGCACCATCTTGATAATTACTAAGCTAGTCTCTACCGGGGGAATGTGTATAGCACTACGCATTACAGTTAGGACATTTCTAAATCCTGAAACCCTTTCACTTCTTACTGTTCCCTGTTCCCTGTTCCCTGTTCCCTGTTCCCTCTTCAAGTAGCGCTATAGCAAACATTAAAGCATGGAATATTAATTGTTGATTTTTCATGATTCCCAATCACTCCGATCAACAGTATCCTGATCTTCCCAATCATCCAAATAACGCTTTAATAACGGTTTAATATCAGCTTCAATTGGTAATTCTTCCTCCTCCAATTCAGTAGAATTAAAATTAAGCGGTTCAATAATTTTAGCAAAGGCATCTTGAACAAATTGTTTCACAAATTCATCCCGGCGAGTTAACTGAAATTGTCGCTGGACAACTTCCGTCATTCCTCCATCTCCCCAATCTTGATCATGGCGGAAATATTCAATAAAACTTTTACCCGCAATTCGTGTTAAATAAGCCGCACTTACCGCTTGAATCGCACGTCCAACTACCAAAGTCGCAATATTTAATTGTAACGCCGTTGAGACTAACTGAATCACCCCTTTAACTACTCCTAAACTCCCTAAAGTTTTAGCTAAGGATAATGCTAATTCTCGACCCCGATCTGCATTCAATTCACACCCATATATTTTACCAATTTCGATTACCATTTGGGTATTAACAGCCGCCGTTGCAATTAAATCAATTACAGGTAAAGGAGTGACAGCAATTACACCCGCACCTATCCATTGAAACCGTTCAACAATTTTTTCTGCTTCCCGTTTTCTTTGGGTATCAATTAATCGTCGTGCTTCTTCTCCTAAACGTTGGGATTGTAGTAAAATATTATCAGCAATTAATTCTTCTCCTTCGGCTCTTAAAATTGTTGCCATTCGTCGAATTAAAGGCATAATATCCGGTTCTGGTTGGATAATTTCTCCTGTTTCTAATCGAATTGATTGCGGATTTGCAGCTACAGAAATCACATCACTGGGATCTAAAAAAGTTTTGACTCGATCTCGAAGTTTAGCTAGAATCATCGTTTGATCGGCTTCTGTATATAAATCCGTTTTATTTAAAATAATTAGCGATCGCTTGCCAATTTCTACTAAAGCTTGTAAGGAGTAATATTCCGATTGTCTTAAATCATTATCCACAACAAATATTAATAAATTAGCATCGGTTGCTAAAGAACGGGCTAATGTTCCCCGTTCAGATCCCCCCATCCCCGCTTCTAAAATTCCAGGGGTATCTGTAATTAAAATTTCCCGTTCAATTCCCTGTAATTGTAAATGATAGGTTTCTCCTATTTCTGTCGTTCCCATCGGTGCATTCACTTTCCCTACCATTCGACCCATTAAAGCATTAACTAAAGAGGTTTTTCCCGCCGAACCTGTGCCAAATATAACCACTTGAATATTACCTTTGGCTAATTCAGAAGCGATATCTTGAGAACGACTTAATAACGCTTTTTTAGCCACTTCATCTTGAATTTGAGTAACTTGTTGTCTTAAAGATTTGATCGATTCTTCAGCCGCTTCTGTTTTGTTGATGGGGATTTTTAAAGGTCGCCGTTTTTGACGAGATTTTCCTGAATTCTGGAAGAATCGAGTATAATAAAAAAACGCAAAAATTGCTAATCCTAATAATATAATTAACAATAAAAGCAGCAAATTTGCTAAAATAGGATTAGCTGACCAAATCACCTGAGTATAAAGAGCCGATAGGGAACTAATCAGCCAAATTGTTAACCCTAAAATTAGGCAAATCCCAAAAATTAATAGTAAATAGCGGGAGATAGGCATAGTGCGATCGCTCCAACCTCAAATGAGCCAATTTTGTTGATCTATTTCTATAGTAACTAACTCAGGAGATGAATTCATCCCTCCGAAGTCGTCTATCTTCTTAAGCTCTCATATTAACCTACAGTTTGCAAGTATCAACCCGTGCAAAAAATAAAGTTCTGGCTTGGATTTCTTGAGAAGATAAGGGGAGATTGTTTGGAGAAACAAGCTGATAATTAGATTTCATTTTCATGCCTTTTGCAAGTTGATTCAGACGGGGAAGATGACCTTCCGGTGCTTCCAGAGAAAAAGTCATTTCATCGTAGGTTTTCCATTTTTCCTTTCCATTTTTACTCGATTCAATCCATCGTACTAAGTCAGCAAAATGAATATAAGCATTGGGATCATATCGAGTTAAAGCATCATCTTCTATTTGATTTTCTGTTTCCAGAAAAATTCGTTTTTGAACGCTAAACCCAAACAAGCCACCTGAGTATTTTTTCCATAATTGATCAATCGTTCTTAAGTAGGGACAAGACATTTTTTTAATCGCATCTTCATTGAGATAGCCAACGCTTTCTCGATTCGTGATTTTAAGTAAAACTTGATTCGTTTTTTGATCAGCATCTTTCCATTTTTTTTGTTCTAGGAGCTTTTCTAATTCTTGAATATATTTGGGTTTTCTCACACAATTTTGTTCTTCATTCAGTAAATTAATTTCAATCAAGGCTAATTCATTTTCAGGATTGACAACTTCAATATATCCAAATCCATCACTAATAATTTTGCTAATCCGTTGTTTAAACAAATTAAATTCTGTATTCTGATCAGAATTCTGTTTGCCAATCACCTCAACAGAAGGCAAAATTTTTACCCGATCTCCTTCTAAAATAGCAGCTTCACAAATAGAGTTTGGGAGAACAGAAATATTCAATGTATTGGGATTTACACTGATATTCAACTTTTCAATATATCCTCGATATTGTCTATTCTGCTCCAGAGAATCTGTAGAAAATCCCAATAATTCTTGATAAAATTTTAGGATATTTTGGTCAGTATTCAGATAGCTTAAGAAATCCATCTGAGTCAGAGTTCCATAAACAGTAATGAGAGATCCAGTAAAAAATCCGATAATAAAAGTAGGAAATTGATCCATCATTTTCCCAATCCATGTATCGTTTCTGGAGGGTGATCTAGAATTTTTCATGTTAATAGGGGTAGATGCGATACAATTAACATCAGGAACAAAAGTCAAACAAGTTAAATCAGAAATTAATTCAAAAACAAGGATGTTAAAGCGATGAAATTTGGGTAGAATTCCAGAATTCTAAAATTTTTAAGAAAATCAAACCTCAAAGAGATGATTTTTCAATAAATTTAGAGTCTGCTTTCCTGATGCAATAGTTTTAGATGAGTTTGCAATTTAAAAAATTGTTCTCTTATACTTGTTTGACTGGATAAAGTTCCATTTTCCTGAATCGTCTCACCTCCTCACGTCAAATTAGATTTAGGACTGCAACTAAGATAGCATTGAAAAACCGACAATGCTAGGGGTCAATTCTAGCAGAACAGTTTAGGTACAATAAACCATTTTATGGGTTTACTATCGTATAAATTCTACGGTTTAGAGTTATTAAAACTACAATCGTTGATCAATCTATTTTATTCTTCAAGAGTTTGAATAATCTGAAACAACCATAATGATTATTATCAACCCTGATCCGATTTTTTATCAGAATCGCTAACTTGTGGTATGTTTTTATACAGTCAGTCACAAGTTAAATTTGAAAGTATATTAACTCAAGTCAAAATTCCCCTCGTAGTAAGCCCTTCAGGGCTATCTCCCGTCATAATTTTTCCCGCACCTAAGCAGTGCGCGATCGCGTGAGATACACCCCAAAAACCAGGTTTCTTTAACAATACCCTCGCTCATATTGTCGTGTCGATCTTTAAGAGAGTTTCTGTACTCGCAACCACAAAGAAACAAAGACACAAAGAAAGAAGGATGATTAAGGTAAGGGGATATGAGTTGTGGCGAAGGTATTGAATTTAATCATCCTGAATTCCCCATACCTTAAACCCGATATCATGTATTAATGATTATACCTCTAGTGAAGGATTTCTTTTTAAGGCAATCGATAATTGTCTTAATCGTTCACTAACTTCTAAATTTGATTCTTGTGACTTTAAGTTATCAGGAATTTCAGCAAATAGCAGTGAATTTTCTTGCCTCCATTCATTGATAGCAACCCCATTCCAAGTGCCTTTTTTATCTCTAAAACTATCAATTAAACCTTTTAATTCTTGAATACAGTAGGACTCAAAACCTGCTGCATCAAAAATTGCATAGCGTAAATATTCCTCAAGCGCATTAATATCATGTTTCACCTCAACAACTACCGCTTCAGCTTCTTCTTTTTCTTGTGGAAATTCTAGCTCATTAGAAACATCTACAACTATTTGTGTTACTACCTCTGTGATTTGCGTTGCTACTTCTTTAACTCCTAATACTTGTTGCCGAAGTTCAGGATTAAATAGCAAATCAGAACCATGTTTTGCATATTTTTTAAGGACTTTAAATGCAATTTCTTCACCCGTATAGTAGTTATCAATAATTTCAATATCTACTCCTAAACTTTTGATAATTTTATGGCGAATATCACTCTTAAGAGGGCCACGAATCAGTGCTTCTGCAACAGGACGAGCAAAACGTAAAAATAAAACACTTAAGCTATTCTCTAGTTTTTCTAAAAAATATTCCTCTGAATTTTGAATGAGTCTGGATTTTACTTGATTACTTCCCCATAATAGATGGGTCATGTATTCAACTAATTCTAAGGCTTCATCTTTAAGTTCTACAGCAAGTTGATGAGCAATTGAAGAAAGAAGTTTGGTAATATCACTATACAAATCCTCACGCCAAGCAAAATTAGCTTTCATTTGAGCAAAGACTGGAAAAGCATTAGCCAGAAAAATCGTATCTTTCTTTTTAAATGTTTCTTCTCGAAGTTTTTTCATTTCGACATCAACGATTTGTAAATATCGCTGTCTAAACTTTTCTATTTGAGCCAATGATTTAGAGTCGGAACTTTCAAAAGATTCATTAGCAATAGAATCTTGATAGTATTTTTGTAAATCAGCTTTAATAGTTTCCCATTTTTGATCCCACCACTCTGTAAATAAGACTAGCTGATTATTTTCTTCAAAAAGCTTTGCTTCTTCAGGATTTTCAGGATAATTTTTACTAACTATCCGATAAATTTCTTCAGAACTGCTCATAATTTTATTGATAGAAGCTTCGCATCTTTTCGTTAAAATATCAACCCGTTCTGTGTTAATATAGTTAAATATTTTATCTTTAATAACTGGAATACCCGTTTCTTTTGTCTGAAGAGTTTCTTCATCAGTAATTCCAGTTAATTTCTGCAATTTAGCTTTAATATCACTAGCATCCCCAATCTCTAACTTAGTCTGTTCTCCTGCTAAATTATTCAAGCTTAGGTAAGCTCCGGCTGAACCTGAGACAATACGCTCAGGGGGAAGCTTGGCGCGTCTTAACCAATCTTGGGATGCTTCTTCAATATGGGTTTTTAACGCCTCTGGACTTGCCAATGAATCAATCCGACTTAAAAATACAAAAAGCTTATCAGCAACGGTAACGTTTTTATCACCAAGTTCCGTAAATTTTATTATTTCTAGCTCTTTTTCTCGAAGGCTAGTAAAACGTTGTACCAATATTACAGCATCACAATCAGATAGCATTGCTTGGGCTTCATCAACGTGCTTTGCTAAACCTGAATCTAAACCGGGAACATCATAAAAAACAATCCCTTCTGCTTGGGCGAGTTTGTTAGTATAAAGTCTAGCTTCTAAAACAGCATGAGCATACTTTTCATCTGCTACATATTTCTTCAGTGGCTCTCTAATATCTTCCAATCTCGTGAATGGAAAAACACGCTTAGGTTCGCTTCTGACCTGTTGCAAAGTTATCTCGTTTGCTTTTATAGTTTTTAGGTCTTCTTTCGCTCCTATTTTTTCAAGTTCCTTGAGTAAATTGATAAACTCTTCTTCGGTTCTTGCTTGAACTTCTAAACTTTGTTCAGACTCATTTTCAACGGAATAAATTTGAGTCGTTGTAAAGGTACATCTACCTGCTTTTGCAGGAAGTAAATCACATTCTAACCAAGCATTAATAAAGGTGCTTTTTCCAGCTTTTTCTAGTCCCACAACAGCAATACGAAACTCACGTTTTTTGAGTCTTTCAAGTTGGCGACGAGTTGGTTCTTCTTCTTCTAAAAGTATGTCTTTTAATCGAGTCGGAACTTGTGCCTGGGGTAAATTAGCTAAATTTACCGCGTGTCGTTGCACGTTTAGAGCGTCAGTAAGACGTGCTTCATAGTAAGAAGATTTTGTTTTCCAATCCATTTTTAGACTCCTTAAATATGGTTAAAGTGTTCTAATCCAGACAGATTTTTTAGACAATTATACCGTTGAATAATTCGTTGTCCATCAGAGGGTAAGTCTCTTTTGAGGATGTAAGGAACTTGTTTTCCTATTAGATTTTGGCCTTTATCAATGTGAATTCGGATATAAACTTCTTGGTTGCTATCATTTGTTATTTCTTCTCTTGTTATTTCTAAATGCTCCTCTATTGATGCAACATCTTCAAGTCCTATACATAAAAAATGTGAGGAATAATCTATGAGCATTTTGACATCATAGCAGCTTAGGCGGTTATCTTCCAAAGCATTTGGATGCTTATTCTTTAAATCAATAAATACAGAGGCTTGAACAACAAGACATAAAGCAGCAGTAATTGGTGGAAGCTCTTGTGAAGACGGAGAATTAGGTGGCAGCTTTGTTGTATTACCTGTTAGCTTTTGTTTACGTTTATTTATGTATTGGATACAGACAGGGACTCCAACAAGGAAGCAGGCTATAATCACAATCCAAGCAATTTTTCCTAAGTTAGGATTCATAAAAACACGGAATTTTTCTTTCAACCAATTATCGTGTGATGATTGTAAGGGTATAGCATTCGGTTTGTCTATTAAATAAACAACCACATTTTCATCATCATCTAAAGAAGCATTGTCTTTTATATCAAGATCATTACATATTTCCGATGCCTCTGATTCTCTTGCCTCAAGTAAGATATGTATTACTTTGTATAAAACGCCATTTTTCTGATCTTTGATCTGAGGATACACTAGATCAAAAACCTTTTGATACCGTGTTTCTAACTTATTATTTGCCACTTTAATTTAATCCTCCTTTCTCAATAGTTTTCCTAAAATAGTAAATTCCTCTGCTAATCCTTGGGCTTTGCGTTCCATCGGTTGCCAAACGTTTTTTTGCTTTTCATAATCTAAAGTAATTTCTTGGTGAGCTTTATCTAGTCTAGTCTGATAACGGTCAAAAATATCATTTTGAATTTTCTTGACATCTTTGTTGAGATAATCAATTTGTTCGAGCAACCAACTGATCATTTCTTTAATGATCTCTGGTTCAGCTAGTTGTAGCTGATCATTCCAGTTTTTAAGAAGCTGTTCAGTGCTGGGAATTGTAGCATTATCACTAGAGCGTGTTTCGGATTTTGGGATCAACCACAACCAGTGCAAAAAACTTCTAGTTTCTTCCTTCCAAGTTTCTTTTTTAATTGAAAACCCAGATTCAAAGTTTAACCTAAATAAAAGTTCTCTTTTAACTTGGTTTAGCTGAGACTCAGGAAACCTGATTATTATGTTGGGTGCAATATCATTAACACCTTTTTCTAAATGGGATAAATGGCAATTCAAAAGCTCAACAACTGCCTCATAAATTCTCTCTATTTCTTGACTAGAAATTTTGTTTAATACATCCTCCATAACATGATTAAGATGGATAGATAATTCATTTAACTCTTGATTGAGTTGGGAAAGTTTCTTTTTATCATCATCTGTTTTAGCTTGTATTGTTTCACCATTTTTAGCAATAGAAGCTGTATATTTTAAACCTATTAGCCGTTTCAAGTTATTTTCTAGGGGCTTGATATGGGAAAAGCTTGCTCTTTTTAGGTTAGGATTGTCTAAGTTTACTCTTCCACTATCTAAAGACGTTCCTACTGCTTCTAAAACTTGGTTTATCCCTTTTTTTAATTCTTGCCGCCATCCAAAAAGAGGCCTTAATTTATTTCCTAATTCATTATAGGGTTTTTTTTCATTAATTTTTGAAATGGTGATTTGAAGTTGGTACAAAGCATCATTTTTTGATTGACCTGCAAAAATTTTTTTGATTTCCGTATCTATCTCTTCAAATGGCTTTCTCAGATTTTTATCGTTCTCTTCCAGAAATTGCTCAATCGCTAACCTAATATATAATATATTTTCACATTCCTGTTTGTATTCTTTTTCCGAACTATTAAGAATAGCTGTTGTTGTTTGGGTAGCCCACTCTGCTACAGCATTTCCAGCAGCTACATTAAACTGTTCTATAGCTTGCGGTATTACTAACTGGGGAAAGTGTTGAGTAATATGTTCCTTTAAGTTCTGTTGAAACTCCTCTGCATAAGATTTTTGCCATAATGCTTCAGAAACTCTGATTCGATCATGCCTAGACCATTTTTGTACATTACCGGGCAAGTCATCTAATACATCTTCAATTAATCTGGGAAAATTCTTGGCTATTCTACACGCTTCAGCACTGAAAACATCATCATTATTTTGGATCTGAAGGGCTAGTAAAGCAGGCCATGTACTTAGTTTGACAACCTGTAAATTCTCAATATATTGTGTATATTCTGTTAAGTGATCAGTCAACTCATTTTTAATACTGTAGATAGTATTTTTAATAAAGCGATTTTCTGTTTCTGGCCATTCTTTATCGGCTCGAAAAACATCAATACGATTCAAAATAAACAACATCCGCGCAGGGGAACCTCCTAAATCTTTTACCTGCTGTA
Source organism: Planktothrix serta PCC 8927 (assembly GCF_900010725.2). Classification (NCBI taxonomy): domain Bacteria; kingdom Bacillati; phylum Cyanobacteriota; class Cyanophyceae; order Oscillatoriales; family Microcoleaceae; genus Planktothrix; species Planktothrix serta. Next base: position 315,504 of record NZ_LR734883.1, on the reverse strand, counting down.
CAACTTCTTGCAGTAAGCTTTTTACTTTCTGTGCATCGGTTTCTGCACTATTGTATGTTACTATGCACAATGCCTCTCGGCACTGTTTAATAACTTTGGCGTTCTCTTGATCACCCACATAAGACAAACCGGGTAAATCCAGAATTTTAACTCTTGTTCCTTGTGGTAGTTGTAGTTGAGATTCTTTTAAAAGCCGAAAAGGGTAAAAAATTGTAGATTGTGGACAAGCTAAATTCGGTTGTTTTTCTCTATTATCAATATAACTGATCATCACTTGATATAAGCGCTGATAAATTTGATCTTCAGTAATCCCTTTCCATTCTCCACATTCCCACAATGCGCCCGGTGTTTCATGGATAATTAAAGACTTTTCTGGGTTATATTCAATAGTAACGGCTCCTGCACTCATTTCACTGACGGCTACGGGAACAATTTCTGCACCACATAACAAATTTACCAAAGTGCTTTTACCGCTACTGGTGGTTCCTGTTGTTGCCAGAGTCAAAGTCGGATAACGAAGTTTATTAATTAAATTATTTAAAGCTTCCTCTAATTTAATAGAGAGTTCTTGCATTTCTGGCTGATATGAATCTGGTAAATGTTCAGAAATTTCTGTAGCAAAATTATTCCAGTATTTACCAAGCTGTTGAGCTTTGAATTCTACTTCATCAAAAATTTTGTCTAATTGTTTACTCATGTATGCAATCCTGCTGGTGATAGTAAATATGTATTTTAAATCACATATTTGAGCCACAACTCATCGAGGAATCACAGCCCGACTCTTCAATTATAGCTCAAAGTGAGCAGACTATAGCTGTAAGGATAAGATATAACTTTCTTTACAATTGAGCTTGGGACAAAAATCAAGAACACTTTGCATTGCAACCAGGAGTTACAGATTTAATCGTAAGCCCTTCAGAGCCATCTACCGTAGTAAGCCCTTCAGGGCTTTCTTAAGAAGAATAAAGCCCTGAAGGGCTTACTACGAGGATTGAAGAATTTGAGCAATTGTTGATACTTGTTGATCGTAGTCTTCTTGCGTTAACACAGGAATCCTATTTTCTAATGAAATTGGTTCTTGTAACTTAATCCAAGACCGACATCCTCCATAACTAGGATGATAAGGAATGTTATAAACTTGAGAGAGTTTATAGGTTCTCAGTAATAAAATATAAAGGGGTTGTTGGGGTTTAAATTGAAGGCGATCGCGCACAAAAATTTCATTCCAAATATGAAAGTTTTTTAAAGAATGGATTAAAGATTCCTGTTGAGAATTATTCCATGATAAAATATCAGTAATTTCAGCAAAACTACTAATTTTAACAGTTTCAGAATGCCAACCGGAAGGAACAGGTTGCACAAGATTAGCATATTCGGGTTTTAATAAACTGGATTGTTGATGTTCAAAGGTCGGATAAAGTAGAATTTTTTCCTGATCAACCTTAAATTTTCCCCCTTGTTCTCGAATTCCGCCTTTTCTCAATAACATAATAGTTTCACCCTGTTGTAAGGCTTGAATCGCAATATTCCATTCTTTCAGCGCATGATAAGTTTGAGTTTCCATGATTTTTTTAAATGTCAATTTTCTGTTTCGACCAATAACAATTGCATCATGTCCCAGGTTAATCCCTGTTGAATATAACGGGGTTCGGTGGGATTATAAGGACTGAATAGACGATCAATTTCAATAATTTTAGCGGTATCAGGAAGAACAGGAATATCAGGATCAAAAGCGGTAGGACGCATTAAGGAACTGGAAAATCCTTTAAAAATAGCAATTTCATCAGGTTCTCCATTGATTTCAATTTTAACAATTAAAACTTCTTGAGGATGTTTTATTGTATATTGTTCTAAGCGATGTACAATCATGATCAAAACAGGTAGAAAAGCAATTTTAAAAGGGTATTATAGTTGTTTTCAGCAATTAAGGTATTGGTGGCACGTTTAGGTTGATGTTCCCTAATTGTTGGAATTAAAAGAGGCAAGATAGGAGGGGTTTTTTAAGGGTAATGTAACGGTAAAAGTGGCTCCTTTTCCCTCACCCTCACTTTCAGCTTGAACAGTTCCTTGCTGTAGTGTAACTAACTGTTTAACGATCGCTAATCCTAATCCTAATCCTCCATACTTCCGGGTCATTGAACTATCGACTTGCCGAAAAGATTCAAAAATAGAAGGTAAGGCTTCTTGGGGGATGCCTTGACCCGTATCCGTAACTTGAATACACGCTTGAGTCAGATTCGATTTTAAATCAATTGTAACTTCTCCTCCCTGGGGTGTAAATTTAATCGCATTATCTAAAAGCTGCTCCACAATTTGTTGTAATCGTTCTGGATCTCCAATCACACTATCAACAGATTCATCCACTTGAATTTGTAAGTGAATTCCTTTAGCGATCGCCGCAGGTTCTAGGGTTTTTAAAACCGATTGAATCACCGACTGTAACTTGACTGAACTTAAATTAATCTTGGTTTTACCCTGCAACAAATTAGAAATATCTAACAAGTTTTCAATTAATTTTGTCAAGGCTTTAGCATTGCGTTCCACTGTTTCTAAAGCAATTTCAGAGCGTTCAGGAGTTAAAGAACGGGTACGCAGGAGATATAACCAACCGAGAATCACATTTAAAGGCGTTCTTAATTCATGGGAAACAATTGCTAAAAATTCATTCTTTAATTGATTGGCTTGAGCTAATTCTTCAGTTTGTTGCTGGAGTCCATTTAACGCAATTTGTAATTCTCGTTTTCTTAAGGTTAATTCCTTGGCTAAGGTTTCTAAATCAACGCTTTGAGTCGTTAATTCCTGCTGTAATAAATCTCTAGTTCGTTTGATGATAATCCAATTACTGACCCTAGCTCGTAATTCTTCTACAGAAAAGGGTTTCATCAAATAATCTTGCGCTCCCTCCCGCAACAATTGTACTCGTGATTCATCATCGGTTTTAGCGGTTAACATCACAATGGGAGTAATATTCAATTCTGGATAAGTGCGGATTTTTTTCACCAGTTCATCCCCACTCATTCCCGGCATCATAATATCACTAATAATTAAATCAGGACGAAGGGTGAGTGCTTGCCGCAAACCTTCTTCTCCATTAATCGCAATTGCTGTGTTATATTCTGATACCAAAGTTGTGCAGACAAACTGACTCATCGTGGGATTATCTTCTACCACTAATACTAGAGGTTTTTCCGGTTGGGAAAGTTGGGATAAAGACTCATTAGACATCAAGGTTCGCAGTTCATCTAACCAAGGTTGAATTTTCTTTTCACCCCAAACTGAGGGATGATTGTTGATGCTAGTAGACGTTAAAGATTCAACTTCAAGCTCCTCAGAAATGATTCTTAATGGAAATTCTACCGAAAATAAAGCTCCGGCTTCTGGTGCTGCTTCAACGGTAACAAAACCGCCTTGAAGTTCCACAAATTCTTTAACAATTGCTAATCCTAATCCTGTGCCTCCAAACTGCCGACTTAACCCCGCATCTACTTGACGAAACCGTTCAAAAATTGTCTCCCGGAGTTCAGGAGCAATCCCAATTCCACTATCTTGAACCTTGAGAATTGCCCAAGGAGAATCCATTTTTTCCGATAGAGATAAACAACATTGAATTTTTCCTCCTGTTGGTGTGAATTTGAAAGCATTTGAAAGCAAATTTAATAAAATTCGTTCCATTTTTTCTACATCGATTTCTGCCAGAACTTCCTGTGGCGTATCTACAATAAAATCGATCTGTTGTTCCTGTGCTAGTCCATCAAAATTCGCTGCCATCACCCTAACTAAATGGGCAACATCCACAGAACTATAATGAAGCTGCATCTGACCTTCTGCTAATTTTGAGACATCTAATAAATCGTTGACTTGTTTGAGTAATAAACGGGCATTTCGTTCAATAATTTGGATGTCTTGATGGTGTTTTTGAGAAAGTTCTGCTGATGCTAATAACTGTTCTGTCGGCCCCAAAATTAACGCCAAAGGAGTCCGAAGCTCGTGACTCATATTGGCAAAAAATTGAGTTTTGAGGTGATCTAATTCTTTGAGTTGATCATAAAGAGTTTCTAATTTTTGATTTGCTGCTTGTAAATTTTGATGACGTTGTTCTGACAAATCTGCTGTTTCAATTAAAGCTAACGCTTGGGGAACTAAAGGGGGTAATGCCAAAGCCGTGATCACTGACACCAACGCCGTAATCACTTTGATTACTCCAGCCAACCAATACATCGGATTCCATAGCGTCCATACCTCCATAATATGGGTAATTCCACAAGCAATAATAAAGGCTCCAAATGCTAAGAACATCCAATGAAAGGGAATTTGTTGACGAGATTTATGGACAAAATAAACTAGCGTGGCGGAAATGGAAAGATAAGCCGAAGCAATCAGAATATCAGAACTGACGTGCATCCATACCAGTCCAGGTTTCCATAAAAAACAATGACCATGCGGAATAAAACCAGACCCATTAAATAGAATTTGAAACAGGTCGGGTACAAAACTCCCAATTAGAATGGGAATCGATAGAATAACGATGGTACTTGAAAGAATAGGAGGGGATGAAGTTGTGATCATTATTATCACTTGAGAAACGTTGGGATGAGAATTTAGGGTATCTATATCTTTAGTCTAAACTACCCCAAGGTGAGTTGGTAGATACACTTACCGCTTAAACGCCAGCGAAGAGAAACAATATTATCGATTATTCCTGATATTCCCTGAACCTATTCCTAATTAAATATACTTATTGGATGAGGAGTCGCTGATTTAATCAAAATCAGTAAATCTATACCAGAGAAGTGTAGTTAAAACGTTATTGTAAAAGAAAATAGGATTGAGAAAAAAACAATGACAACCGTTTGGCAGTATGGCAGTAGTAACCCCGATAATGCAACCCATTTGGACACTATTCGCCAGTGGTGGGCATCTTTACAGGGTCAGGAAATTCACTGGCAACAACGTTTACTTTCCGCCGAGGGAGATTTAAGCTATTTAGACTGGGAGCCCCAACGATTTGATGAAACCTTTGTGATCACGACCCCAGAAGTTCGGGGAGCTACGCTCTATTGGTTTAAACCAGAACAGCCTCAAGAACGGAATATTACGCCCCATAAATTAGAACTGGATCTTCACCAAAAACGATTGTATATTTTTCCCCAATCTCAACAGCAAGTTGTGATTCGAGTTCAACGCTATCAACCGCCCTATCAAATGATTGAATTAACTGATCCAGATTTGGCGGTTGGTAAAAATGGGATGATTTTATTACGGGATCATCAACAGTTAATTGAAGTGAAAATTACCCTCAGTTTAGATCGGCTGAACTTATTAAAATCTAAACTCATTTCTCCTGAATAATCCGATCGTGACTGGATTAAACCTCTGATGGGTTCCTTGACATCTCTTGGACAGATGCACTACCATATCCTCTAATCACAAACAAATCTCGTAAATACTGGCAAGTTAGGACGTTTCTGATGTCTAAAATCTACAGTACAGAGGAACTGATCCAGATCTTGAACCAGGAGCGCGAAGCTTGCCTGAAAGGGGAGCGTTTGAATTTAAAGGCGACTCCTGCGGTCGGAAATCCAGTCATTGATTGTTTTTTGAAACCGGAGGGAATTCAAAAGTTTACTGCTTATCAAAATTTTAAAGCAACTATTCACCAATACCAACAAGAACATCAAGTCTCTGGGATTATTGGGCGAGAAATTACCGTCCAGGGAAAAACTTTATATTTTCCCATTGTCGATGAACAATTAATCGCCTTACCCCGTGATTTTGAACAATTAAAAGCGGCAAAAATTCAATTATTAGAATTTTGGGATGATGTCACCGCCGGAATGGATTTATATTTAAGTTTAAATAGCGGGAAAGATTATCGTCAAATTTGCGTTGAAGAAGTAGATGCAATTGTCCAACGCACGGAATGGGCTTGTATTTGGAAATGGGAAAAAGCCAGTTTTTTAGAGATGTTATTACAATTGGGTTGGGGACAACCTGGAGAAGCCGGAGATCGCCGGGGATGGCCGCAGTCGGGAAGCGAAAATATTCATGCTGTCAAACCCGGTCAGCGTCCCATTTGTTGAAGATGGAGCAGGGGAATTGTCCTCGCTCACCAACAGTCAACCGTCAACCGTCAACAGTTAACAACAATTTCTCTGGTATTTTGTATATTTATGTTCATACATTAGTTTATCAGCTTTGGCGATCCATTGTTCCAGTGAACAATTATCATTAACATCGTAGGGTTGTACACCCATACTAATTGAGAGTTTATAGGCTCGATTTGACTGTTGATTAAAGCCATCAATATTAGTTTGTAACCGAGTTTTAAAATCCGTTGAATAGTTTTCTTCACCCGGAACAAATAGAACAAATTCATCGCCACCGAGTCGCGCCACAATATCTGCATCCCGAAAAGTTTGTTTAAGAATTTGGGCGGCATCAACAATAGCTCTGTCTCCCAATTCATGTCCGAGGGTATCATTAATTTTTTTCAAACCATCTAAATCAGCGAACAAAACACAGCAGGAGGTTTGGGTGCGACGAGCAATTTTTAATTGTTGTTCTGCGAGTAAAAAAAAGCCCCGGCGGTTATACAGTCCGGTTAATTCATCGGTTAAAGATAGCTGTCTAACTGCGGCTTCAGCTTTCAAACGTTCCTGAATTTCCTGTTCTAACCTTTGATTTTGTTCAATTAATTGTTGATGTTGGTGTTGAATTAATAATTGGTTTTTAACTCGCACCAAAACTTCCTGTTCTTGAAACGGTTTAGTAATATAATCTACACCCCCCAACTCAAAAGCCCGTACTTTATCTTCCAGACGTTCAAGGGCACTAATAAAAATAACTGGAATGTGAGCCGTTGTTTCAGACGCCTTTAACTGTTGGCAGATTTCATAACCATTCATTTCTGGCATATTAATATCCAGCAAAATCAGATGCGGTGGGTCACGCTGAACCCCTTGAAGTGCCATTCTCCCATTGAGAGATTTGCGGACAATGTAACCTTGAGTCTCTAAAATTTTGGCTAACAATCGCAGATTATCTGGGGTATCATCCACGATCATAATATTCGTTTCAGTCTTACAATTGAGTAGAGTGATCATCGTCTCCTCCCTAAATCTGAGTCATAATGGCGATCGCTTCAAGCTGAAAGTTATCCACGAGGGAGGTCATCGCCTCAATTAGAAGTTGGTTCTCCGGTGGAATTTGACCGATGAGTTGAAGGATCTGATAATCATTGAGATCAAGCGCTGCTTCATGGACTTGAGTAATCCATTCTAGAGGCATAATTTGCAAATCTTCTGAAGTCAGAGTCTTAGATAGTGAAGGGGAGGGTTCTGATGGGATAGATTCAGCATAGCAATACTCTAAACCCAAATATTCAGCCATCTTCTGAAACAAAGTTTGTTCACGGAAAGGCTTGCTCATATAATCGTTGCAACCCGCAGCGAGGGCGAGAGTCCGATCGCTCTGGGAAGCTTGTGCTGTCAGTGCGATAATAATACTATTCTGCCCAGATTCCATAGCGCGAATTTGTTTAGTAGCTTCGTATCCGTCGAGGACAGGCATCCGAATGTCCATCCAAGTCAGGTCAGGTTGCCATTCCTGCCATAGCTGTACCGCTTCTTGGCCGTTACTGGCTTCCCGGACTTCAAATCCTAACTGAGTTAATAATCTCACGATCAATAGACGGTTTTCAATCCGATCATCAACAACGAGAATTCGATGATGGCTTTGGCCGGGAGCTAACCCGATGATCAAGCGATCGCTTTGTTCTGGTGTCACCTCAACGATATCGCTAGAACTCACCGGAAGAGAAAAGCTAAATATACTTCCCTGATCTATTGTACTCCGAACTGAAATCTCTCCACCCATGATTTCCAGGAGTTTCCGGCTAATAGTTAATCCCAACCCCGTACCACTGACCGAGTGTTTCCCAGCTTGGGCTTGCACAAACGCATCAAAGATGGTATCTATTTCTTCCGGTGCAATCCCTACACCTGTGTCGATAACTGCAAATTGGAGAATATATCGAGTTGTAGTCCCAACTTCAAGAGTGGAAACTGAATTCCTGACCTGTAAAGTAATGCTTCCCTGATGGGTAAATTTAATCGCATTACCCAAAAGATTGAGCAAAACTTGACGTAGTTTTTGAGCATCAGTATTAATAAATTGGGGAACGTCGGGAGCAATATCAAAATTGAGGTCAAGTCCTTTAGAACTCGCCCGTTCTGCTAACATATTGCGGAGAGAATGCAGCAACCCAATCAGGTCAAAGTTACTTTCTTCTAGGGTACAGTGTCCCGATTCAATTTTGGAGAGATCTAAAACATCATTAATCAAATTCAGAAGATGATCACCACTCCGCCAAATCGTTTGTAGATCTTCTTGCTGGCTAGGGGTTAAAGATAGGTCATGACCCATAACCTGAGTAAATCCCAAAATCACATTCAGGGGAGTGCGGAGTTCGTGACTCATATTGGCTAAAAAGATACTTTTGGCTAAATTAGCTTGTTCTGCGGCTTCCATTGCCTCTCGGAGTGCTATTTCTTTTTGTTTGCGATCGCTAATATCTTTATGGGTTCCAATCATCCGTACAGGCTGACCCTGGGAATTATAAGCCACTATTTTTCCATAGTCAGCAATCCATTTCCATTCCCCTGACTTACAACGCAGGCGATAATCAAAAGTATAAGGACAAGAACTATTTTTTAAATGAGTATTCAAACACTCCCATGTCTGAGATTGATCATCGGGATGAATCATCTGAGTCCAGATGTTCAAATCCAGCACCAACTCACCCGGTTTGTAGCCCAGCATCTCCTGATAGCGAGAACTTAAGTAAATTTCTCCGGTTTCAATAGACCAATCCCAGAGTCCATCTCCAGAGGCTTCTAGGGCCAGTTGCAAGCGTTCCTCGCTCAGATGCAAGGCGGCTTCAGCTTGGTGTCGAGCCGTGATATCTCGCAAAAAAGCCGTAAAGATAATCTCACCATTGAGATTCAGCTTGGAAATAGACGCCTCAGCCGGAAACACTGACCCATCTTTGCGACGCCCAAAAATCCCACCTCGCGCCATCGGTCGCGCATAGCCTCCCGTTTGGGCATAGTCACCAATATGCTGACGATGAACGTCTGTAAACCGATTGGGCATCAACAGCGTCAGGGGTTGTCCTAAAACTTCCTCCGCCTGATAACCAAAAATTTGTTCGGCACCTTTATTAAATAGAGTAATTTGCTGATCAATATTAATAGAAATAATCGCATCGCTGGCAATTTCTAAAATTCCGGCAAACCGAGCTTGAGAGATTTGGAGGTCAATGGCGGCTTGTTTACGTTTGCTAATATCTCGGCAAATAGAGAAGTGCATGATCTCGCCTTCTAGTACCACGCGACTGTAGCTAATTTCGACATCATATTCCGAACCATCTTTGCGGCGATGTCGAGTTTCAAATAGAGGCACAATTTCATCACTTTTGAGAATCGCTTCTAGGTCTTCAGGTGTCCATTGAGCATCCCAATCCGCAACATTTAATCCTAGGGTTTCTTCCACAGTATAACCCAACATCTGAGCAAAACTAGGGCTGGCTTGTACCACATCCCCTTGATAATTCATCACAACAATGCCATCAAGTGAAGTATTAAACAGGGCTTTTGTTCGCAGAAGTTCTCTTTCTAAATTAATTTCCGCTTGTTTGCGTTCGGCTTCGAGTTGTGCTCTTTCACTAATATCCTTCATGAAGCAATAATGTCCCAACAGTTGCTGCTGTTCATCGTAGGTAGCAATCATGACTAATTGTTTATAAAAAATTGAACCGTCTTTGCGAACTCCTATCGTTTCTACTTCGACTCTACCCTCTTTTACCATCTGCCAATAAGCGGCAATCAGTTTTTCTAACTCATCAGGATGGACAGTCTTTTCCCACAGCATCCCGATCATTTCTTCGGGTTGATATCCGGCGAACTGAGCATAGGTTTTATTGACATAAAGATAACGACCTTCGACATCAAGTTTGGAAATTCCTGATACGGCATTTTCCATCACCTCAATCAGTTCTTTGCGTTCAGTCTCAACTTGTTTGCGCTCCGTAATATCTTCTGAAAAACAGAGTAAATATTGGGGCTGATGCTGCTGATTGTAAACAGGAATTTTCATCGTATGCAGCCAACGTTTGCCCAAACTTAAACTGTTAATGGGTTCTTCTGGAATATCTTCTAGATTCCCTTTTTTCAGGGTATCTCTATCCTTTTGTTCAAAAAACTGGGCTTGCTCAAGGGGGAAAAAGTCATAGCTGGTTTTACCAATCGCTTCTTCGGCGGAGATCCCAAAAAATCGTTCACTGGTTTTATTCCAAAACTGAAAGACCCCAAATTGTTCAGGATTAATATCTTTAACAAATACAGCAACGGGTAAATGATCTAATAAAGCCTGTAAAAAATTACGAGTTTGTTGAATTTCCGCCTCGGCTTGCTTCAATTGAGTGATATCAATAAACGTAATTACGACTTGTTGGAGTTGATGATGGGGATCAAATTCTGGAAAGGCATTGACTAAAACCCAAGCCACAGGAGGAGTCAATTTATTGATTCCTAAAACATAATTTTTGAGGGGAATTTGGGTCGATAAAACTCGATTTACCGGATAGTCCTCAATGGGCATAATAGTGCCATCTTCCTGGACAAAATGCCATGCTGGATCAATTGCTGTTTTTCCCATCATTTGATCCATCGATAGTCCTAATAACTCACAAGCCATTGAATTGCAGAGTAGAATTCGGGTATCAGTCCCATGAATTACAAACCCCACACTTAAGTTATTGATCAGTTGGCGATATCGGCTTTCGCTGTGATGGAGTGATTCTTCGGCCTGTTTACTTTCAGTAATATTTCGCGCAATCTTTGAAGCCCCAATAACATTTCCTGCCTGATCTTTAACCGGGGAAATACTAACAGAAACATCGATCTTGATTCCATCTTTTCTCAGTCGCTTTGTATCATAGTGTTCGATGCTTTTTCCTTGGAGGATTCTTTGGAAAATTTTCTGTTCCTCATCGTGATATTCTGGGGGAATCAGTGTTGTGATCGATTTACCGACTATTTCCAGGGCTGTATAACCAAAAACTTTCTCGGCTCCGTGATTCCAACTTGTAATTACACCTTGTAAATCTTTACTAATAATCGCATCTTCTGAGGATTCAACAATGTTAGCAAGTTGAGTTAAATGAATTTCTGCTTGTTGTCGTTGCTGGATTTCCCATTGCAATTGACGATTTCCGATTTTCAATTGATGGATTTGATCTTGACTGATTTGTATAAGATTTATTACCAAGACAAATAACCAAACTAAAATTAAGCCTCCGATCAAGACAACTAGGGGTAAAGGCGTTTTGGCTTTTGTGATCAATTCTGGAGTGGCGAAAACAACAACCCGCCAGTCTGCACCATAAGCTTTAATGATCACTGTTTTTTGCAGTGTGGGATCAGAAGGAAGTTCGGGTTGACGATAAATTAATTCTTTGCCATCATAAATTGCGACTTTGTAACCCGGAGGCACTTTTAAAATGCTATCAAATAGGGTTTGAAATTGAAAAACTCCGATAATAAACCCATCAAAGCGATCGCCTACAAATATAGGTACAGTGGCTACAAAACCTTGACCTCCTTTCGGGAGAGGAATACGCCGCGTTATAATCACTTGATTTAGATCCCGTGCGACTTTTAATGTAATCTGACGACGGGGTTCTTGATTGAAATAGATATTTTTCTCGGCTTTAGTTCCAATTTGTGGTATAATCCAACGCACGACAAAAGCCGGATCAACCCATTCAATCGCTTGATAACCGACAAAATTGTCGATATAAGTCTTAGCATCCGCTTCCCAAAGGTTCTTTGTTTTACCTCCACTCACTTGCCAACGATCAGCCATTTGCTGGAGAGTTAATATTCGGCTTGATAATTCTTTATTCAGTTGTAACTCAATCCCCTGGGCTTCCTGCTGAATTAACTGCTCAATATAGAGTTGTTCATTTAAGGTTAGTTGTTGCCACAGAAAAAAAACCGCAATAGAAGCTACCACACCCAATAACAACGGTAACAGTCTTTTCCAAGGTGTTTGGCTAAGGATTTTAATCGGGTTAAGCTGGGCTATCACCATAAATCAGTTATCAGTTATCAGTTATCAGTTATCAGTTTAGAGACGTTGCATACAACGTCTTTACAGGGGAATCACTGATCACTGTTAACGGTTAAAAATTTTATTAAAATTGCTGAATTAATTGTATAACAAATAATAGAAACTCGCCAAGCTGAAGGAATAATAGATGATTGTATTTTTAACAATTCTTTAGGTCTATGACACACTGCTATCGGGTTGACAATAAGCTCCACCTCTAACAACAAATCATTACGAATTGTTAAGATTGGGTGTTCGGGTGGCTAATCACTTTTTTCTATTCCCTATTCCCTATTTCCCCCTGTTCCCTGTTCCCTGCTATAATTTTAGCAATTGAGAATAGCTAAGTCAATGGACGCTTCAATCCCCTTAATTAAACAAGATAAAGGAATTACCCCAGAAACAAAAACTAAATAACCCTTGACTGAATTATCATAGAATTGAAATGTAGTATCAACGATTAACACATAACGCATTTCATTTTTACTTAATATTAAAGATCGGACTAAATCAGGTAAAGGTTCAATTTGGAAGGTAGGAATAGAAAAGGTCAATTGACACCCCATCAAAGTGCTTAACATACTGCCATAGGAATTTAACAAAATATTCCCAGCTTCCGTTAAAACTTCACAGGCAGAAACATTCAAATGTAAAATTCCATCGGGGCTACTATTTCGGAGTAAATTCGTTAACATAACAGCAAACGAATAATTTAAAATTAATAACGCCTCGCCCTCAATTTTTCCTTGAAACATTTGATGAATACTGACAATATCTTCCTGAGAATAGTTCGGTAATTCTGTGGTTAATTTACTCAAAGGAGACAAAGAAACCTGCGAAATTTTCATCACCACTTCAAAACCAATTAATTCTGATAATGCCTTAGCTGTCCTTCGAGAGAGAACCATTTTCATGAATTTAGATAAGGCTATTTTTTGTTTTTCAGTGAGTAGCATCTCTATACCTCTGGAAGGTTAATCTGGGCTTAATTGTTGACGGTTAACTGTTACTTAATAATAATGGGGCGTTGAGAGAGATTATAAAACATCTAAAATTGCTTGTGCCATACTATTAAGAGGATAGGAGCGATCGCTCAATCCCGATTCCACAACAGAGCGAGGCATTCCATAGACAATGCAAGTTTCTTCTGCTTCTGTAAATATCGAACCGCCATGAGATTTAATCCAAGCTGAACCCTGTTTTCCATCAGCACCCATTCCCGTCATCACAATTCCTAAAACCCGATTTCCATAAACTTCTGCGGCGGATTGAAACATCACATCTACAGAGGGACGATGAGGCATATCAAACGGTTGGGCAGCTAAAGCAGCTACCACATTATCCCCTTGACGTTTAAAGGTTAAATGACGCCCAGCAGGGGCAATAAATACCACACCCGGACAAATTAGATCTCCATCCATTGCTTCTACAACTTTCAAAGCCGATAATTGATCTAATCGTTCCGCATACATTTTTGTATAGCCAATCGGCATATGCAAAACAATTGCAATCGGTACGGAAAGATTACTCGGTAATTGCGGAATTAAAAATGCTAAAGCTTGGGGGCCCCCCGTTGAAATTCCAATCGTAATTAAATCAATAACACCGGGATGAAGGGCAGGTTGAACCGGAAGAACCGCCGGGGTTGACTTCAATAAAGCCGGAACAGGAAGACGATTTAGGGGAACTTTAGCAGCGGCTTTGACCTTATCAATTAATTCTTCAGCTAATTCATACATTTTTTCAGTGGCTAAAGCGGTGGGTTTCTGAATAAAATCAACAGCCCCCGCATTTAAAGCCGCTAATACCATTTCTCCTCCTTCATTGGCAATACTAACAATAATCACAGGAATCGGGCGGCGTTCCATTTGTTGCCGTAAAAACTCTACTCCATCGATTTTGGGCATTAATAAATCTAAGGTAATTACATCGACTTCATCTTTCATCCGTTCTAGCATTTCTAATGCTTCTTCGCCATCATGGGCTGTTCCCACCACTTCAATAAAGGGACTACGAGCTAACATTTGTTTAATCACTTTGCGAACATAAGCAGAATCGTCAACGATTAAAACCCGAATAATATTACTCATGATTTTTATCCTCCTTTTTTAATTAAAATTAAGTCAAAGAACCGAAACAAGGACATTTTACCTAATATTTAGGATGGATCGGAAATTGCACCCTACTTAAATTTAGCATTTAAAATCCTTTATGGTTATCCTAAATTTAAAACCGGGACTAAAAAAATGGGGGTTTGGGTTGCTGTTTAACATAGGTAAATGCTCCCTGAATTTCCTCTAACTGAAATTTGGTTTTGAGTTTGAGTAAAGACTCGGAAGAACTCAAAAATAAATAAGCTGGGTTAAACATTTGTTGATAAAAAAAATTAACAGTTTTGGAAATAGACTTTTCTGAAAAGTAAATAAAGACATTGCGACAAAAAATAAAATGAGCTTGAGCTAAATATTGAATATCGGACTCTATTAATAAATTCTTGACTGACCAATGAATGCGATTATGAATTTGGGGGGACACCCGCCATCCATCGGGTTCAGCAGAAAAATATTTATCTTTTAAGGGTTCAGAAAAATTGCGAAACGAATACGGTCGATAGATTCCTAATTTAGCTTTATCAATTGCCCTAGAAGAGGCATCACTAGCATGAATTTCAATCGGAACTCGTTCAAACAAACCAGCCTCAGATAAAGCGATCGCAATCGTTAAAGGTTCTTCTCCGGTAGAACAAGCTGCACTCCAAATCCGAATCGGTTGACAAGGATAAGACAGACTATAAAACCGCTCTAAATACTGAGGTAATAACACCTCAACTAAAACCTTAATTTGGTCATACTCGCGCCAAAAATAGGTTTCTTGCACAGTTAATATATTAATAAGCTGTTGCCATTCTTCATCCGCTTTTATATCATATTTAAGCAGATAATAATAGTCTAAAAACGAATCAAACATCAGTTCTCTAACTCGACTCGATAGCTTATCAGCTAACATCGTTTGCTTAGAAATTTCATAAAATAATCCTGTTCGTTCATGGATTAGATCTCGCAAAATAATAAAGGTATTATCGCTTAACTTTAGAGGTTCTGGGGAAAATCGCATATCAGTAATCAGTTGTCAGTCATCAGTCATCAGTCATCAGTTATCAGTAATTAGTTATCAGTCATCAGTTATCAGTAATTAGTCATCAGTTATCAGTAATTAGTCATCAGTTAGGACATAAACTGATGAGCGCAAGCCTAAACTTGTGTTTCTATGAACTTCCCAATTAAGTTTTTCCTGGCTATAACTGAAAACTAAAAATTAATGGCTGATGACTGATAACTGATCACTGATAACTGACTATTGATGCAATCCTTTTTGAGCCGCCCGACGAACAGCAGCAGAAGGATCATTGCGAGCTAATATCCCCAATTTTTCAGTACAGCCGCGATTTCCCAGGTAGACCAAAGCGTTAACTGCCGATAAACGGACGTTTTGATCCTGGTCATTCAAGGCACTAATTAAAATTTCTGAAGCAAAAGGATGTTTTAGACGTTTTAACACTTCAACGACAGCACAACGGACAGCCGGGTGGAGATGGTTCAATCCTTGACTAATCCCTTCAATATAGTTCTCTTTCAGAGTAGAATGATCGAAAGTGCGAGAAGCTAACGCCACAATACAAGCTTCGCGTGTGGTGGAATCAACCGACAACTCTAATAAGGCTGCGATCGCTTCTGGAGTTCCCATGCGAGACAGAGACTCAATCGCCGCGTGAACCACTTTTTCCTCTGGATCAGCCGCTGCCATCCATTGTAAAGCCACCCCGGCTTCTTCTCCCCCACGTTCTCGAAAAGCATGAAGGGCATCTAAACGGCGTTCTGGGTTCGTGGAATTCAACGCGATTAATAAGGGTGCAACGGCCTCTGTACTTTCAATCCGCCCCAAGGCCATCACCGCAGCCCGAGCAATATCCCCGTCCCCAATATCAAGTCCAACCAAGGAAGTTAACAGGGGAATAGCTTGATCTCCTCCAATGTGGCCTAAAGCTGAAGTTGCTGCCGCCCTTACGGGATAAGCAACGTCCTGGGCGACAAGATTTTCTAAAACCTCAAATACCTGTAGGAGGATTTTTCCCTCAGACATCAGCAAGGCTGGCAAATCCAGCCGACCAATAGAACGCGCCGCTTGATACCGTACCCAAGAATCATTATCCTGTAAAGCTGTCAATAAGTGGGGTAAAGCCACACCTGCCTCTAAATCTCCTAAAGCGTGGGCAACTGCGGCCCGGACAGGGGGAACTTCCTCCCTTAAAGCTTGAACTAAACGGGGCACAACTCGTTGATCCTCAAGATAAGGTAAATGTTCAATCGCCGCCCGTCGCACTTTTTCTTCGGGATCATGGGTACAGTTGAATAAGGCTTCGATGCACTCCGCAAAGGCAAAATAACCCGCAATTTTGACGGCGGACTCTCGAATCACCGGATTAGGAGCAGTGAGTAAATGCAGAATCCGTTCGGGTAAGTTGGGATGACCGAGGGAATTCAGGGCGGCAATGGCCCCTAAACGCACGGCTGAATCGGGATGTCCTAATAATTCTAACAGAGCTTCAAAGGCCCGTTGATCGCCAATTTGGGCTAAAGCCGCCGTTGTCACCATTACTAATTCTGCATCTGCACTGAGTAAATCAGTTAAAGCCGGAACAGCTTGATTACTGCCAATCCGACCCAGTGCCGTAATTGTGGCTTTACGAGTGTCTAAATCTGGGGCATCTAATTGAGCAATTAATAACGGGGCAATCGAACTCCCAAATCGAACTAAAGCTTCAATAATTGTTTCTCGCAGTTGGGGATTACTTAAGAGTTCCGTTAATGCCGCAGCAACGCTTTCCCCTTCTAACCATCCCAGAATTAATACAATCGCACCTAGTTCTTCGGGATTTGCCGTTTTAATCGTGTTGAGCAAGTTTTGAATTCCGGCGTCAGTAACCGCACGACGGGTGAGATCCGCGACAAACTCCCCTTCCCCGAATTCTTGATGATAGCGGTGATAAATTTTAGCTAAGGCGATGGCCAAACTGCTCACCGGACAAGGGAATAGGCTTGTATCCGGTTGATTGAGACAGGAAGCGATCGCTGTCACCACATCGGCATCTCCCAATTCCCCTAATACTTCAGCTACCTTATCCCCTAATAATTCATTTTTTAACAAATAAACAATCTGAGAACTAATCGTAGCATCTCCAATTTTCATCAACGCTTCCAAGGCTGGGAAGGCTAAAAAGAAATCTCCAGACTGAGCAATTTCGACTAATTTATCGACGGCTTCCGTTGCCCGCAGATGCCCTAAGGATTCAATCGTATGATACCTAACATTAATATCGGGATCATCCAGTAGCGGAATTAAGGCAGGGATGGCTCTGGGATCATGACGTTCTCCCAAGGCTAAAGCAGTGTAAATGCGTAACTCTGGATCAGGATCGCTTAAACATCCCACCAAAGAAGGAATCGGATCAATATGGCTAAGAACTAAAACCTGAAGCACACTATTGAGAATATCAGGATTGCGGTGTTGTTCTCGAAGCAAGCGTAATAAATCCTGGGTTAAGCTGGGATCGTCTTGCATCGCCAAGCTATCCACCGCTTCCCGACGTACCCGCCAATTAAGAGTTTTTTGAATTAAGGGCATTAAACGTCCAGCAACAGTAAGATCTCCAATTTGCATCAAGGCATCTAAAGCCGGAAACGCTAAGAAAAAGTCTTGGGATTGAGCAATTTCCAGTAAGGGATCAATCGCGTCTCTGGCTTTTAAACGTCCTAACGCTTCAATCGCATGATAACGAACATTTTGATCGGGATCAGCTAAAGCTAACACTAAAGCCGGAACAGCCCGCAGATCCTCCCGTTGTCCCAGGGTTTGGGCTGCATAAATCCGCAGTTCAGGATCGGAGTCATGCAAACATTCAATTAAAGCCGGAATTAAATCAACCCGACTCAGTGCTAATACTTGAATCACACTATTAACAATCGTGGCATTGCGATGTTCTTGACGTAAAAGCTGTAACAATTCTGTGGTAATTTCTGGGTTGTAGCTGGCGGTTAAGCGTTCCACTACTTCCCTCCGAACTTGCCAACTACTTTCTTGCAAAGCATTCATAAAGTCAGTCGTATTGGAAGAGATTCCTTTACCCAGATCATCAGAGAGAGAAAATAATAAATTCTGATATTGTTCGTTGTTGAGGGTGGGAGAAGAACCCGTTTCTGATGGCATCACATCCCTGCGGTAATGCTGCTCGATATCAATCTCTCGTTCTCGTCGAACGGTTACATCCTCAAGGGTAACAATGCTTCCTACAATCCGGTTTTTGTCTCGTAAGGGGGTAATTGTGACGCGCTGCTGCATATATTGAAAATACTTAGACGAGATTAACGGTGGACAAGGAATTAAGTATTGATGAAAAGCAGGCGCGAGGGTTTCAATCACCCCTTCGGTGATCACCCGTTGAAATCGTTGCAATAAACCCCGTTGTTCTAAATCAGGAATTAGATCGGTAATTCGTTGTCCACTACTCATGTCCGCACTAATTCCCGTTAGTTCCAATAATCGAGAATCCCAGGAACGGATGATTAAATTTATATCCGTCGTAAAAATACCAATACTCATATTTCGGTTGATAGTTGACGGTTGATCTGATTATTACAGACGCGCCATGGCACGTCTCTAAACTGATAACTGATGACTGATAACTGATAACTGATTCAGTTGGCGTTCACTGATTTGTCCCATACTCTCCATCCCTTCCAAAGCCTGAGTTAAAATATTGGAATGCTCTAAATTAGAATTTTGAATTAAATTAATTTTGTGAGTCATACTTTGAACCGCCCCGGTCATTCCTTGAATAGCTTTTGATTGTTCTCTCATTGATGTTGCCAGTTGTTCTGACTGAATTCGCATATTATCAACCGCTAGGGTGATTTGAGTGGCAGTGGTTGCCTGTTCCGTCATGTCTTTACTAATATTATTAATCAGGTTAGCCAGTCGTTCGGCTTCTTGAGAGATTTGATCTCCGGCTAAGGACTGTTCTGCAATAGCGCGAGAAGTCGTCATCACCCCCCGTCGCATTAACTCTACCGCCTGCATAATTTGGGAAGCTCCCTTATTTTGTTCAAAGGCAGCTTTCCGCACTTGTCCGGCTAAAGTGGTGGTATTTTGAGCCGCTTTAATCACATCACGGGCCGCTGTTGCTTGTTCATTCATGGCTTTTGTGACTTGTTGGGCGATTTGTCGCATCTGCCGAGTCGAGACTACAATGCCTTGGGTGGTTTTGGATTGTTCCGTTGTGGCTTTTGCCACTTCTCGCGCTTGGTTAGCTGTAGTATTAATCGAATTAACCACCGTTTGACCCGCAATCATTTGTTCCTCAGAAGCGGTGGCTATTTGACTCACCAATTGAGTTGTTTTTTCAATCCCCGATAGGATTTTTTTTAATCCTCCTAATCCTTCTTCAGCTAAATTCCCGCTATCTTCAGCCACACGAGTCCCTTCATTGGAGGTATTAACGGCATCTTGGGCAACCTGTTGTAAGGCTTTGATAATAGCCGCAATGTCGGAGGTGGCTTGGGCTGCGCGATCGGCTAAATTTCTAATTTCTTCCGCCACCACCGCAAATCCCCGTCCCGCATCTCCCGCCCGGGCGGCTTCAATGGAAGCATTCAAGGAGAGTAAGTTAGTGCGCTCTGAGATTAAATTAATCGTATCGACAATACTGCTAATTTCATTGGTGCGTTTGGCCATATCTCGAATCACATCGGAGGATTTAACCATCGACTCTCGCACCCGACCTAACCCTTGAATCGCTTTTTCAATGGTTTTGCCCCCACCTTCGGCATCCTGCATGACTCGACGGGTAATTTCATCCGCTTGTTGGGTAAGGGTGGTAATCGAACGAATGGATCGATCCAACTGTTCAGCAGAAGTAGCTGCATTGGTGGCGGCTTCGGTAATTCGTTCTCCATTTTGAGCTACCCCAACAACAGATTGAGCCATTTCTTCCATAGAAGTCGAAACTTCTTCAACGGTGGCGGCTAAATTTTCGGTGGTGGCGGTGACTTCTTCGATGGAGGCGGCCATTTCGTTAATTGAAGCGGTGGTTTCTTCGGAGGCGGCAGTTAAATCATCGGCATTTTGGGCAACTCCTCCAATGGAACTGGTCATTTCTTCAATGGAGGCGGCGGTTTCGTTGACGGCGGAGGCTAAATTTTCCGTGTCTATACTGACACTTTTAATCGAGGCGGCAACCTGTACCATTGATGCCGTGACTTGAGAGGCTGAAGTTGCCATTTCTTGAGCACTATTGGCAACATTTCGGGTGGAAATACTGCTTTGTTGTACGGAAGTTGACGTTTGTTGAATCGCCGTTGCGAGTTCAGTGCTACTGGCGGTGACTTGTTCAATGGAGGCAGCCATTTCATTAATAGAAGAGACGATTTCTTCTCCTGAAGTGGCAACGGATTGGGTTTGGGAGGCGGTTTGTTTTAATGAGGTGGCTAAAGTTGAAATTCCGGTACAACTTTCTTCTAATAGGCGATTTTGAGATTCCATTCCCGATGAGAGATGTTCCACTGTTTGCAGCAGATCTTGGGTGTTGAGCCGGATTTGCTGATTCTGTTCTCTGGCTGGTTTAACAATCGGATCAGGTGCGCTGGGGTTGGTGATTTCATGGGATTTTTTTTGAGATTTTTTATAATTTTTTTGGTGCTTATTATTAACTTTAGCCATGATTTTTCTCCTTAAAATAGTTATTATTTTCAGTCATCAGTCATCAGTTTTCAGTTATCAGTTATAGCAATCCCAAATAGGTTGTAATAATTTAAAACTGATATGAAACAGCTAGAAGTATTACCCCTGTTCCCTGTTCCCTGTTCCCTGTTCCCTGTTCCCTACTCCCTAAACTGATAACTGATTTGTGAGTAATTCTTCCACATTTAGGATTAGGATAACTCGTTTTCCCAAGGTGGCAATACCTCCTAAATACCGACCGCTTAAAGGGGATATTCCTTCTGGAGGAGGTTGAATTGCTTGATCCGATATTGCTAAAAATTCCCTAGCAGTATCTACAATTAATCCAATGGTACGATGATTAGTATGAATCACGATTAAGCGAGTTCGCAGATTATAAGCGGTTTTCTCTAGTCCAAATCGGACTCGTAAATTAATCACCGGAATCACCTGTCCTCTGGAAAATACAACCCCCTCCACAAAAGGTAAAGTATTAGGAACAGTCGTAATTTGTTCAATCATTTCCATTTGCTGCACGATTTGAGATGGAATCCCATAGAGGGTGTCAGCGAGTTCAAACAAAATATAGGATTGGGTGGAAGTTGCAAGGTCTGACATGGGAGTAAGAGTTGGCGGTTGGCGGTTGGCGGTAAGGAATGGGGATGGGGAAGTTTGTAAGGTTGAATATCGGATTAAAGCACCCACATCTACAATTAAAACCACACGGCGATCGCCAAGTTCTGTTGCTCCGGCTATTCCCATCACTTGTACAAAAGGATCGGTTAAAGGCGTAACCACAATTTCCCGCAGTCCCGTCACCCGATCCACCACCAACGCCACCGAGTTTTCTCCCATCCCCACTACGACTATTGGGGAAGCAGGGGGAGCAGGGGAAGTAATGGAAGGAGGAGAGAGGGAGAAAATCTGGGCGAGACGGATAAGCGGTAATATGGTGTTGCGATAGCTAACAATTTCGTTATTCTCAAACGTAATAATTTGGGATGTCGAAACTTCTAGCACCTCTAAAACAGAAGCTTGAGGAATCGCAAAGGTTTGTTTACCAACATTAACAATCAGAGCATCTGTAATCGCTAAGGTGAGAGGGAGTTGAATCGTAAATTGAGTCCCGTGACCTTTGTGAGTATCCAAACTCAAGGAACCTCCTAACTCCTGAACTGTATTTTTGACAATTGCCATTCCTACCCCCCGTCCAGAAATTAAATCCGCTTGATCTTTAGTTGAAAATCCGGCAAAACAGAGAATGTCTAATACTGCCATCATATTGTATGGCTCTGGCTTTCCGGCTTCCCTATTCTTGTCTGCCAACAGAGTGTTCTCGCCAAGGTGCGTCTCGTCACTAACTCGTTGGATCACCGTTTCAATATCAACGCCACGACCATCATCTTCAATTTCAATAACGACGGTTTCTCCTACCGTTGTAGCCCGAAGTGTGATCGTTCCTTGGGGGTTTTTTCCGGCTTGCTGACGTTCTGCGGGGGTTTCAATGCCATGACTGACGGCATTTCTCACTAGATGTAACAGGGGATCTAACATTCGTTCTACAACGAATTTATCAATTTCGGTTTCCTGTCCACTGATTTCTAGGGTGACTTGTTTTCCACTGGCTCGAACTAAATCTCGAACGACAAATTGCATCCGGGCAAAAATCTCACCAATGGGAACTAAACGCACTTCCATCACCCCTTGGCGTAAATCTCGCAATTGTCGTTCTAACATCAAGTTAATTTCTTGTAAGGCTCTAATTTGAGGCGCCCGAAGACAGGCGGCTATTGATTTGAGATCCTCATCTAAACGGGCGCGACTAATCACTAAATCTCCCACCATTCGCATCAAATCATCCAGTTTGGGTAAGTCTACACGCACGACATTCAGAGTGTTGGCTGTTGACGGTTGACTGTTGACTGAAAAATGGGTGTCAGGTGTCGGGTGTCGGGTTTCAGTTATTTTCCTATCTTTCCCGGCTCTGGGTGTCTCCGCAGTCTCCGGTTTTTTTGCTCTAAAATAGGGTTGCCAGGTTAAACCCGGTTGATCGCTTTCTTGAAAGGGAATTTCAGGGACAGAGGTGGCTAAGATCAAATCAAATAGAATTTTGTTTCCCTCACTCATGCGAGGGGCAATATAAATTAATCTCCCCAAGGTTTGTAAATGTTCTCGAACGGTATTAACTCGGATTCCCTGTTCAGAGAGTTGGGTACTCGGTGAAAAAATAAAATGCCAGAGGGTTTCCCCGTTGCTAATTGCGGTGTTGAGTTCGTTTTGTTCTTCGGGTTTGAGTTTGAACTCTATTGGGGTAACAAGACTTGATGGGTTGTCGAGATGTTCGTCTGGAATCACGGCCCTAAGTTGGGCGCTGATGTCGGTAATGTCGGGTGCTGGGGTTTGGGTTCGGCGACAAGTGATGACTTGTTCAAGCAGTTTTGTTCCGGCAATTAAAGCATCAAATCCTTCAGAAGAGAGAACAATTTGTTGATCTCGTAATACTCGTAAATAGCTTTCCATTTGATGGGCTAATTCTTCCGCCACACTCACTCCCACCATCCCTGATAATCCTTTTAGAGAATGGAAACAACGGAATAATTCATTGAGGTGAGAACGCTCAAGAGGAGATTGATTGATCCACGATTCCAGGGTTAAAAGTTCTCGTCTAACAACCGCTAAATGTTCTTCACATTCTGCAAAATAGTCTTCTAAAAAATCCTCGAAAAAATTGTTATTATTCGGATTAGACACAATGGAATTTACCTCATAAGAATGATGTCACTACCTCTTACAAAAATCAGGGCTTAGACTGAATCAATTAAGGATATAGATCTCTATTAAACTGAAACCGAGGTCAGTAATTTTTGAACTTGATCTGCTAACAATTTAGGCTGAAATGGTTTGGTTAAATAGCAAGCCGCGCCTGCGGAAAGTGCTTCACTGCGACTATTTTCATCACCTTTTGTAGTAAGAATGATAATCGGTGTAGCCTGATGATTTGGGTGTCCTAAAACAAATTTTAGAACTTCTAACCCGTGCATATCGGGCATATTCAAATCCAGTATCATTAAATCAAAGGGCGCAATTTCAACCTGTTCAATTGCTTCTAAACCATTCCCGGCTTCACTAAAACTGATATCTTTTAAATCTCGCAAGGACGCGATTACCATTTTTCGCATCGTTGCTGAATCATCAACAACTAAAATCCGTCTCATAATCATAAACTCCTTGAGCGAATAAGACACAAATAGTTTGTCTTACTATGACTCGAAAGTTGCCTGGTAGATGCAGATTTTGGTGTTTCTACAATTCCAGAAAAGCATAGAGGGAAGTAGATTAATTTAAAGGATGGTAAGCTTAAGAAAAATGACACCATTGATTCCTCGTAAATGAATTTCTACCTCGCCAAATCATGCAAGCGATCAATGAGCATACTAACTTGCCAAATAATCACACTTGCATTATAAATCATCAGCTTCTAGGAATTCTAAATAGTGTTTGAAAAATTAACAGATGCAATGGGTGTTGGCGGTTGACTGTTGGCGGTTGATGGGCGAGGAGGGACATAAGGAGTGTCAACTTAAGGCTAAAACCCGTGATTAAAAGATCAGATCCCCCTAAATCCCCCTTAAAAAGGGGGACTTGGATCTCCTGTTCCCCCCTTGTTAAGTTGGATCTCCTGTTCCCCCCTTGTTAAGTTGGATCTCCTGTTCCCCCCTTGTTAAGGGGGGTTAGGGGGGATCATTGACTTGGGATCAGATAGCGCGTGAATTCGGGTTTGATCGTCTACTTTTAGCGTTAAGTTGACACTCCTTGGAGGAGGGACACAAGCCCCTACTCGCCCTGCTTCCCAACGCTTAACAGCTACTAGAAAATACTTGAGTTCCTTTAGCAGATTCTAGGCTATCACCCCTGTTTTGACCGTCGTGGAAAGCGGAAAGAATCACATCACAGGTTTTTCCCCAGGCGATCGCACCCGTTGCATCAATACCAATGGCCCCAAAATCCCGTTGATGCTGATCCGCTTCAGTAAAGGATTTCTCGAAGGCGGTTTTCAAGGATTGACCATCTGTGACCCGGATCACAATTTTGGCGGCTAAACATTCATCCAGAATATCTTCTCCAATTCCAGTACAACTAACTCCCGCTTGATCCGTTGCATAATTTCCCGCCGGAGTTGCGGAGTCACTGACCCGACCAATACGTTCAAACCCCTTACCCCCGGTGGAAGTTCCGGCGGCTAATTCTCCATTTTGATCCAAAGCCACAACCCCGATAGTTCCAGTTCCCGCAGGTTCAGAAACAACATTCGCCATGCTGCGTTTAAAATTGTCTTTGCGATCTTCGAGCCACTCTTGTAACCGTTGATCGGTGAGGGGATTATAAAGGGGAAGTTGCAGTTCTCGCGCTAATTCGGCGGCGCCATAGTCGGATAAAACATGATCTGAGGCGTTTTGTAGAACAACGGCTAAATCAATCGGATTTTTCACCCGTGAAACGTTGATGACCCCACTAAACCGTTGTAGAGTTCCATCCATCAACGCAGCACTCATGCGAATTTGGCCATCGGATTGTAAAACCGAACCTGTTCCCGCATTAAACCGGGGATCGTCTTCGAGGAGTTGACAACCCCGGACAACGGCTTCTTTAGCAGTGGCTCCTTTGAGAAGTAAGGCGTAAACTTGATCAATAACTTGATAGAGTGATTTACGAACCGCTTCTAATCCTCCTTTGTCTTGGAGAGAACTACCAGCACCGCCATGAATAATTAGTTTAGGTTGAACAGCCATGAATGTAATAATTTTTAAGATCAACGGCGACGACGACAACGTTCAGAACAATATTTAACTTCTTCCCAACAGTCGGCCCATTTTTTTCGCCAGGTAAAGGGGCGATCGCAAACGGGACAAATCTTAGTCGGTAAGTCAGACTTAGAACGCGGTTGTGCCATGCTAAGTTATTGAAGTTGCTTGAATCAGGGATGATCATATCATTTCCATGACACAGACCGATTCGTACACCCGATTAACTCCCATTCGGATTGTTTTAGTGGAACCCGCAGGGCCTTTAAATGTGGGTTCTGTGGCGCGGGTAATGAAAAATATGGGATTAGAGCAATTAGTATTAGTCAATCCTCAGTGTAACCCCGCTTGTGATGAGGCGAAAAGAATGGCGGTTCATGCTGGGGATATTTTAGAACGAGCGATCACGGTTTCGTCTTTACCCGAAGCTTTAACCGGATGTCAACGTGCGATCGCAACCACGGCGAGATCTCGATCCGATGCTTTACCGACGGATTTAGAAGATCCCAGAACGGTTTTACCTTGGTTATTAGACTGTCCCTCGGCTTTAATTTTTGGCCCGGAAGATCGGGGTTTAAATAATGATGAATTGAGTTATGCTCAAAGGTTTCTCCGTATTCGGTCGAGTTTAGCCTATCCTTCATTAAATTTAGCTCAGTCGGTCGGGGTGTGTTGTTATGAATTACGATATTGTGTGTTAGAAACCCAAAAGGGTACAGAAGACTCGATAGAAATCCCCCCTTCTACTGTTTCCTTGGAAGTCTTAGAGGGATATTATCAACAGTTGGAAGCGATGTTACTGAAGATTGGATATGTCTATCCCCATACTGCAAATAGTCGGATGAAAAAATTCCGGCGTTTGTTTAATCGAGCGAATTTAACATCTGAAGAAGTTATGATGTTACGGGGCATCTTGAGTCAAGTCGAATGGGCGTTAAATTGTAACAATTATGCTGCAATTGATGATACCCTAAAAACGTCGCCCGATCACTAATCCGTAGACAGTCTTGTCTAGTTACGGGTGTCGGGAATTTAAGTGATTAACCTTATCGTCTTAAAAGAATTATTTCAATCTTAGTCAGGTGTTAGGTGTGGCCCAGCGATCTCCTCGTCAGTCGTTATTCTCAATACTTTCTTTTTCTAAGTCGGGCTCTAAATCCTCGGAGCCAAAGTCTCGGAATGGAAATTCACCCAAATCCCAACCTCGGCGTCGTTCTCGTGGGTCTACTCCGCCACCTCCGAAACCTGTTTCTCGTCGATCTCCGTCGGTAGAACAACGACAGGGTATTGATCCCGGCCGTTCTGAATCCTTTGATCCCCTGCTCTCTCAACTGCGACAGAAACGGTCTGCGCCTCCGCCATCTCGCAAACCTCGATCTCAACCGGGTAAACGTTCATCTAGGGGAACTGCTGCTCCTTCTATTATACCGTTTCCTCAGTCCTCGGCTCCGACTGCGGTACGCTCTCGCCGATCTCCCGTTGCTCAGTTTTCCCCGTCTGAATCTCTTCTTCCACCGGGAAATAAACCCGTAAAACGGGTACGAAAAAAACGTCGGGTGTCTCCGATGGTCTATGCAACCCGTTTATTAATTTTAGGAATTGGTATTGGTGTGATTTCGGGAACGATTCTTTCGGCTTTAAATGCCTTGGGACGTTCTAGTGCGGAGGCGAATCAAACGGTCAGTTTAACCGCAGAACAACAAAAAAGTTTGAATGCTAATTCCTCTAATTCTTTAGCTCAATCTTTACAATTAACTCAAGAAGCATCGGATTTAAAAACAGCCATTTTAGGTTTAGCAAAAGATTCACCAAAGTTAAAACCTGGGGTGTTTTTAGTGGATTTAGATACAGGAAATTATGTCGATATTCAAGGAGAATTGCCACTTCCCGCCGCTAGTACAATTAAAGTTCCGATTTTAGTCTCATTTTTTCAAGCAGTTGATGAAGGCAGGCTCCGTTTAGATGAAGTCTTAACAATGGAGGAAAAACACATTGCTAAAGGGTCTGGAGAACTGCAAGATAAACCCGTAGGGAGTAAATTTACAGCCCTAGAAACAGCTACTTTAATGATTACTAATAGTGATAATACTGCTACGAATATGATCATTGATCGTTTGGGAGGGATTGAATCGTTAAATCAACAGTTTGCTTTTTGGCAATTAAAACAGACTCAAATGCAAAATATTCTTCCTGATTTGGAAGGAACAAATAAAACCAGCGCCAAAGATTTAGTCACTTTAATGGCGGAAATTAATCAAGGAAAGTTGGTTTCTGTGAAATCCCGTGATTTTATGTTAAGAATTATGCAGCAAACTCGCAATCGTTCTTTGTTACCCCGTGGTTTAGGAGAGGGAACGTTTATTGCTCATAAAACGGGCAATATTGACTCAGTTTGTGGGGATATTGGTTTAATTGATATGCTAAATGGGAAACGATATTTAGTTGGGATTTTAGTTGAAAGAGAAGCAGATGATCCCCAAGCAAATGAACTAATTCGTCAAGTTTCTTCTACTATTTATCAATATTTTGATACCTCAACCAACCCTCAACCCTCAACTGATCCCGATGAGGTTCAAGACGATCAACCCTAAATCGTAGGGTGCGTAAGCCAAGCGCACGCACCACCCAACAGTTTAAGGATAATTTTTATAAAACATAAACTGTTACGCACTTAAATTTTATATCTTAGCGAGCGGGGACGCTCGCACTGCAAAGATTCCACGATTTCGTACTATACAATTTAGACGCTG
Source organism: Planktothrix serta PCC 8927 (assembly GCF_900010725.2). Classification (NCBI taxonomy): domain Bacteria; kingdom Bacillati; phylum Cyanobacteriota; class Cyanophyceae; order Oscillatoriales; family Microcoleaceae; genus Planktothrix; species Planktothrix serta. The sequence continues at coordinate 287,009 of NZ_LR734883.1, read as the reverse complement.
AACAGCTTAAAACAATATTGTCTCAAAACNGATTAATTCCGCTTCTCGATTTCCACTTTCTCCCCCCACTGGAGACATAATTGTTAATTCTCCTTGAGCATTTCTTTCAAATTTTAATTCTTGGTTATTTTGACAAAGTTGATAGAATTGTTCATCGCTAAGATGAACGCTATCTAAGTTTAATATCACAGGACTAATAACCATACTGTTAGTCTCAATGTGCGATCGCTATTTCTAATTATACTATAAAAATGTTTATTGTAACTTTTGGGTGAGATTCCAACAACCATTCCGATGTTCAAAAATATAAGCTCCTGGCTCTCCATAGGTGTAATCTAAATATTCTTCTCCTTCTCCCTTCGGATCATAAGCATAGTGAGCCTTGATATAATTAACTCGAAAAGTATTATTATTCATGCGGATTAAGTCAATTTGCAAGCGAGTATAAGGACTATTATCTACAGGAGAAGGTACAAGTTGTACCCAACGATAATCTCTTAAATCAATACTAAACTCATCATCTTTTTTTCTGAGAGTTCCTATCAGATAACTAGGATTTTTATAATCTCGAACTTCAATAATATCGGCTGTATAGGTTAAGCGTGTTTCATTTCCTTGATAATCTTGACCCCGGACAAAATGTTCAAAAAAAGTTCTGTATTCATCCGGTGAACAATATTCTGGTAAACTCGACGCTGTGACCATCCCTTTCGGTTGAATTTGAGCGTCAGCAGGCGGTAATAAATTAGAGATCATAGAATTTCTACAGCCTGTGATCAATCCCATACAGCTTACCAGAATAGTCATTGTTAAAACTGGGGGTAAAGTTGAAAATTGACTAAATTTTATAACCATAGAAAGATGCCAAAAATGAAGGTTTATGTCAAATCAAGAGAAGGAGAAAATACAATTTAAGACCGTTTTATAAGCCACAGGTAGACACAAAAAGTCTACTTCTAATAACTGACCATTCCTGAGCGGTAGCAGTTCCAGGCTGAAGTTTTTGTCCAAGCATTTCAGGATAGCGACTATAAAAAATTGTATCTGCTAAATAGTCATAGACACTAGAGTAAGACTTAGGCATTCCATTAAGATCGAAGTCCCAGCCAACATCAGATTTTTCCAAAGGACAAGCTTCCTGAGATGGTTTAATTAGTGGTGCAATTGCAGCGCGTAAATTATGCCATTCTCGAATATAATCTTGATCTGTATTTGTGAGTTTCCGACCCTGCAATTCAGGATTAGTTTGATAGAAGAAATGATCAGTATACTCATCAATTAAATCGGAAGGAGCTTGGCGATAAACTTGGGTTAACTCAGTATTAATACGCTGGGGGATTGCATTTGCTATTGTTGCATTAAAAAATAAAGTACCCGACAGCAGGCAAAGTACGGAAAATTTTGAGAGCGTTAGCATAGAAAACTAGATGAAGGTTATAGAGTTAATAACAATGAAGGACTCTATTTTTCCAGATACCGGATGATTAATTATTATAAATTTTGTAAAGTGGGGTGATTAATTTGGGATAGGTTCAAATATTCTAAGATTAATAATCGTAAGTAATCTAACATTCTCAAGTAAGATTTAAGATTTTCATATTGATCAGAAGTATTAAGATAAAATTGAGCAATGCTAGGAACATCAAACAGTCTGGTTCTGTGTAATTTTTCAATCGCTTGTTGTGGGTTTTCTATATAAAATCTAATTTTGATTTGATTTGCATATCCTCTAATATCTGTGGTTAAAAGTTCAATTTCTTCTAAAATCGTAAATTCTTCTTCAGATGTAGAAAATTCGGCAGCAATTGCTTTTCGTTCTGATTTAGTGTTTTGATAATCAATCGTTAGTTGATCTAAGAGTTGAATAATGTAATTTTGAGTTAACTCAGGATTTTGATTGGTAAGGGTAGTATTAGTCATCATTAACTCCATAGGTAACAATTTTTTCAATGCCAAATTGATCTGGACGAACAATTAAATATTCATTGCCTTTACGATAAATGGCTGAACCATCTTCACGATAACCTATTTTGGGTATTTTAACTGCTCCTTTTTTATTAAAGTTATGAGCCTGACGGAGTAGTTTTAAAGGATCAATATCCATCCAAACCCAGAAAGAAATGGGGTTTCTCTGTAATTGAAGAAACCCCGTTTCTCACTTTTGAATTATGGAGTCCAAGCGGTTTGGGAACCCTGACCCCAGAACCCGTCATATTTTTTAACTTTGATATCTCCGAGCACTTGAACCTGACAGGCTAAACGGCGCTGGCTACCGGACGAATGGGGAGGAAGGGAAAGGCGGGTTTTTTCTTTCCATTGGGGTTCGGAAACTTCCCCTTCAATTTCCACGCAACAAGTCCCACAAGTGCCAAATCCATGACAATTAATCACAGAAGCTTGGCCATTATAGAGATCAACACCATTCTCTAATAAGACTTTACGCAGATTCGCACCCGGTTCACAAGTGATGGTTTTTCCTTGAGCTTGAATTTGTACCATTTTTCCCTGAATAAAAGTTATGCAATGATTCTTAACTAAATTGTTACTTTTTTCAAGCCCCAAACGAGAGGATTAAAAGTAAAATCATAGTGAAAAATAAAAAATTAGCTGGAATGGATGATTACAAGCCCATAGAGGTCACACCACTAAACCCTAACCGTAAAATATAATCAAATGTTGATATTTGTGGCACTATCAATTAATTGTTAACGATAAATTTTAGAACCTATGACTAATCCACTTTTTATCTACGATACCACATTAAGAGACGGCGCACAACGGGAAGGATTATCGCTATCTCTTGATGATAAATTGCGAATTGCACGTCAATTAGATAGTTTAGGAATTCCCTTTATTGAAGGAGGATGGCCGGGAGCTAATCCTAAAGATGTTCAATTTTTTTGGAAGTTGCAAGAAGAACCGTTAGTTAATTCTGAAGTTGTTGCTTTTTGTTCCACAAGACGACCGAATAGTAAAGCCGCAGAAGATGATCATTTAAAAGCAATTTTATCAGCAGGAACGCGCTGGATCACGTTATTTGGGAAATCCTGGGATTTGCACGTTACTGAAGGATTGCAAACAACCTCAAGGGAAAACCTGGCGATGATTGAGGATACAATTCTGTTTTTCCGCAGTCATGGAAGACGGGTAATTTATGATGCTGAACACTGGTTTGATGGGTATAAAAAGAATCCTGATTATGCCTTACAAACGTTAAAAACGGCGGCAAAAGCTGGGGCTGAATGGTTAGTCTTTTGTGATACGAATGGGGGAACTTTACCCCATGAAATTACTCAAATTGTGCGCGATGTTATTCAAGCCACAAAAGACTTAGAAACGCCTTTTCCTCTGCAATTTGGAATTCATACTCATAATGATTCGGGAACAGCTATTGGCAATGCGATCGCAGCCGTATTAGAAGGGGTAAAGATGGTACAAGGAACCATTAATGGTTATGGCGAACGTTGTGGAAATGCTAATCTTTGTACCTTAATTCCGAATTTACAATTAAAATTAGACTATGATTGTATTGGAGATGAACAGATTAAAAAACTCACAGAAGTTAGTCGATTTGTGAGTGAAGTTGCCAATTTAGCTCCCGATGATCACGCGCCTTTTGTAGGATTATCTGCCTTTTCCCATAAGGGAGGAATTCATGTTTCTGCGGTACAGCGAAATCCTTTAACTTATGAACATATTCCCCCAGAAACGATTGGAAATCAACGGCGAATTGTCGTTTCTGATCAAGCGGGATTAAGTAATGTTTTAGCGAAAGCGCGAACCTTTGGAATTGATTTAGATCGAAATAATCCCACCAGTCGCAAAATTTTACAAGAATTAAAGGATTTAGAAAATCAAGGCTATCAATTTGAAGCGGCGGAAGCGAGTTTTGATTTATTAATGCGAGAAGCATTAGGAACTCGTAAAACCTTTTTTACGCTCAAAGGATTTCAGGTACATTGTGATAAATCCAGTGATGAAACTTGCCATGCTTTAGCAACGGTAAAAGTGACCGTCAAGGGTCAAGATATTTTAGAAGCTGCCGAGGGAAATGGCCCGGTGTCTGCTTTAGACGCAGCTTTAAGAAAAGCATTGATGAATTTTTATCCGATGATTGCTGAATTTCAATTGCGGGATTATAAAGTCAGAATTCTCGATGGGGGCTCAGGAACATCAGCAAAAACTCGTGTTTTAGTCGAGTCAAGTAACGGTCAGCAACGCTGGACAACCGTAGGAGTTTCTACTAATATTATTGATGCTTCCTACCAAGCCGTTGTCGAAGGATTAGAATATGGTTTATTGCTCAAACAACAGGAAACTCCTGTATCAGTGGTGACGGTGATTTAACCTCGTAAAAAACCAGAAACCGGGTTTCTTTCAGCCCTACCTGATAGCCAAAAGATCACCTAGAAACTCGGTTTCTTGAATTCTGATTCTATTTTTTTCTAAAATTTAATAAAAAATATAGTTTTTATTTCCCAGATTTGCTCTACTATAAAGGTAGAAATATTCCGTTTTAATTAGGGAAATGTAAACCAACAGTTGAACACCAGAGGAAGCTCAATTACAAATTAATGTAAACAATTAAAACAATTATCTGTTATTGAGTCATCCTCTTGTTCTCCAAGTTAATCCCCAAACAATATTGTTTAACTCTCAGGAGAAAAATATGCAGAATCAACAACAAGTATCAGGCGCTTTTGCCTTAATTGATAGTCTCAAACGTCACGGCGTTAAACATATTTTTGGCTATCCGGGGGGGGCAAATTTACCCCTTTATGATGAACTTTATCGAGCAGAACAGGCGGGAGATTTACAACATATTCTCGTCCGCCACGAACAAGCCGCAGCCCACGCCGCCGATGGTTACGCCAGGGCGACGGGTAAAGTCGGCGTCTGTTTAGCCACCTCTGGCCCCGGAGCCACAAATCTTGTCACTGGCTTGGCTACGGCTTACATGGACTCTGTTCCGATGGTGGCCATTACCGGACAGGTGCCGCGAGGGTCTTTAGGAAGTGATGCTTTCCAAGAAATTGATATTTATGGGATTACTTTACCCATTGTTAAACATTCTTATTTAGTGAGAAATCCGGCGGATATTCCTCGCATTGTAGCAGAAGCATTTTATTTAGCAAATAGTGGCCGACCGGGGCCAGTTTTAATTGATATTCCCAAGGATGTTGGTATTGCTAAAATTGATTATCATCCCGTTGAACCCGGTCAAGTTAAACTGATGGGATATAGACCTATAATTAAAGGAAATTCCCGCAAAATTCACCAAGCGTTAACGTTAATTCAGCAGGCAAAAAAACCCTTGTTATATGTTGGAGGAGGAGCGATTATTAGCAATTCCCACGCTGAAGTTCAAGAACTCGCTGAACGATTTCAAATTCCGATTGCCACAACATTAATGGGGAAAGGAGTCTTTGATGAAAATCATCCTTTAGCATTAGGAATGTTGGGAATGCACGGCACAGCATACTCTAATTTTGCCGTTTCCGAATGTGATGTATTAATTGCTTTAGGAGTGCGGTTTGATGACCGAGTAGCGGGTCAAGGCAATGATTTTGCTAAAAATGCTAAAGTGATTCATATTGATATTGATCCAGCAGAAATCGGAAAAACACGGCAGCCTGATGTTCCCATTGTTGGAGATGTGCGTCAAGTTTTAATTGATTTGTTGCGTCATGTTCATGAATTGGGGGATAGTATTAATCGAGAAAAAACTCGGTCTTGGTGCGAACATTTAACTCAATTGCGCTTAGAATATCCCTTGGAAATTCCCCAACCGGAAGGAGGTATTTCCCCGCAAGAAGTAATTGTAGAAATTTCTCGTCAAGCCCCCCATGCCTTCTATACAACGGATGTCGGACAGCATCAAATGTGGTCGGCTCAATTTCTAAAAACGGGGCCGCGTCGTTGGATTTCTAGTGGCGGTTTAGGAACAATGGGATATGGAATTCCGGCGGCGGTAGGTGCAAAAATAGCCCTCCCCCATGAGCAGGTAATTTGTATTAGTGGGGATGGAAGTTTTCAAATGAATATGCAGGAATTGGGAACAATTTCTCAATATAATATTGGCATCAAAGCTGTTATTTTAAATAATGGTTGGTTGGGAATGGTACGACAGTGGCAACATTTATTTTATGATGATCGCTATGAAGCCACAAATTTAGAAAAAGGGAGTCCGAATTTTGCCAAATTAGCCGATGTTTATAATATTCGGGCGCTGAATATTTCTCGACGGGAAGAGTTAGAAAATGCCATCAGCGAATTATTAGCTAATGATGGCCCTATGTTATTAGATGTGCGGGTAACGCGCAATGAAGACTGTTTCCCAATGGTGGCTCCTGGTCACGGTAACGAGGATATGATGGGTTTAAAACCTGCTATTTTGGAAACAAATAGTGAAGCGTTAGTGTGTCCAAATTGTGGAAAAATGAACCTGGCTGATTATAAATGTTGTACCCAATGTGGAACAAAATTAACACCGAATTTAGAGGTATCGAGTCTTTTTTAGAGTGATATTTTTTAACGATTGAGAACACAATGCTGAAGAAATCAGACTGAATACCGCTATAATTGATCAGGATTAATCTTTTGAACGGTGAGGTTTGTTGCAACTTTCACATAATTTTGTCATAATATAGCAGTTCTCTGTTAATCCATCAATCACCTAGATTTTAGGATTTTCACTGTTGCGGTGTTCGAGATCTGTTACCTAATTATTACCGATGCCATCCCCCCTCTTTCATGCAGCGACTGGATATTTTCTGGGTAAATATTTACCGAGAAATATCATCCCCCGATCCTATCAATTTCACCGTTTTGATTTCAATATTTTATATCCAGTTTTGATCGCAACCTGTGCCGATTTTGATTTTATTCCCCAAATTTTAACAGGAACAGGGTTTCATCGAGGAATTAGCCATAGTTTAATTTTTACGTTGGGTTTTAGTTTAATTGTAGCTGGGATTGCTAGTAAAATTTGGAAAATTTCTTATCAAAAATTATTGCGATTTACCTTAATTCTTTACAGTTCTCATTTAATCCTAGATTTTTTCGCCGAAGGACGAGGAATCAAACTCTTTTTACCCTTTTTAGATCAGTTTTTTAAATCCCCCATTCTGTTATTTCCCGGTATTCATTATTCTAAAGGATTGTTTGATCGGAGTCATTTTATCCCCATTTTATATGAATTGCTCCTATCTGCTGTTTTGTATAATCTGTTGACTCAATGGCAAGCTTATCAAGCCCACAAAGCCGCTAAATCTGCTATTAAGAATAATATCCATAGCCATCCTCAACTGCATTCCCAGAAATCGATTAAATCCTCCGATTCTTCTTTTTAATATTGTTGATAACAGTAAGGTGCGTAAGTAAGCTTTCAGCACACGCACCACTCCTGGCTCAATTTTTCCTAAGCTATTACGAATCTAAATCTAATACTAAGACGGGCAGGATGCCCATCCCACAAGAATATCCGAAAAACTGACTGTCAAATAAAATGCGTATCAGCTTAACTCATCATCCCGTAACAACTACAAAAATAAACACAAACAACCCGATTAATAAAAACCATAAAATCCCCTCTCCATTATCAACGGTTTGCTGTTTTTCTAACCTAAAAACACAACCATTTTTTAAACAAACCGCTTGATTTTCAGACGTTTTTCTGAGCTTGCAACCGACTTGAGGACAGGACATAATATTAACTCCTATTTAGATGATTTTTCAAGAGATCCAAGAAACCGGGTTTCTCGTTCAGGTTTTGTTGTGAAAATCAAGAGTTTTGATTCTGAAACCCGGTTTCTGTGTCATAACGTTGTTTTTTTGAGGGGAGGACAGTTATACAATAAAACGGCAGTTAATAACAGTGTCATCGCACAGAGTTGTAAAATAGTTACTGGTTTTTGATCCACTAAAACTGCAACAATAAACTGCACAACGGGAGAAAGTACCCCCAACATTCCCACTTGGGAACAGTCAATCATTTGAGAGGCTTTTGATTGTAAAAAACTAGCAATTGTGGCTAAGGCACATCCGCCAGCCAATACTAAGAAAGCACTGGAATTAACAGCCGTTAAGGGTTGAACATTAGCCGGAAAAACGCTATTGAAAATTACAATTACAATTAAAACCACTACAATTAAGCTTTGTTCCAACCAACTATAGGCGAGAGGGTTACTGACCATTTTTAAAGCGTGTTTACGTTCACACAAATACAGCCCCCAAGTTAACGCGATCAATACTGCAAAATAAGGGATTTCTTGAGCTTCATAGAAGAAAATAATCGCTGAAAATACGGAAATTCCCACACAAAACCGTTTAATTGTGTTAAGCTTTTCTCCTAATAAAATTGTTGATAAAACGGCTGTTGCTGCGGGAGCAAGGAACATTCCAATGGCGGCTTCTACTTGATGTCCCAGAGCGATCGCACCCATAAAAAAGCCTAAATGTAACGCTAAATAAAAAGCAGGTTTAGCGACTTTTGCAATGACATTTAAGCTGAAGTTACGGACTGTTTCCCATTCACCTATGATTAATAAAATCACTCCTGAAATGACAAAGGTGAATAAGCAGCGATCGAGAATTAAAAGCAGTGTTGGGAGGGGTACATACCGCCAACATAAGGGCAGTAAACCATAAAAGGAAGAAGCGATAATGGCAAAGGAAATGCCTATTGATTTCTGTCGCATAGCGGGTTTCTCTTGAACTCTGAAACCACGCTAGGTAAAATCATTAGTGCAGCAACAGCGCAAAACCACGCAGTTTAACTGCACCATTCTGCACCCTTCAGATTTAACGATAAACCGATGAGGAAACCATCATGGATATTAGCGATCGCACATCTTTTATTAAAAGTTCAACCTTACAAACTTTGATAACAGAACTTGGTGAAGAATGTCAAACCGTTATTCAGCTTTTAGATAAAATTCAGACACGAAACTCATTAAGTGATAGTGAAAAACTGGATAGTTTAGCAGAGTTATTAGCAGCAATCATTCATCTGCAAACCCATTGTGGCGAAGATTTGCAAACTTTAATTGCAGAAGAATTAGAACAGTTGCCTGATTCGGACTTGTTAGAATAATATTGTTAATGATACCGTTAAGCCTAAAAGCCTTAACTCTTGAGTTATCTTTAGATAACTTTAGCTTTTAGCCCGAAATTTATTTCCGGGCGCGGGGTTCTTCCGTTGACACCAATGGGTATTATTTACCCATACCCGTATCGAAAGATCTATTATTCTTCTTCTAAACTTTCATATAGTATCCCTTCTATATCTCTAGCTCCGTGAATAACTCGTAAAATCTCAATTCCCGTATTTGTAATTTGGTAAAAAACGAGATACTTTCTAAATCCTTTAATCGCTTGCTGTCGAACATTAGCTAACCTGGGGTGGGAAAGTTGGCTCAATTTTCCCATGTTTGGCATCTGTGCAAGTTGTTGAAAAGTTGTCTCGGCTGCTGATAAAAATAGATCGGAAGCATCTAAATTATTTAAAGCAATATAGGTGGCTAATTCCAACAAATCACGAATAACTTGCGGTCGTTTATTAATATTGCTCATTCACCTTGACCCGCATCATTATTTTTAGCGACTCGTTCCCGCACAGCTTGACGAATATCAGACCAATCTTCCGCCGTCATTGGTGTTACTTCCCCAGAGTCCAAACCTTCTAATAATAAAGTTTCTAACCGGGCTTGTTCTTTACGCTTTTGGTCTTGACGCACCAACTCCGAGAAATACTCGCTGGCTGTACCGTAAGCACCACTAGCTAACTGTTCTTCAATATAAGCCTGCATCGATTCAGGCAGAGAGATATTAATGCTTTTCATCGGCTTGACTGGCTCAATTTCTTTTTTTCATTATGGCAGATAATCATATAAAATGTCATCCTAAATCTCTTATTTATACCGCTTGATAATTAAACAGATTTGAGGTAATATTAAAAACAGCTACAAAATATCAGGCTTGTTGAAAAATGCCTCAATCTCGCAGTGTTAAAGCTACTTCTGAGGGAATCGCTAAAATTAAAGCGAGGATGGCTGAACTGGAAAAACCAATTCTCGAAGGAAAAACGGGAAAAAATTGCTGGACACAAGAGTATTTAGCGAAACAAGCTAACGTTAGTTTAGACACGGTTAAACGCTTTTTGAAAGGAACTGCTATTGATATCGGTTATGCGATCGCAATTGTAAAAGCGTTAAACTTAGAATTAGCAGATATTGTCAATCTCCCCAAACCTGAACCCGAACCACCACCACCTAATACTATTAACTGGTATCAAATTTGTGAATCTCGCCTCGACGCCTACGAAGAACGCTTTTTCAAGAATAACCCGTTAACGGGGATTAATTTTTATGTTCCTTTGGGGTTAGTGGAACCGAAACGGGAACAGGAAAAACGACACAAACAGGAAGTGAACCCAGAGGACGGGTCAGAATTTTATCAATTACCAGAAACGGAAATAACAAAAACCTACAGCGAACCGAATCAATTTTTTGAGGAAGTATTACGACAAGGAAATAGTAAAAGTAAAGGTCAACGGTTGGCGGTTATTGGGGAACCTGGGGCGGGAAAAACAACGTTATTATATCAAATTGCTCGATGGATTTTACAGGAAAATTTAGGTTATCCGATTTTAATTCGGTTGGCGGATGTTGATAAACCCATACGAGATTATTTAACTCAAAATTGGTTACGCGATGCGACGGGAAGTTTAACGGGGGTTTCGCCGGAATGGGTTTCTGGGTTTGAGAGGTTGATTACAAAAAAACAAAATTATTCGGCGGATTATTCGGCGGATATTTCGGTGGTTGAAACCGCGTCTACACAGACAAAACCCGCCGTCGCGGGTTGTGAGCCGTTGGATTTCTCATCTGTCCGCGAAGGCGGACATCGTTTGTATAGCAGCGAATTCCATTCGCCGGATACTTATTCGCCTTCTTCTTCGCCTTCTTCGGCGGATATTTCGGCGGTTGAAACCGCGTCTACACAGACAAAACCCGCCTGCGCGGGTTCGCAAATTGTGCCATTTTCCCAACAGGTTTACTTACTCCTCGACGCCGTTGATGAAATGGGGATAACGTCACCTTTGGTAACAATTAATCAACAGTTGGCGGAAGGATGGACGCAGGGGTTACGGGTGGTGTTAACCTGTCGGTTGAATGTTTGGGAGGGGGAGAAAAACGCTTTAAGGGATTTTGATGTTTATCGCAATTTAGATTTTAATTCCCAACAGATTCAGGAATTTATTGAACAATGGTTTAACGATAAAACCCAGAGTCAGGAATTATTAAAACAGTTAAATGAATCCAACCAAAACCGGATTAATGATTTAATTAAAAATCCCCTGCGGTTAGCGTTATTATGTCGGACTTGGACACTAGGGGAAAAATTACCGGAAACCCAAGCGGGACTTTATCAACGGTTGGTTAAGAGTCATTATCAATGGAAAGATGAACAGAAACCGTTTCAAATTCCTGAAGATGTGCAAGAATGTCTCCATCAACAGTTAGGAGAATTAGCGAAAACAGCGATAAATCGTGAACAATTTCGGTTTCGTTTAGAGGAAAAATTTGTTCAACAGTATTTAGGAAAACCGCAACGGGAAAATACTCTATTTGATTGGGCGTTAAAATTAGGATGGTTAAATCGGGTGGGGTTAGCTTCCGTTGAGGAAAAAGATTCAGACCAAGCGGTTTATGCCTTTTTTCATCCCACGTTTCAGGAATATTTTGCAGCTTTAGCGATTAACGATTGGGATTATTTTTTACCTCGAAATCATGTTAATTGTCCGGTGGAGGGGAAAGAGTATCGCATTTTTCAACCTCAATGGATACAGATAATTTTATTATGGTTGGGGCGGGATGATGTGGAGGCAAGGGAGAAAGAGTCGTTTATTCAGAAGTTAGTTAGTTTTGATGATGGCTGTGGAGAGTGGAGTTATGAAAAAGCAGATAGATGGTTGTATGAATACTTTGCCTATTGTTTAGCATCTGTAGGAATAGTTGAGTTTAAAGAATGTAGTTTATCGGATGAAATTATAGAACAGATTGTTAAATTGGGTTATGGTTATTTTAATATTGAGAAGCAAGAATGGATAACTTTTCTTTATCCAATTGAAGAAGTAGGCAAAGAAGTATTGGCATACACAAATAATTCTTTAATATGCAAAGCTTTAGAAAAAATCAATACTAAATTACTTCAAGTTTTAAAAACAAATAAAAATCAAGATTTGGCTATTAAGGTTGCTAATTTTTTATTTCAAATAAATCCTGGCAATAAAGTATTAGTAAAGGAGTTAGTTCGATTATTGGAAACTACTGAATCTGAAGATGAATGCTGCAAAATTGCCCTTATCTTGGGGGAAAATGCACCTGGAAATAAGATAGTAATAGGAGAGCTAATCCGGTTATTAGAAATGAATGAAAACAAAAATATATGTGAAGAAATTGCCGGAAATTTATGCTCAAATGTCCTTTTCTCAAAAAATGAATTACAAGTTTTGATTGAGACTTTAGAAACAACTGATCATAAAAACGATGACAGTTTTGTCACTCAGGATTTAAGCAGGATTGATCTTTTTAACAATAGAGTTATAAAGATGTTGATTCAAGTATTAAAAACAGCCCAAAATATTATGAATGTCATAAGTATTTGCTGTTTATTAACAAGATTGGCATCTGTCAACCAGTCATTTTTATTTGAATTAATTCGATTATTAAAAACCGACTTTTCAAAATGGTACATTAGGCAAATTATCATCGATATTTTTGCTAAATGTATCATTAAAAATGAAGTAGGAATATCTGAATTAATTAAAATATTGGTAGCTGATATAGAAGCAGATATTTTTTTACCGTACAATTTTTTTTTAGAAAATGCTGTCGGAAATAAATTTATAATACGAGAATTAATTCAGGTATTAGAAATTACTAATAATAAAAATGTTCGCCAGATTTTTGCTGAAATCTTATGGAAAATTGACCCTGGAAATGAGTTGGCAATACAGGCGTTAATTCAGATTTTAAATACTACTGAGAATGAAGATAATCGCAGTTGGGTTGCCAAGATTTTATGGAAAATCAACCCTGGAAATGAGTTAGTAATACAGGCGTTAATTCAGGTTTTAGAAACTACTGAGAATGAAGATAATCGCAGGATTGTTGCCGAGAGTTTAGGGGAAATTGACCCTGGAAATGAGTTAGCAATACAGGCATTAATTCAGATCTTAAATACTACTGAGAATGAAGATAATCGCAGGATGATTGCCGAGAGTTTAGGGGAAATTGACCCTGGAAATGAGTTAGCAATACAGGCATTAATTCAGATCTTAAATACTACTGATAATGAAGATAATCGCAGGAGGGTTGCCGAGAGTTTAGGGGAAATTGACCCTGGAAATGAGTTAGTAATACAGGCGTTAATTCAGGTTTTAGAAACTACTGAAGATAAATATACTCGCGGGAATGTTGCTAAGACTTTAGGGGAAATAATCAAAACCGAAAAACAGTATTCAGATGTGGTTTTTGCCCTCAAACATAACCTAATTAATGAAGTTTACAACAATAATTTTGATCTCTTTGAAAGCTGCTATAAACTCCTCTGGCAATACGCTCAAAATCTACCTTATCCCAAATTTTATCAAGCATGGCATCACAACACCATCACCCCCCATCCTGAAATTACCAATAATACCCCCGTAGGCAATACCCCAACAGTGCGACAATTAGAACAACAATTCACCGATATTTGTAGCCAACTTCCTCACCTCCCCGTCCACTGTATTAACATCAACAAACTACTAACCCTCAACACCAAAAACGAATTTATCCAAGCATTTTGTAACCGTCTTTATCAAAAACTCTTACCCGATGAAACTCCCCCCGACGTGCAGACCCCTGCTAACCTAGAAACCAAAATTATCCACCTGAAACAGCAACTCCAAACCTATCTGTTCATTCTGTTACTCGCAGATGGGACACCCACCCCCGAAGTCATCGACTGTTGCGACTATCTCACGGACGTCTTACACCTCGGTTGGATAACTCCCGACCCCCTCCCGTTACCATTCCCGCAACGTTCCTTTGTGACATCACAGGACAATTTATTAGAAGCAATTGAAAGTTGGGTTAAAGAATATTAACAAATGTGGAACAGGCATCTTACCTGTTAACTAAACCTTTCTAATAACCATTTTCCCTATTCTTCAGCACTATTAATATCTTAACTCAGTAGGTTACAGATTAACAAATTAGATATAATATAGAGGTGCAAAGCTTTAGCAACTCTTTTGAGTTAGCTGGAGCATTTCTTAGCCAATAACTGTTATTATCCTCAAATTTTATGGTAACTGTACACTCCGTATCAACTCCCCTACTCGGCTTGTCTTTAGAACAACTCACCGACTGGGTACAACAACAGGGACAACCTGCCTATCGGGGTAAGCAATTATATGATTGGATTTATCACAAAGGCGCGAAATCTTTAGGAGAAATCACCGTATTTCCGAAACAATGGCGAGAAACTGTTGGGGATGTTGAGATTGGTCGATCTAGTATTCATTATAAAGCGATCGCTCCCGATAAAACCATTAAATATTTATTAAAATTAGCCGATGGTCAAATTATTGAAACCGTTGGAATTCCCACCGAAAAACGCTTAACAGTTTGTGTTTCTTCCCAAGTCGGTTGTCCAATGGCTTGTGATTTTTGTGCGACGGGAAAAGGAGGGTTTACCCGCAATTTAGAAGCTTATGAAATTATTGATCAAGTGTTAACCGTCCAGGAAGATTTTCAACGGCGAGTTAGTCATATTGTGTTTATGGGAATGGGAGAACCTTTATTAAATATAGATAATGTAATTGCAGCGGTTAAATCCCTAAATCAAGATGTGGGAATTGGACAACGAATGATTACCGTTTCTACCGTTGGTTTACGAGGGAAAATTCGAGAATTAGCAGAATATGATTTACAAGTCACATTAGCCGTTAGTTTACACGCTTCCTATCAAAATATTCGAGAAGAATTAATTCCCAGCGCCAAAACTTATCCTCTATCTGAATTATTTGCCGAATGTCGAGATTATGTTAAATTAACGGGAAGACGAATTAGTTTTGAATATATCCTGTTAGCAGGATTAAATGATTTACCCGAACACGCCATTGAACTCGCCAGTCAATTAAGAGGGTTTCAAAGTCATGTTAACTTAATTCCCTATAACCCCATTCAAGAAGTTAACTATAAACGACCAGATACCCAACGGATTACTGAGTTTATGGATATCTTAAAACAGCGCCATATTGCGGTAAGTGTGCGGTATTCCAGAGGGTTAGAAGCGGATGCAGCCTGTGGACAATTACGCGCTTCTAAAGCTTAAAATTATTCAGGTTGAAAAAGATAAAAGGAGAAAAAAATGACAATTTCTGCTGAAATTTATGATGTTTTGATTGTCGGTGCGGGGCCAGTTGGATTAGCCACCGCACTCGGTTTGCTTCAACGAGGAATTGACAATATTTTAGTCATTGATCAAACTCATAATTTTCGTCCGGTCGGTCAAGTTTTAGATCTACTTCCCAACGGTTTAAAAGCATTAAATTGTATTGAACCTCAAGCGTATAAAGCGATAACAGCTAACGGGATGAGTTTTTCTCCTGCGAGTTCTAGTCAAGATAATAAACCTAAAATTTCGCCAGAATGGGTACAAAAAAATACTAACGGAGAGCGAATTTCAGCAATTCCCTTAAGTTTTGAATATTGGTTCAATCAATATGGAGAAGGTCGAGTTTCTACCGCTTGGTATGACTTACAAACACACTTAAGAAATTTACTTCCTGAAAATCAAGTTAAAGTTAATCATCGTTGTGTTAATGTTGTAGACGAACCGGAATTAGGCTGTGTCAGAATAGACTGTATTTGTGATCAAAAAACAGAGATTAATCCCTATGCTCATTGGGAACAAGAACAGCCTCAAAATCATCCAGAGCTTGAGAATTTACAAACTAAAACTCAAGCCTGTGAAATCAAATCTATTCGAGCTAAAATTGTGATTGCTGCGGATGGAATTAACTCTAAGATTCGTCAAGTTTTATATCAGAATACTCCCTACCAACCTGTCGCTCAACCTGAATATTCGGGGTTTTCAGCCATAGGATGTACCCACATTGCTGAAATTCCTCAATCTTTAAGAACAGAATTAGAAGAAACCTTCTTTTCTGATTGTCGAATTGTCACCTTAATTCAGGATGAAATTACTCAAAATTCTCAGAAATTAGAAGATCCTAGAATTATTTTGATTAATAGACCAACGGGTGAAATTGGCTATCTTCTCCATGCGGCTTTACCTTTAGATACTCTGGAACAATCTTCAGGAAATTCATTAATTAATTTAGCGATATCCGATTTAAAACAAGCTGATTTTCCCGATAGTATTCAACAGTTAGTGGGTTTATCTTCTCTGGAAACCCTATACAAACGTCCCTATTATATTCATCGAGTCACGATTTCTAATCAGCTAAAATTCCCCTCATCGGCTCATCTTTATTCTCCTAATTCTGATGTAGAAATTCAACCTTTCTGGAGTCAAGGACGAGTGGTATTAGTCGGGGATGCTATTCATGGAATGCCTCCTTTTGCGGCTCAAGGTGTTAATCAAGGGTTTGAAGATGCTTTAGTCATTGTTACTTTACTTGAGCAATTAGCTAAAAATAATCATTGGAATCAGCTTGATAAAATTAAAAAATATTTTCAAACTTATGAACAATTTCGTCGTCCTTTTATGGTGAAAATTCAACAAGCAACTATAGAACGTTTGCAATGGTCAGAAACGCAATTATCTGAATATAATCAAGCGGTTTATGGACGAGATTTTAATATGATTATCCAAGAACTTAAAGCATAGGGGATGAGGCGAAACACAAAGGTACTCTTGTCACTCAGAAACAGAGAAAGATCAAAATAATCACTATTTTCTCTTAAAACCTCTATCAAAAGATATAAATTAATCATTGATTTGACTTAACATTATTTATGTCTTTTGATTGAGGTAAATTCAAGTCAATTCTTCCTATCCTGAGTTAAAAGGTGGGTCAGGAAAATTTTATGGAAGAAATCACTTCAACTCAAAAATATGAACAGTCTCCTTCAGAAGAAAATCCCAGTGATTTAGAACGATGGGGTTCTTTAATTGGGGGAGGCGCGTTAGTGTTAATGGGACTCCAACAACGCTCTTTAAAAGGCGTTCTCATGGCGGTTGCTGGGGGTGGTTTAATGTATCAAGCCACTCAAAATCAAAGTACAATTCATCAAGCTCAAGAAGCATTGGGCTTAAATACTAACCAAAATATTCGGGTTGAAAAAACCGTTACGATTAATCGATCTGCTGAAGAATTGTATCAATTTTGGCACAATTTTTACAATTTGCCAAAATTTATGAAACATATCAAATCTATCATTGTTTATGATGAACGTCATTCCCATTGGGTCGCAAAAGCACCGTTAGAAACAATCGTTGAATGGGATGCGGAAGTGATTAAAGATGAACCCAATCATTTAATTGCTTGGTCTTCCGTCAACAATGCAGATATTGAAAATTCGGGGTTTGTTCGGTTTCAACCAGCACCCGCAGACCGAGGCACAGAAGTTAAAGTTGTGATCGAATATAACCCCCCTGGCGGTGTGGTGACAACCACTTTAGCTAAACTATTTGGAGAAGAACCTGAACAACAAATTGGGGATGATTTGAACCGATTTAAACAGTTAATGGAAGCCGGAGAAATTGCTAGAAATACTGATCAATAAATCATTGACATTAACGATTTAATAGTGGAGAATAAAACATGAGAGCAGTTTGTTGGCATGGTTCCAATGATGTTCGGGTTGATAATGTTCCTGATCCGAAAATTTTAAATCCCCGTGATGCCATTATTAAGATTACATCCACTGCCATTTGTGGCTCTGATTTACATCTTTATGATGGTTATATTCCGACGATGAAATCAGGGGATATTCTCGGCCATGAATTTATGGGAGAAGTCGTAGAACTTGGCCCCGAAGTCAAAAACTTAAAAATTGGCGATCGCGTTGTCGTTCCCTTTACCATTTCTTGCGGTCATTGTTTCTTTTGTAACCGAGATTTATGGTCACTGTGCGATAATTCCAACCCGAACAAATGGATGGCTGAAAAGTTTTATGGTCATTCTCCTGCTGGCTTATTTGGCTACTCCCATCTATTAGGGGGATACGCCGGAGGACAAGCGGAATACGCCCGTGTCCCCTTTGCCGATGTTGGGCCGATAAAAATTCCCGATGGGTTAACCGATGAACAGGTGCTATTTTTAACCGATATTTTCCCAACGGGTTACATGGCGGCGGAAAACTGCAATATTCAACCAGGGGATATCGTCGCCATTTGGGGATGCGGCCCGGTGGGTCAATTTACCATCCGCAGTGCCTTTATGTTAGGTGCAGAACGAGTGATCGCCATTGACCGCTTTCCTGAACGCTTGCAGATGGCGAAGGATGCGGGTGCAGAAATTATTAATTATGAAGAGGTTGATCCGGGGGAAGCGCTGAAGGAGATGACGGGAGGACGGGGGCCAGATGCCTGTATTGATGCGGTGGGAATGGAAGCCCACGGAACCGATGCCATGGCGCTTTATGATACGGTGAAACAGGCCGTGCGCTTGGAAACCGATCGCCCCTTTGTGCTGCGACAAGCGATCGTTACTTGCCGCAAGGGGGGTACGGTGTCGGTTCCTGGGGTTTATGGCGGATTTATTGATAAGATGCCGATGGGGGCGATTGTTAATAAAGGGTTAACGTTGCGATCGGGTCAAACCCATGTTCAAAAATATTTGCAGCCGCTTTTAGAACGCATTCAAAAGGGAGACATTGACCCAACTTTTGTGATTACTCACCGAATGGCTTTAGATGATGCTCCGAAGGGTTATAAAATTTTCCGCGATAAGCAAGAAAACTGTATTAAGGTAGTTCTTAAACCTTAAATATATTAGCAGTCAGTAGGGGCGGGGTTCCCCACCCTACGGCTGAACAACCATAACTGCATAATTTTCTAAATTCAGCAGTTCCTTAACAATATTTTGGAGTTCTAAAGGTTGAAACGATTGAATTTGTTCGGGATAAGTAACCGCTAATTCCGGTTTCGCTACGGTGAAATAATATCCATATAAACCGGCTAACTGTCCGGGGGTCTCCGTCGAAAAGGCATAATCATTACAGAGAAAGCGTTGACTCCGCCTTAATTCTGCTTCTGAAATCGGCTCGATCATTAACTCATGAATTTCCTCACAAATTAAGGCTTCTACCTTCTCTAAATCTTTATATTCTAATAAAGCACTAATTGTAAATAAACTGGACTCTTGTTGTAAGGAAAAATCGCTACAAATATCATGGACAAGCTGAAGTTTTTCCCGCAGTTTTTGGACTAATCGAGAGGTACGTCCTGACGCGATTACCGAAGACAGTAAGTCTAGCCCATAAGCTTGCCTTAATTGTTCAACTCCTGGCCCAGTCCAAGCTAAGGTTAATCGTGCTTCTTCGAGATAAGGTAAATGGAGTTCCCGGCGATGAATTCCGTGAATTTGGGGTTGAACCACCTGATACAAATGAGTGTAAGTTGTAGGCGGTAAAAAACGACTAAAGGCTTGATTAATCAAATCCAACGCTTGTTGTTCTTCCACACCGCCAACAATCACAACCACCATGTTTTCAGGTTGATAGCGACTTTGATGGAAACGGCGCATTTCCTGGGGCGAGTGCGACCTTATTTTCGCTTCTGTTCCTAAAACAGAACGGCTGTAGGGATGCCGTGCATACACTGTTTCCATTAAGGCTTGAAAACTCAGCCAATCGGGATCATCCGTCGCTTGACGAATTTCTTCTAAAACCACATCCCGTTCTCGATTAAACTCACCATCGGGGATTGTTGCGTGTAGCAATAAATCTCCCAAAGCGTGCAAGGTTTCCTCTAAATAGTGAACGGCAGTGGTAATGTAAAAATGAGCATAATCATGGCTGGTAGCAGCATTCGCCACACCCCCGCAACTTTCAATCACTTGATCGAACACACCTGGCCCAATCCAATCTGTGCCTTTAAAAATCATGTGTTCCAAAAAGTGGGCCATTCCTGACCACATATCCGGCTCATAAATGGCACCAGCCCGTACCCAAACATCAACAACGACAACTGGGGTTGCGGTCATCTGTTGATGAATAACCGTTAGACCATTGTTCAGCTTAAACGTGCTGGCGGGAAAGGTTGAAGCTGCTAAAACTTGAGACAAATTGTTAAGTATTAAACTCCACTTAATCTAGCCTACTCTAAATTAATCAGGAGGAACCGAGAAAATCTGAGTATGTTGATACAAATTTAGGACTGAAGAAATCCGGTTTCTGAGGGAGAACCCGATCATCCCCAAAAAATATCATCCGAGAGAAGAAATCAGCTAAATTTGAGCCTGACTGCTGCTCTCGGATGATATTTGGGTTAAACAGATAGCAGGATTAATTCTGCGTCCGTTTTAAACGACGGTGGTTCCGATGATCGGAATCAAAGCCTCTTGGTTAATGGCTGGACTCGGTTCAAAACTAGCCAGACCAATCGCAACTTGTGAGGCTTGACCTACCCCTAAGATGACATTGGGAACGGCGGTGGTGAGGAACTCATCTGTTGTCCGAACAATGAAATCACCGGGGGTCGAAAGAGCCAAGAAACCAAAGGAACCGGCTGCATCAGTAATTGAAGACGGCTCACCGGAATCGAACTCGTTGTTGTTGTTCAAATCGAGATAGATTTCGGCACCGGGCAGATTCGGTTCACCCGTTTGAACTACGCCATCACCATTCAAATCATTGAAAACAAATCCGGTAATGCTATCAGGTAGTACGGCTGTTGCTGTAGGAGCAAAAGCATACAAGAAATTAGCCTGAGCAGAACCTTCGGGAATCACAGGAGCATCAACTGTAGCTCCCGGTAGAGGTGAAGTTCTAACGTAGGCTGCGGTGGGAGGAACCGAAGTCACCGGGAAGGTGTTGGCGACAGACAGAGGATCAACTAAAAGCTGGTAGGCGAGATAGGGATTTTGAGCCAAAGTCTGGCTAGATTCCTGGCCAACGTTAGTATCTAAGCCTTTGATAATGTAGGCTCCATCGGTACCACTGACCGTGGACTTTTCGCCTAAGTCAAAGAAGTTATTGCCATTAGAATCAATAAAGACCGTAACGCCTTGAATTCCAGGTTCTGTAGCTTCTGGGAAGCCATTACCATTCAGGTCATTAATGACTTTACCGTAAACACTATTGGGAGCAACAACACCCAGATCGCCTCTGACGGTTGATCCGGCAAAGACATCAACCACTAAGGGAGTATTAGTTGTTTCTAACAGATCACCCAGAATCGAGTTTTCTCCTGTCACCTCAAAAGGTTGAGCAACTCTTAACAGGTAGGAACCAGCAGGTAAAACATTGAAGTTATAAAACCCGGCTTCATTGGTAAAGGTGCTCGGTTCGTTGGAACTGAGGAAACCATCGTTGTTCAGGTCAATGTAGACCGGAATATTCGGTAAGGTGGCATCCACAAAGGGATCGTATAGCTGATTCTCCGGGACAAACCCATTGGGATCGACAACGATATTGCCGTTATCGTCGTAGATGTAGTTGTAGATACCCTGTAAGTTATTATCTACAAAGACAACTCCAGAAATGTTACCGCTCAGAGACGGAACAACCGGGGTAACGGCTCCAGTATTGGCAATGTTAAATGTAGCTACCTCCGCCGCAGTTCCCGTCAGGGTGACTGCGGATGCTGGAGTTGTCCGGGTGAACCCGGTAGGGACAACTTGTCCAACCTGATAACTTCCCGCTACTAGGTTAGGGAAATCATAAAAACCGTTAATGTCGGTGACATCAACTTGTTCTAAGCTTTCAGGTAAACCATTGCCATTAGTATCTAAAAATACGGTGACATTGGGAAGTGCTATATCACCAGCATCGAAGATGCCGTTGAAATTAATATCATTAAATGTTGTACCGTTGAGAGTGCTCACGATTTGACTCCTCCACCAAAGTGTATTGCGAAACGCATCGAAGACCTAGACTGATTCCGTTTGACTTCGGGTAGAACCCGTTGCTTAACTTTTTAACTACACCGTTTTATCGGAATAAGCGAGTGTATCAAGTCCAAGCCAGATATGAATTCTACATTATCGTAGGCAACTATATCAGACTTCCTGGAGATCTGGCAATTTGGATCGCCCAATTGAATTGCATCTTCCCCTTAGAATTAGGTTTGATCAACACCAGCACCCTAGAGACGCATAACCAGAGACAGTCATAGCGAAGGCTATTGGCTTGTCTGTGAACAAATTGGGGTGCAGTCGGTTCATCAATTCTCAGGGTTGATTTTGCTATTAATATTAATAAGCATCTTGCAATTCATGAAAATCAGGGGAGATATAATCTTTTCTTAAAGGCCAACCCACCCAATCTTCAGGCATTAGAATCCGTTTCAGATTGGGATGACCTTCGTAGACGATACCATACATATCGTAGGATTCTCGCTCCTGAAAATCGGCTGCTTTCCAAATCCAGTAAACTGAAGGGACTCTGGGATCATCCCGTGGAACGAAGACTTTGACGCAGATTTCCTGCGGTTGTTCCACGTTGTCATCAATTTTGACTAAATGATAAACACTAACTAAGGCATCTCCTGGGCCTGCGTCATAGGCACATTGACAGCGCAAGCAGTTGAAGCCGTAGGCATACAAAGCGGTAGATAAGGGGATCAAATACTCTCGATCCACTTTAATCATTTCTACGGATGAGGCATTAGGGCCTAGAGATTCATGTTCAAAGCCGTTTTCACTCAACCATTGAGAGACTTTCCCGGCTTCAACCAGGGGTGCTTCTGCTTCTGAGTTAGCCACGTTTTTCCTCCTTTGTCCGTTCGGCAATTAAAGCGGGAGGAACAGCCATTCCCATCGCTTGCGTTAACTGTTTAGGGGGAACTTGACGAGATTCAGTAACTAAATATTGGCCCGTTAAAATCGGTTCAACGGGTTTCATATTGTGAGGGCGGGTGTAATAGCGATGGGTTTGTTGAAGATTAGCCCGTTCTTGTAAAGAATCGTCGGCAATTTTCTTACGAAGTTTGATCACCGCGTCGATAATCGCCTCTGGACGAGGAGGACAGCCGGGGATATAAACATCCACAGGAATTAATTTATCCACACCGCGCACCGCCGTTGTGGAGTCCATGCTAAACATTCCTCCGGTGACGGTACAAGCTCCCATGGCAATCACATACTTCGGTTCGGGCATTTGTTCGTACAAACGCACCAGAATCGGAGCATATTTCATGGTAATGGTTCCGGCGGTAATCAGTAAATCCGCTTGTCGAGGACTCGACCGGGGAACTAGACCAAAACGGTCAAAGTCAAACCGAGAACCGATTAAACCCGCAAATTCAATAAAACAACAGGCTGTCCCGTATAAAAGCGGCCATAAGCTTGACAGCCTAGCCCAGTTGTAGAGGTCATCCACTGTTGTCAGGATCACGTTTTCCGAGAGTTCCTGAGTGACTTGGGGCCGCTCAACTGGATTAATCAGGGTTTCTTTGTTGGGTGAAACGCTTTGAGTCATGGTTTTATCACCTGTTATGACCATTCCAAGGCACCTTTACGCCAAGCGTAAACCAGTGCAATGACAAGAATTGCAATAAAAATCAAGGCTTCAATAAAAGCCAATAGTCCCAAATTGTGGAAGGCAACGGCCCAAGGGTAGAGAAACACGGTTTCAACATCGAAGATCACAAACACCAAGGCGAACATATAGTATCGGATGTTGAATTGAATCCATGCTCCACCGATGGGTTCGTTCCCGGACTCGTAGGTGGTGCGACGGGCACCACCACGGCTTTTTGGCCGTAAGACTTTGGAGACAACCAAAGCCAGGATAGGAACTAGGCTACTGATGATTAAGAAGCCTAAAAAGTATTCGTAGCCATTGAGAACAAACACAATGAATCGGTATCGCTCTAGTTTTGTAACTGATTTTTTACATTTTGACATACTCCCGACCCCAAATGTGCGTCTGTTGTTAATCCTGATATCGGAATGTCTGTTGTGATTTGCTCAAATTTTGTAATATTATTTAATAGTTATTCTAATAATCCCAAACTCATCCCTGCTCAAGTTACTCGTTATGCCAGCAACTGAAGTTACAGCCCTTGATCGTCATGAGTGTAAGGCTTGTGGCTATGTCTATGAGCCGGCAAAAGGGAGTTCTAATGTTCCTGCGGGGACAGCCTTTACTGATTTACCCCAAAAATGGCGTTGTCCGGTCTGTGGCGCTCCCTCAAGCCAGTTTGTCAATATTGGTTCTGTGGAAAACCCTTCTGGGTTTGAGGAGAACAGAGGCTATGGCTTTGGGGTGAATACCTTAACCGCCCAGCAAAAGAATCTCCTGATTTTTGGGGGATTGGCCTTAGGGTTTTTGTTCTTTATCAGCTTATATGGCCTGAATTGAGGAATTAAAATTTCATTAAATCTGATGCACATTGTTAAATTTCTGCAAAAAATCGTTATAATCTTGACAGTTGCTCTAATTTGTGCTAGCTGTCGTTACCTACCCCAACTCAGTTACAACCCTTGGGAACTGGTTCCTACAGAAACTCAAGGGAATTTAGCCGATATTGCCTTTACAGGAACGAACCCGAAACAGGGTTGGATTGTCGGGAGTGACGCGACGCTGCTGGAAACCACCGATGGGGGCGACCATTGGCAAGTAAAGCAACTGGATTTAGGGGAAGAAAAAGTTCGATTCAACTCGGTTAGCTTTAACGGCTCTGAGGGTTGGATTGTGGGACTCCCCTCAATTTTGTTGCACACCACCAATGAAGGCAAAACCTGGGATCGAATTCCCTTAAATGCCAAGTTACCCGGTGCGCCTTATAGTATTGTGGCTCTAAGTCCCAATACCGCCGAGATGATAACGGATTTGGGGGCAATTTACCAAACTCAAGATGGCGGGAAAACCTGGAAATCCTTGGTTGAAGATGCGGTGGGTTTTGTCAGAAATCTCTCCCGTGCTGAGGATGGTCGCTATATTAGCGTTTCTTCCAAGGGGAATTTTTATTCTACTTGGGAACCGGGATCTAAGGCTTGGGAACCCCATAATCGTTACAGTTCTAAACGGTTAGAGAAAATTGGCTTTGGTCAAGATGGCCGTCTGTGGATGATTGCGCGTGGGGGTGAATTACGGTTTACTGATCCTGAGAATCTCTTGGAGTGGGGTGATCCGATTAACCCCGAATCTTCCACAAGTTGGGGATTTTTGGATTTAGCCTATCGCACCCCGGAAGAAATTTGGGTCAGTGGTGGTAGTGGTAACCTCCTGTGTAGTTTTGACGGAGGCCAAACTTGGCAAAAAGATCGGGAAGTGGAAAATATCCCGTCTAACCTTTATCGAATTAAGTTTCTCGGCCCGGAACAGGGTTTTGTCCTGGGTCAGAGAGGAACGTTACTTCGCTATAAAGGGTCGGCCCCACAAGCAGTTTAAAACAATAATCGGTAAATCAATCGAGTAGGCTTGTTCCACACTCCCTGCTCCCGTATCATTAGATTTGAGTGTTCAACCGTTGCTTGAGGAGATTTAACGATGTCAGGAACAACTGGAGAGCGTCCTTTTGGCGATATTATTACCAGTATCCGGTATTGGGTGATTCACAGTATTACAATTCCGGCTTTATTTGTTGCAGGTTGGCTGTTTGTCAGCACGGGTTTAGCTTACGATGCTTTTGGTACCCCTCGCCCCGATGAGTATTTTACTCAGCAACGGCAGGAAATTCCGATTGTAAGCGATCGCTTTAATAGCAAATCACAAATTGGCGATTTTACGAGTAAATAGTTGACAAAGGAGTTTAATAAAATGGCAACTGGTAGCAGTTCCAATGAACCGATAACTTATCCGATTTTTACAGTCCGTTGGTTAGCCGTTCATACTTTAGCAGTACCTACGGTTTTCTTCCTGGGTGCGATCGCGGCTATGCAATTTATTCAACGATAGGAGACTCACAATGGATCGGAGTAATAATCCTAATCGGCAACCTGTTGAGTTGAACAGAACTTCACTCTATTTGGGTTTGCTGTTGATTTTTGTTCTCGGTATTTTATTCTCCAGTTATTTCTTTAACTAACTGGATTTTTCTCGATTTAACGATTTTGGATCTTGCCAATCGGAAACGTATTTTTTGACAAAATATTTATCCTAAATCTAATATCCAAAATCTAAAATCCCTTGTCAATTAAGCTTTGAATTAACGAGGTCATAACTGTGTTGCAATCAGGCAAAATTCCATTGTGGTTAGTTGCCACTGTTGCTGGAACTGGTGTTTTAGTGGTAGTTGGTTTGTTTTTCTATGGTTCCTATGTGGGTATAGGTTCTTCCTTCTAAGACCGATGTAGGGGGATCAGCAAGCTTATTTTTAGCAGCAATCCTCCTAAAACCCTCATATTCATAACAAAATCCCGCTCCCTTTGGTTGAGTGGGATTTTTGTTATATAGCAGGGAACAGGGAACAGGGAACAGGGAACAGGTAGGTTCATAGGGGTGTACGGCGCACGGTTTTAGCATCAGTCTATGTCCTAAGACCCCAGGCGCGACTGTTATAGCAGGTTAAGCTACAATAAAAATAGATTCCAAGGAGTTTTTTATTGATTAATTCTGTGAGTGCTTCTGTCTTTGATGCTGAACGTTTACTCTTTACTCCGACGCCATCTAATTTAGATGCGATTCCGATTATTTTTGCTTTTCCCAATGAATATACCGTTGGCATTACCAGTTTAGGTTATCAACTGGTTTGGTCTACTTTAGCAATGCGTTCAGATGTAGAAGTCAGTCGTCTATTTACCGATTTACACGAACCCTTACCTCAACATCCTGAACTGGTGGGTTTTTCCTTTTCTTGGGAACTCGATTATGTCAATATTTTTGAGCGTTTAGAATTCTTAAATATTCCCCTGCGTTCGGTTCATCGCACAGATCAACATCCCTTACTTTTTGGCGGTGGCCCCGTATTAACCGCTAATCCAGAACCCTTTGCCGATTTTTTTGATATTATTTTACTCGGTGATGGCGAAAACTTATTAGGCGATTTCATAGACGCTTATCAACAGGTTCGTCACGAATCTCGTTCAACTCAATTACGACATTTAGCCCAAATTCCAGGAATTTATATTCCCAGTTTATATGAAATATCTTATCACAGTTTAGAAGGTGAAATTCAAGAGATTAAACCTGTAGATTCGAGTATTCCTTCCCAAGTCCAAAAACAAACCTATCGAGGCAATATTTTATCCGCTTCAACGGTTGTAACAGAAAAAGCCGCTTGGGAAAATATCTATATGGTAGAAGTGGTTCGCAGTTGTCCTGAAATGTGCCGTTTTTGTTTAGCCAGTTATTTAACTTTACCCTTTAGAACAGCGAGTTTAGAAGCCTCTTTAATTCCAGCTATTGAACAGGGACTCCAAGTAACCCGGCGTTTAGGTTTATTAGGCGCGTCGGTAACACAACACCCCGAATTTGATGAGTTATTGAATTATTTAACTCAACCGAAATATGATGATGTGCGTTTAAGTATTGCTTCAGTTAGAACAAATACCGTTACAGAAAAATTAGCAAAAACCTTAGCAAAAAGAGAGACTCGCACCTTGACAATTGCTGTAGAAAGTGGTAGCGATCGCCTCAGAAAAATTATTAATAAAAAATTAGAAAACGAGGAAATTTTACAAGCCATTATTAACGCAAAAAATGGCGGTTTACAGGGGATGAAAATCTATGGGATGGTAGGAATTCCTGGGGAAGAATTAGAGGATGTAGAAGCCACTGTAGACTTGATGACAGCCTTAAAAAAAGCAGCACCGGGCTTTAAATTAACCCTCGGTTGTAGTACCTTTGTTCCCAAATCTCATACACCCTTTCAATGGTTTGGGGTAAATCCCAATGCAGAAAAACGACTAAAATTATTAGAAAAACAATTAAAATCAAATAACATTGATTTTAGACCGGAAAGTTATAAATGGTCAGTAATTCAATCTCTACTTTCTAGGGGCGATCGGCGGATTTCCCATCTATTAGAATTAGTTAGAAACTATGGAGACTCATTAGGAAGTTATCGCCGAGCCTTCAAAGAATTACGCGGACAATTACCCACTATGGAATATTATGTTAACCAAAATTGGGATTTAGATCAAGTATTACCTTGGCAACATCTTCAAGGCCCTTTACCCGTCGCTACCCTAAAAAAACACCTCGCCGACTCTGTAGGGTGCGTAAGCAAAGCGCACGCACCATCAATTATTTAGGTAAATAACCCTCATATTATTTAGGTAAATAACCATCAATTATTTAGATAAATAACCATCAATTATTTAGGTAAATAACCATCAATTATTTAGATAAATAACCATCAATTATTTAGATAAATAACCGTCATATTAGTTATAGCAGGTCGCGCTGGTTTGTTTACAAGGGTCAAGCCTTGAATGTTACCACCAAGACACAAAGACACAAAGAAGTTGTTGTCAACATTAACCTGCTCATTGCTATAGGTAAATAATTAAAATTTTATGATTTTGTTGATAACATTAAATTATGGTGCGTGCGCTGCGCTTACGCACCCTACGGTTTTAAACAATTGAATAATTCATTAACCGATAATTGGTAATCTTTTAATATATCTAAAACGGGTAAAATTTGTTCTCCTTCAAATACTTCGGGTTGTTGTTTGGGTTTAAATACTAATACTAATCTTTCCTGCGGTTCAATTAACCAACCTAATTGTGTTTGATGTTTTAAACAGAATAAAATATTATTAATCACACGGGTTGTATTTTGGTCTGGGGATAATATTTCAATTGTCCAATCTGGGGCAATATTAACATCATTAGCGATTTCCCCTTGTTCATCTAGGGGGATATTCTGCCATTCTAATACAACTATATCAGGAACAATAGAACGCCCGCCAAAACTACAGCGTAATTCAGGAAAAGCACAAGCTAAATGTTTGGTTTCAGCGACTTGGCTAATAGAATCAATGAGACATTTTTGAATGCGACTATGTTTTCCTTTTGGCATTGGTTTTTGATAAACAACTCCGTTAATATATTCTTGGGCGGGTTTGGTTTCCGGTTGGGTTAAAAATTCCTCTAGGGAGAGAGATTGAATTTGGGGTTTATCTTCAGTTTGAATCATAATTTCATTATTTAATTTAGTGATTTATAGTAAGGGTAAATTAATTATACAAAAAAATGAACAAGATGCCAATGATGAATATAGATACCAGCGAGCCTGTCTATTGACTCAAAACTTCTGATTTACCTATTAATTTTTTTAATAAACCGAATAACTTCCTGTAAATCAATATAAATAAAATATAAAATAGCCGCGTCTCCTAGTCTCAATTCACCGTATTTGATCCCCCATTCTTCTTGAAAGTTTGTTAAGTCTTGGTCAAAAGAAACAACATATCTGGGCTTAAAATTTATCGTGCCATCATCATTTTTACTTATTGTATTCATCACTTCTTTGTAAACATAGGATTGTACATAGCTTTCTATCGTATCTTTTTTTGAAAACTCAATTTCAGTTTTAATCTGATCAGGATCTAACTCTTCATAAGAATTAATCCCTCCTTTATCTTTAAAAAAATCCTCTAAAATTGGATAAATAAATTCTTCATTCACTCTCTGACGAACTTGCGAACTTAGTGAAACAACAGGATTAAAAAGGCTAATAACGGTATCCGCAGAATCATGTTTAATCATACCAATCCTTGCTTAATATAAAAATCTTGAAGTGTTTTGAAATTAATTTCAACCAGTTTAATCTTGCTTTTGTTAAAGTCAGTATTATCTACTTTTACTGGAGGTATCTTTTCAAACTCTAGCGGGTTATTAGAAAAATAAGGTATCCAAAACTCACTTTCAGTTTTTGCATTCCAATTTTGCTGTATTGTCCATTCATAGACTAACTGTTTCTGTATATCATCTTTTACTTTGTTTTCTCCATTTTTATCAGGTGAGTACCTTTCATAATCCCAAATACCCATATATTTATAATCAACAATTGTGAGGAAAGAAAATGATTTATAGCGTATATAATTAATAATAAATAGTCTAAATTTTTCTAAATTTTGTTCAAACATATAGCTAAACGTTTTCCCTGTTTGCTCATTAGTTTCTTTTTCACGAAGCTCATAAAATTTATCAAGAATTTTAGGATGATTAGCCTGTAAACTTGGATAATTAACAAGAAATATACCATAGGCAGATTTTTCTTGCCTATAAATTCTTTGATTGATTTTATAAAAGTCTTCTATTCCGTATTCTTTTTCTTTTAATACTAAATCAGGTCGTAAATAACGTATTTTTGTCAAATCATTTAATGTCAATTCAAATGGATTGAGAGTGACATTAATTAATGGTTTAAGTTTTCCTTCAATATCTGCAAAGATTGCTCTTTCTTTGTATTCAGGTGTATTGAGTACATAAGTTTGGCACATATCCTCCCATATATCATAGAAACTGCTAAAACCCCAGTAAATACCTTTATTATCTTCTTGTCGCTCTCCGTATAAAAACGCCTCTACTGCTTCAAAAAAATGCCAATAATCATCATCTTTATAGGCTGTTTTAGTGTCAAGATCTTCCAGTGTTTCCCTCAAAATATCTACGGTTTCGGCAAATGTATCTTCGCCAAATAAACTACTATTAGGTTGCAAATAGTTTTCTTTAAACTCCTCGGCAAGCTCGGCAGCCCTATCGGAAATATTTTCTAATTCTTCCAACTCTCTTTTGATTTCGGTATAAATAAAACAAAAAAGTTGTAAAATTGGCGGACTTTCTTTGACTAAGATATTTTTGGCTATATTCATTTCGTCAATATAAATCACATCATGATCAAGATAGACAGCTTGGTGCATATACCGATGAATCTTTGAGTAGTCAATTTCTGGGCTTCTCATTTGTTTTTTTTCTAAAGATGAAATTCGCAATTCATCGTAACCCTCTATTATTTTATCTAACGAATTGAGTTTGCCATAAAAAACTACCTGTTCATTATTTTCATTAATAAAACTAAATCCGTTTTCATTTTCAATAATTCCGTCTCGATCAATGGTTATGTCTTTGCTCTGCATATAATTCTGTTTTCTTTGCAGATACGTTTTGAAAGTTCGGTACATCTTGAAGAAGAAACCTTTGACTAAGTTAAAATCTGTATGATCAAAATCATCGAATCCTAACGGAAGCCAAAACTCTAAGCGATCAGTTTCCTTATTTCTCTGAAGACCAACAAACGAATAGCTACTGTAGCCACGTTTTTGATCTGTTTTAATAATATCTATATTACTGAGGTCAAACATTTACAAATCCAATTATTTTTTTAACAAATTTTTGAACAACCTCTTTTTGGGTAAACTGTCCAAATGTAACTAAATCTCTTTCAGTCATTTCTAAAAGTTCAGTCAAAGGCTTACGATTGTTACTAAAAACACTATCCCAGATAAAGAACATCAATTTATTTTTGATGTGTTCTTCCGTTATAGTTTCTTCATTAATAAAGAAGTAACCAATCTGTTTATCCTCAATTTTCCTAACTGTCTTGTAATGACTGCGGATGAATTCATTTAACTTATCAACAAAATTATTCCATGCACAAGTATCATTGTTGTAAAGTTTTATTTTTCGGCCGGACACTACGTTTCTTTGTCCATCATCTTCAATATTTACAAACTCCCAATCCCAACGGCGTTTAAAGGCACTATCCATGAAGTAGATAGAGTTGTCAGAAGTATTCATGGTAGCCAAGAATGATAGATTTGGGGGCAATTTAATTTTGCACTCTTGAAGTCTAACCCTTTCTTCTTTGCTTAAATCGCTGAAAATATAGTCAAGATATTTATTGTATTCATTTTCATCTTTACAAGAATTTCCATCATACTCAAATGAGTATCCCTTTTCTTTAGAAAGAAAATATTGTTTAAAGCTTATTGCTTGCAACAATCCAGTTTTTTCTAAATCTGAAATTGTTATTGGATATTGTGACCAACCGTTTTTGTTTCTATCAAGAAGTTGAAATACAGTACCAAAAATTGCTGCTGAATTACCTCTATTAAGTTCATCAATTATCAAAACAACATTTTCAGGTTGTTTTATGATCTTACTGTGCTTTTCTTTCAGAATAGACATTTCTTCGCTAGAGAAAGCGTCTTGACGAGTTTTCCCTATTTCTTTCTTGTATTCCTCTGTTAGTTCTTTCTTGTCTTGCTCAAACTTAATACAGCTTTTTATGATATTTTTGTATGCTTTAGCTAGTGCTTTTAAAAAATGTCCTGAGTAGTATTTATACTCGACCTTGCCACTATCGTCAGTTAATGGCATCAGTTTACCCATAAAATCACCATAAGTGTATTCTGGGTGAAACACAGTTGGAATAACATTTGATTGGTCAGTTATCTTCAACTCATCAGGAATTATTTTATTTTCAACTCTATAGCTTTTTCCGGTTCCAGGACTTCCGAATAGGATTTTTTGAATGGGACTGCTGGACATAATGTCTAATCGTTTTTTGGGAAATTGATAATTAAATTGGCGATCGCAAGACAGTCAAAACAAAACCGTCTGAGTTTAAAATCATAATAGCAGCTTTTGTTCATAGAGCCAATCAAAGATAGAGTAATCACATATAAATTTCTACTTGACGGTATGGCTTAAATGTGTATAAAAATGGGACAGCTAATAAATTACAATTCCTGTCGTGCGAGCGTCCTCACAGTTAGGACACTTCTAAATTCTGAAACTCATTCAGTCACTGCTTACTGTTCCCTGTTTCCTGTTCTAAAAGTGCGTAGTGCTATAGTCCTTTACATATTTGTTTCTGGATGCTTACCTTCCCAGTCTAATTTTTTCCCATAACTGTTGATACTGTTTAATAGAATTTGCCGAAAGCGGTTGGAGAAAATCACTGTTTTCTAAAATAGAAGCTTTCGGAAATAATAGGGGATTTTCTCTTAAAGATTGGGGTAACTCTTGGGGGTTCATTCCTAGAATAATTGGGGATGTTGTTCCCGTTAATAAGGAGAGTTGAGTTGCAACTTGGGGCGACCAACAAAAATCGATCCAATTATCTGCTAAAGTTGCCGTAGGAGACGCTTGAACTCCCGCAGGTTTCACCCACAAATCTAACCATAACGCCGTACCAGATTTAGGAACAACGGCGGCTAATTCATTTTGATATTGAACCTCTGGAGGAATATCCGTAGACCAACCCACTGCTAACCAAGTATCACCTAAAATTAACGGTTTCAGATAACTATTAGAATCATAAAGTCTAACATTTTGATGCAGTTTAAGCAGTTCAGCTTCTAGGTTTTTAACTTTGCTTAAATCGGCAGTATTATAGGAATAGCCTAATTTTTTTAACGTTAAACCAATCACTTCCCGCGCTTGATTGGGTAAAGAAATCCGATGACGCAATTCTGGCCGCCATAAATCACTCCAGTCTTCAGGCGTCCATCCCAACGCCTTAAACTTATCAACCCGATAAATAATCACCGTACTTCCTGAACGATAAGGCGCCGCCCAAATTTTCCCCTTAGAATCATATTTACCTTCAGAATTCCGCCGAACAATATTTTGCCAAGGGGAGGGAAGTTGTGACCACTGCGGCCATAATTTCGGGTCGAGGGGTTGAATCAGTTGTTGTTGAATGGCAGAATTTAACCAATAGTCTCCAATCATCACTAACTCAGTTTGAGGTGACTGCTGAGTTGGGGGTTGAGACTTCCATTTTTGTAATAATCCAAATAAATCTTGCAGTTGCAGTTGGGGAACAAAATCAATCACACCTTGATCAGATTGTTGTCGAAATTTGCTCACCATTTGCACCGGAACAGAACCTCTGAGAATTTGAACCATGAGTGCCGTAGCTTGTTTACATCCCACTACGACACTACTCAAGGTTAAGGTACTGATTCCTTGGAGAAAAAACCTTCGCTTCACGGTCGCTACTCAATCCGTTTCTCTAAATACTGGCCGATCATGGTTTGTTCCCCAGCCCGTGAAATAATCGTTTGTCGGGTGCGGTATCGTTGACCTACCAGTTTAATTTCTTCTTCAAATACAGAACCATTGTACTCGGTTCTGAGGCATAACGTATTAGCATCAACCAGATAATATTGGGCGACAACGGGTTTAGGCGTCATAAACCCCTGATCTCGATAGAGTAGGGTTTCAGAAACACCAAAAACCGTTGCTCCTTTCGACAATTTCTTTCCTGAGACGGAATTAGAACTTTTCCAGTTGACCTTTGACCCACAGGTGAGGATGATCGAATCCTCTAATTCGTGTAATTGAGCAATATTGATCAGGTCAGGACAACCTTGGTCTAAAAATTCTATGGTAATCTCGCTGGCAACTTCTTGGGTATCTCCCTCTGGAAGTGTATAGTAGCGCCGTTCTGAATGCCAATTTCCAACACTGCGACGAAAATACTCCGCCACTTGGGATGCTAGATCAGAAGGGTTTTGTTGTATCAGGGCTGTCATGGGCTGCTCCTAAACACGAGATTAACTGATGGAATCCCCTCACAGGAGGGACAAAAGTAGAACTTTTGTTACAATTCTTAATATAATCATAACAAACTCAAACTGACAATGATTTTCTTCTGCTTCGGTGAAAAATCTACATAAAGTAGAATCCCTCGGTTGGTAATATCTATCGGAAAGCAGAATTACGTTAGAAATACACTAAGTATCTCTATTTTTCAAGTTCCCGGTGATAAAAAATCAAAATTCCCTGACAAAACTTTAAAATTTAGCGATTTTGCGGGCTTTAGAAAATGAGGACAACAGGACGATTTTTGAGAAATGCGGTTTTTTGTCTGAGAGCCAGGGAATTTTAAGTTAATTTTTGAATTTGAGTAAAATTGAAAGCATTATCAATGACATAAAATTAATTTATGTTAATTAATTTTTAATAATGAATTAATTTTTGAGCAATTTAGTCAACTATTGTTAATTAGCTTAAGCCCGCCTTATCTTAACCATAAGAATGAATTATATTTGATATTGCTGATTCTCAAAAAATCTGAAATTTGATTAAAAATAATTCCATCTTAAAGTTCTATTTTTATCACTTGTTTAACGATCAATCCCAAAAAACGAGCAATTGCCTTGAGTCTTCTACAATGGTATATCCCCATCCTAACCCAAATAACTTGAATATAACGAAACAATAGGATAGATCATCCGCATGAAAAGGTGAATTTCTTTGAGTCTGCAAAAATACTTAACAGAAAACTTCAGCAAAAGGTTAAATAATTTAGTAAATAATTGGGTCTTGGCTGATTTGCTGTCTAGTATTAGCTTAGGAGATTTTTTACTTAAACAGGAGTATTTCTATGGATAGGCTAACTCAACAAGTCATCGCTTTGAGTGATAAGGTAGATTCCTTATACGAAATGATTAAACATCTGACCAATCAAGTCTCTGACCATTTATCTCAGGACGAATCCACCGAACTCGTCAAAGCCACCCCTAGCCTTCTTGAGTACGGTTTTTCGGCTTCCCTCTCAAATCCCCCCCAAACCCGACAAAGTACATCGGTACAAGAACATAAAGACATCCTAATCGATGACGAATATATAGAAACGAGTTACTACAGTCGAGAGCCCACCCTCACCGCCGATATTCAAATTCAACGACTCACCGCACAGCTAACGGCCGCCTACAACCGAATTGCAGCCCTAGAAGAACAGTTATTATCCAAAAGAACAACTCATTTTTGAAATGATTGGCATCGAAACTGGAAACCGGAATAAAGATGGGTGGGGTTGACAGTCAACAGCTAACTGTCAACTGTCAACACCCAACACTATCTGTTAGACGTAATAATCTTGAATGGCTTTGACTTCAATCGGAGTAGACTTTAAGGAACGAATAGCAGCAACCGTTGCTTTAGCTCCAGCAATTGTTGTAATAATCGGGATTTTATACCCTAAAGCAGAACGACGGATCAGAATCCCATCGCTGCGGGACTCTTCCCCGGAAGGCGTAATGATTGCCAATTGCACCGCCTGATTTTTAATCGCATCCAAAATATTCGGTCGTCCTTCATGGAGTTTCAACTCCATATCCACTTTCACGCCATTTTCCCAGAGGACTTTGCGAGTCCCAATGGTTGCAGTGACTTTGAACCCTAACGCCAAGAAATCCTGAACCACAGGTACAATGGCCTGTTTATCCCGATCATTCATGGAGACAAACACCGTTCCTGATAAGGGTAGCACTTGTCCGGCGGCGAGTTCTGCCTTCGCAAAGGCTTTACCGAATTCGATATCAATGCCCATGACTTCCCCGGTAGACCGCATTTCCGGCCCTAGTAGCACATCTGTTCCAGGGAATTTGGCAAAGGGTAACACCGCCTCTTTGACAGAAACGTAAGTGGGGAGTTTTTCTTCGGTAAAGCCTAATTCTGTTAAGGTTTTACCCGACATCACCCGTGAGGCAATTTTGGCTAAGGGAACCCCAATGGCTTTAGAAACAAAGGGAACTGTCCGAGACGCACGGGGATTGGCTTCTAAAATATAGACCTTTTCCCCTTGGACGGCAAACTGAATATTCATTAACCCGACCACATTTAAGGCTTTGGCGAGTTCAATAGTTTGGCGGCGAATGGTGGTCAGGGCGGCTTCTGATAAGGTTTGGTAGGGAATGGAACAGGCGGAGTCCCCAGAGTGAATTCCGGCTTGTTCGATGTGTTCCATAATGCCACCGATGACAACGTTTCCTTGTTGATCGGCGATCGC
Source organism: Planktothrix serta PCC 8927 (assembly GCF_900010725.2). Classification (NCBI taxonomy): domain Bacteria; kingdom Bacillati; phylum Cyanobacteriota; class Cyanophyceae; order Oscillatoriales; family Microcoleaceae; genus Planktothrix; species Planktothrix serta. The sequence goes on along the minus strand of NZ_LR734883.1, from coordinate 250,119 downwards.
ATCCACATCCACTTCCACCGCATTTTGTAAGAACTGATCGACTAAAATCGGGTGATCCGGTTCGACGTGAACGGCAAACATCATATATCGTTCTAATTCTTCATCAGAATAAACGATTTCCATCGCCCGTCCTCCTAATACATAAGAAGGACGCACAACCACTGGATATCCGATGCGTTTTGCTACTTTTAAGGCTTCTTTAAAACTGCGAGCCATGCCGTTTTCGGCTTGTAAAATATCTAATTCCCGCAAAATCTTTTCAAACCGTTCTCGGTCTTCGGCAATATCAATGGAGTCGGGAGAGGTACCCCAAATTTTGGTTTTGATGGTTCCCATTTTTTCTAAAGCCCGTTGTAGCGGTAATGCCAACTTCAAAGGGGTTTGACCGCCGAATTGAATAATAATTCCTTCGGGTTCTTCCGCTTCAATAATATTCAGAACATCCTCTTTGGTTAAGGGTTCAAAATATAAGCGATCGCTGGTATCATAATCTGTGGAAACGGTTTCTGGGTTAGAATTCACCATAATTGTTTCATAGCCATCCGCCCGTAAAGAATAGGAGGCATGACAACAACAATAATCAAATTCAATTCCCTGTCCGATACGGTTGGGGCCACCGCCTAAAATCATCACTTTGGGTTTTGTAGACGGTAAAATTTCGTCTTCTTCCCAATAGGTTGAATAATAATAAGGTGTTGTCGATTCAAATTCGGCCGCACAGGTATCGACCATTTTATAAACGGGTTTTACGCCTAATTCTTGGCGATATTCCCGGACTTCATCTTCAGTCGTTTTAGTCGCAAAGGCAATTTGGCGATCGCTAAATCCTTTCCGTTTTACCGCCAACAATTTATCTGCGGTTAACTGTTTTAAACTTGTGCGTTTGAGGAATTTTTCTGTTTCTAATAATTCCTGCATTTTATCTAAAAACCAAGGATCAATTCCCGTGAGTTCATAGATTTCTTCAACCGTCATTCCCAAGATCATCGCGTTACGAACGGTTAAAATTCGTTCGGGGTTAGGCGTGCGTAAACCAGAGCGAATATGATCTAAACTGGAGAGTTTTTCTGAGCGATCGCATCCCCAACCTGCTAACCCGGTTTCCAAAGATCGTAGAGCTTTTTGGAAGGATTCACAGAAGGTTCCTCCAATTGCCATCGCTTCCCCAACAGACTTCATTTGAGTGGTTAAAACAGGTTCAGAACCGGGGAATTTTTCAAAGGCAAACCGGGGAATTTTTGTCACCACATAATCAATCGTGGGTTCAAAGGAAGCGGGGGTTTTCTTAGTAATATCGTTGTTAATTTCATCTAAGGTATATCCCACTGATAATTTCGCCGCAAATTTAGCGATCGGGAATCCCGTTGCTTTAGAAGCCAAGGCAGAAGACCGACTAACACGGGGATTCATCTCAATGACAATCACATCTCCGGTCATGGGATTAACGGCAAATTGAATATTAGATCCTCCCGTTTCTACCCCAATTTCTCGGATAATTTTAATCGAAGCATCCCGCAGTCGTTGATATTCTTTATCGGTTAAGGTTTGGGCGGGAGCAACGGTAATTGAATCCCCTGTATGTACCCCCATCGGATCAATATTTTCAATCGAACAAATAATCACCACGTTATCAGCGAGATCCCGCATCACTTCTAATTCGTATTCTTTCCAACCAATGAGGGATTGTTCGATTAAAATTTGAGAATTGGGAGACGCATCTAAACCGGATTGAGAAATTTCTTCAAATTCTTCTTGATTATAGGCAATGCCGCCTCCGGTTCCTCCCATCGTAAAGGCAGGACGAATAATTAATGGATAAGTGCCAATTTGACGCGCTACATCTCGCGCTTCATTCATGGTATTGGCAATTCCTGAAGGGCAACAAGCGACACCAATTCGTTCCATTGCTTCTTTAAACAGTTGCCGATCTTCGGCTTTTTCAATGGCTTCTAATTTAGCACCAATCAGTTCGACTCCATATTTTTCTAAGGTGCCATTTCTCGCTAGAGCAACGGCTAAATTAAGGGCGGTTTGACCTCCCATTGTGGGTAATAAAGCATCGGGACGTTCTTTTTCGATCACCTTGGCGACGACTTCAGGAACGAGGGGTTCTATGTAGGTGCGTTCCGCCGTCTCTGGGTCAGTCATAATTGTTGCGGGGTTAGAGTTGACTAACACCACCTCATAACCTTCTTCGCGTAGGGCTTTACAGGCTTGAGTTCCCGAATAGTCAAACTCGCAAGCTTGTCCAATTACAATTGGCCCAGACCCTAACAGCAAAATTTTCTTTATGTCGGTACGTTTCGGCATTATGAATTCCAGTATATGAGTTGTGGGACAGGCATCTTGCCTGTGCGTGATTGAGTATATAGCTTACTCGTAAATCTGTTGAACATTTCAACTTACGAGGGGGTTTGGGGGAGCGGTAAGTCCCACACTGAATTTCTACTGCCCTCAAAAAAATAACCAGAAATCAGCGTGGGATACTTCGACAGGCTCAGTAACAACATGGACTCCCTCAAGTTAATTTTGTATGTCCCAATCCCGACAAAATTAACAATACCATGTTAGAATTTATCAAAGGGTTTTGAAAATAACAATGTTTCAGGCATATAAGTATCGCATCTATCCAACAACCGAACAGCAAACAGCATTAGCGAAAAGCTTTGGTTGTTGCCGTTGGTATTGGAATTATGCCCTAAACTTGTGCCAAGAAACCTATAAAACAACAGGAAAAGGGTGTTCAAGAAAAGCTATTCAAGGATTGTTACCTCAACTGAAGCAGGAATATCCTTGGCTAACAGATGCCTATTCTCAATGTTTACAAGTTGTCGCTCTCAACTTATCTACCGCTTACAAAAACTTCTTTGAGAAACGGGCAAGATTACCTCGGTTCAAATCCAAACATAGCAGACAATCAATCAGTTATCCCCAAAATGTTAAGTTTGAAGGGGATTACCTGAAATTACCCGGCAAAGTGGGGTTAGTTTATTGTTTGCGCCATCGTCCTTATGAAGGTAAAATCAAAACTGTTACTGTTTCCCAAAATTCTGACGGGAAATACTATGCTTCTGTGTTAGTTGATGACGGCAAGGAAACACCCAACCTATCAACCAATGGAAAAGCGATTGGGATTGATTTAGGATTAACCCATTTTGCAATTACCAGTGATGGGGACAAATATAGCAACCCCAAACACTTTGTTAAACATCAACGCAACTTAAAACGGAAACAACAAAAACTTTCTCGAAAACAGAAAGCTTGCACTGAGCGTAGTCGAAGTGGAAGTAAGAGTAGACAAAAAGCTAGATTAAAAGTAGCCAAAGTCCACGCTAAAATCTCTCGCTGTCGAGAAGATTTTCTACACAAGCTATCCCGCAAGATAGTCAACGAAAACCAAGTGATTGCTGTAGAAGATCTAGCAGTTAAGAATTTGGTGAGAAATCATAAATTAGCTAAGGCGATTAGCGATTGTGGCTGGGGAATGTTCTGTACAATGTTGAAGTACAAAGCCGAAAAAGAAGGGAAAACCTATCTTGAAGTTGATAGATTTTTCCCTTCTTCTAAAACTTGTCATGTCTGTCTAAATCAACTAGGTAGTTTACCACTTGATGTTAGAAGTTGGACTTGTGAACATTGTCAAACAACCCATGACCGTGATATTAATGCTTCAATTAATATCAAAAATGAAGCCTTGCGGATACTGTCGTTAGGAACTAGCGACACTGCTAGTCTGAGGGGATGTCAGTCATCTGATGAAATTTCTGTTTCTTCAGATGCTATCCCCATTGATGCTAGAAGCCCACACTTACTCGTAGAGAAGTGTGGGTAGTTCACCGTCTTGTCAGTTTAGCCAACTTGTTTTTAGCTGCGAGTCATTATGCCTAGAATGCCCGATGAATATGTGGTTCACCTCATGATTGAGGGAGGCCATCGAGAAGAAATTAAGTTTCCCACAATGCAAGAGTTTCAAGTGTGGTACAACAAAGTTTTACTGCCAAAATTTGATAGTAGTGAATTTGTCAATGTTCCTATCAAACAACGGGCAGAAGATAACACTTCTAAAGAATATATGGTTATTCGTCCCAATGCTATTAAAGCGATTCGAGTTGAACCTGTGTTCAATTCCAGTCTTGACCGTCGCATGGTCGATGAACCTGATATTTAAAAATTGTTGACTGTTGACTGTTGACTGTTGACTGCAAGAACTCTTAAGTGATGAATGTTGAAGTAATTGGAATTGATCTCGGTGGAACGGCGATTAAGTTGGGACGGTTTGGGGCTGATGGCACTTGTCATCAATCCTTGACTGTTCCTACGCCTCAACCCGCTACTCCTGATGCGGTCATTGATGCGATCGCAAATGCAATAGCACAACTTAGAGAAAATGTCAATAGTATTGTAGCAATTGGATTGGGAACACCGGGCCCTGTGGATGGGACGGGAAAAATTGCCAAAGTAGCGATTAATTTAGCCGGATGGCGGGATGTTCCGTTAGGTTTGAGGTTAGAAGAAAAAACGGGTTTACCTGTAATTTTAGCCAATGATGCCAACTGTGCGGGGTTAGGAGAAGCTTGGTTAGGGGCGGGGCGACGGTTTCAAAATTTAATTTTATTAACATTAGGAACAGGGGTTGGTGGGGCGATTATTTTAAATGGAGAATTATTCGTTGGACATCAGGGTGCGGCGGCAGAATTAGGGTTAATTAGTATTAATTTTGATGGCCCGGTTTGTAATAGTGGAAATCGAGGTTCTTTAGAACAATATACTTCAGTTCAAGCTATTCGTCGAGAGACGGGATTAGAACCCGCAGAATTAGCGGAAAAGGCTTTAGCAGGAGATGAAAATGCGATCGCTTATTGGCAACAATACGGTAAATTATTAGGAATAGGATTAGCGAATTTAATTTATGTCTTAACTCCACAGGCGATAATTTTAGGCGGGGGAATTAGTGCGGGGGCTGATTTATTTTTACCTTCCCTAAAAGCGGAATTAGAACAACGGGTTTTATTGATTTGTAGAGAGGGGTTAGAAATATTAATTGCGGAATTAGGAAACCAAGCGGGAATGATTGGGGCAGCAAAATTAGCGTTTCAGAAGTTTGTTAAGATTGAGGTTCAAATTGATTTATAACAACAGTTAGTAATAGTTTTAACTCAACAATTATGCTAAAAACAGCCTTGAAATAAATTTCAGGCTCAAAGCTGAAACCCGTTAAAACGGGTTCGTGAATATTAGTATTTAGTCATCTTTAGATGACTTTAGCTTTTAGCCCGAACTTTAGTTCAGGGCTATTTTTTAGGGTAATAATATTATCATTCTGAAATAACATCTATTTTAAAGTGCTCTGTACTATTACACTATGGAATTAATCGCCATTCAATAAACATCTTAGTAATCACCCATAACCCCTGTTCAGGACGAATTTCACAACGAATGGGAGCAGAATCATAATTTGTTAGGGGAATACCTAAAATCGATGCTTGGGATTGAGTACCAATAATTGCAGAAAATACATCGTTACTATTTTCGATAATACTATAAACATTAATCGATAAGCAAGGAGATACTAAAGATAAATTATCAAAGGCTCGTTTTTGGCTACGAAGAAATTCCTGCTTAGTAGAAACTCCATATAAATCTCCTTGGTAATGATCTGAGATAGTAAAACCGAGTTTGATAATATTTTTTGTATCATAAGCCTCTTTAAATCGCTTAAATAGCAAGAGCGCATTATCAGGAAGATGGGGTGGATTAGCTTGTTTTTCATGCCACATCCGAATCCAATTATAACCTTGAATTGCGGTTGGAATTAAAGTAATAGGATCTACCATTTGAAATCTTTTACTCCCCTCGAATTAAATAAACTTCAACTTTTTGATATTCTTAAGAGAATCATGGCTAAATTCAATCTTCCAAAGCATCTAACGCCCTCATAAACTCTTCTTCCGATACCCAATCATTTGACTGTTCAGCTTTTTTGATTGAGGACACAAAACCTGGAATAGATTGTAAATACAGACTAGCATAGTGATTAATTTTCTCAATCACTGCAACTCTATCTCTTTCATCGAGTTTAGCGATATCTTCCTCAAAAGATTTGGTTGATTCAATTAGAATATCCACAATCAGGAACCCTTTATTTTTGACTAAACTATAAGTCTTGTTGTTAATATGTTATATTAACACCCATCCAAAATGTGATGAAAGAGTTACAAATTTAAACGCGATGATCAGGATTGATGTTGGGTGTCAGGTATTGGGGATGAGACACCCAAATGTTCCGATGGGTAAAAACCCACTTTAGGAAATAGGAAGAAACCGAAAAGAAAAGTCTACACTAAAGGATAGAAGCATTATTGTTCTGCATGACTGTTAATCTTATGTCAGAATCTCTAAAATCGATTGCCCAACACTACCATGAACGCACGAAATATGACCCCGAAACCCTGGCGTTGAAAAGCCAAACCCTGGACTGGGAAAAACAGCCTATTCCCTTTAAAGAGTATAAAATCGGCACAGTCTTTGATCTCAAACCCTACCTGCGGGATACAGACGAAGCTCCCTCTAGTGACCCTAAAATCCGACTTTGGCAACGTTTGTCCCATTTTTTGCTGCATAGTTATGGTTTAACCGCCAAACTCCCCACGATGGCCGGAGTTCATTATCTTAGAGCGGCACCTTCGGCGGGGGGGTTGTATCCGGCGGAAATTTATTTAATTTCTAGGGGAACTGCAATTCTCCCACCGGGATTGTATCATTACCAAACACAAACCCATTCTTTAGTACAATTTTGGGAAAATCAAGTTTGGCATGAGTTACAGGACGCTTGTTTTTGGCATCCTGCGTTAGCAAATACCCATTTAACCTTGGTAACAACGGCGGTTTTTTTCCGTTCTTTCTGGCGTTATCAAGATCGGGCTTATCGGCGAATTTGTTTAGATACAGGTCATTTATTAGGCAATATTGAATTAATGGCGACGATGAATGATTATCGACCTCATTTAATTGGAGGATTTGCCGATGATATCCTGAATCAATTGTTATATTTAGATGGAGAATCTGAAGGAGCGATCGCTGTTTTAGCTTTAGCAAACTTACTGGAAATTGACGAAAATTTACCCCTTTCAAGAACTGCTTTACCCTCTGCAACTCAAACGGATTATCCTAATATTCCAGAGGGAGAACTGTTAGCGTATTTGCATCAAGCTACTAAGTTAGAAACGGATTCTTCTGGAAGTCAAGGTTGGAAACCGACTCAAACAGATGGAATTTTGGAAGATAAATATAACTTCCCGTTTTGTACCAAAATTTCAACGGTGACGAGTTCAATAGATTGGGGTAAAAATTTATCGGGTTTGGAAAAAACGGTTTTGAAACGGCGATCTACACGGGCTTATAAAGGTTCAGAATTAATGTTAAATGAACTTTTAGCCCTTTTAGATTTTACCTATCAACCTTACCATTATATTCATCAAGGGTTAGATGGTTCTCCCGATTATTTTGATCTGAGTTTAATTGAAACGTTTATTGCTGTATCTGGGGTTAATGGTTTGGAGGATGGCTGTTATTATTATGCTCCCAAAGCTCAGGAATTAAGGCAAATTCGCTTTAAAAATTTTCGCCGGGAGTTGTATTATTTGTGTTTACAACAAGATTTAGGCCGAGATGCGTCGGTAGTCTTATTTCATACGGCAGATTTGAAAAAAGCGATCGCTAATTATGGAGATCGAGTTTACCGTTATTTACATTTAGATGCAGGTCATCTCGGACAACGCTTGAATTTAGCTGCCATTCATCTGCGTTTAGGGGTAAGTGGAATTGGAGGATTTTTTGACGACCAAGTTAACGAAGTTTTGGGTATTCCTACAGATGAAGCTGTGCTTTATATTACCACATTAGGCAGACCGAGGTAGGAACAAGGGGAGGAGGTTTTGGCTGTTTCCCAGACTGACACTGAAACCTAGACGCTTAACTCTTTTCCTCCCTGTTCCCTGTTCCCTGAGTTACATTTGTTGAGCTAGAGCGCAGCGATCGCATAACCCAAAAAACTCTAGGGTGTGGTAATAAATTTTAAAATTGTGGGATTGTTGAAGTTGGGTTTCTAGGTGGTGGACAGGACATTCATCCAGGGGAATAGAACGTCCACATTCAACACAGGTGAGGTGATGTTCATCCTGCTGCATACAACTGTACACCGCCTCCCCGGTTGTTAAGGTGCGGACATGAATTAACCCTTCGCGTTTTAAAGCGTCTAAAGAGCGATAAACCGTTGCTAACCCCATCGTTTGGTTGGTTTTACGCAACTCTAAATAAAGCTCTTGAGCAGAAATGGATCGTTTTAGGGTTTTGAGTTCGACGAGAATTCGGTCTTGACTCCGGGTGCGACGAGGTTTCATTATCAATGTTGTGCAAGTCTGTTGCCTGTTTCAGGGCTATTCTACCAGGATACAACAGATATAGCAGGGAACAGGGAACAGGGAACAGGGAACAGGGAACACCGCAGGAAAAGAGGGACATAAGTTTAGGTTGGAGCATCAGTCTATGTCCTAACACCCCAGGATCGACTGCTATAAGCCTTGCTCCGCGTTAAATAAACATCTCAAAGGCATTATTAGAAATCAACTCGGCTTGTATCCCATTCAGCATCAGTAAAGGTTGATTTCCAAAATAAACTAAAGTTGATGTTCCTTCTTGAGTTAGGGTGAGTTGATCGAAGGTTAAACCCTGACTCAAGAGAATCAAATCTTGTCCAAGTTGAAAATCAGTGATTTGATCTAATCCTGTATCCGCAGCAATTACAAAGCGATCGCTTCCACTCCCCCCAATTAGACTATCATTACCTAAATCACTAAACAACCAGTCATCATTCGCACCTCCTTTGAGGGTATCCGCTTCTTTACCGCCATAGAGGGTATCATTACCTTCACCCCCACACAGTTGACCGATACCTTCATTAGCGGACAGAATATCATTTCCTGCACCCCCCTCTAATTGTTCTAATTCGGAGGTATCTGTAACATTCACAACCTCACCTATACCGCCATAGAGGGTATCATCACCGTCCCCACCGCAGAGAATATCACTTCCTTGATCTCCATACATCAAATCATCGCCATTCTCCCCATAGAGAATATCGTCATCTTCCCCCCCATAGAGGGTATCATTGCCTTCGCCCCCGATTAAAGTATCGTTAAACAGGTTGCTATAAATAACATCATCCCCTGATCCGCCCCACAACAGATCCTCGGAGGGATCAGCTATCATATCTTGGGGGAAGTAACCGCCAAATAGGGTATCATTGCCTTCATCTCCATAAACGGTATCACGGCCTAATTCACCGCGCAGTAGGTCATCTTGTTGACCGCCAAAAATAAAATCATCTCCTTCCCCTGCATAAATCGTATCGTTACCGATACCGCCTTGAATCAGATCATTATTTTCATAACCATAGAGAACATCTTCTTCTTCCCCTTGAGGGGTGACATTGCCATCGGTTACACTGCCAATCAGGGTGTCATTGCCCTCATCGCCATATAGGGTATCATTGCCTTGATCGCCAAAGATCAGGTCATTATTTTTCCCGCCATATCCGATATCATTACCATCATCTCCCAGCAGGGTATCATTATTTTCATTAGCGGAGAGAAAATCATCTCCTGAGCCTCCACTTAGCCAGTCTTGTCCGGTAAGATCACGACCGAATATCGGGGGAATATCATCAATACCTCCAAATAGGCTATCATTTCCTTCTTGACCTTGAAGGGTATCATTATCAAAACTACCCCGAAGTTGATCATTCCCTAGTCCGCCTTCCATCCAAGCGGTGCCTTCTCCTCCATCAATACTATCATTGCCTTCACCGCTATAAATATTGTCATTTCCGGGTAACGCATCAATTACATCATCCCCTCCAAAGGAGAAGATGTCATCATTGGCGGGAGTTCCAACTATATTATCATTCTCATTTGTACCGTTAATAGTTGTTGTGGCAATATTGGGAGAACTTAATCCTAAAACCGGACGTTGTGGAAAGACCACAGTGGGTAATTCAGGAAGCGGAGGACAAAGATTACACTCATCATCGGGTACAACAATTGGAGGGGATAAAGGCGCTATTGTANATTTGAGGTGTATATTGAGTTATAGTATTAACATTTAATTTAGTATTTCCTAATTGTATTTCTGCTGGACTTCCGTGAGAAATAATATGGAGAGATTGAATATTTTTACGGTGAGCCAGAAGAAAAGTTATTTCTTCAATTCCATCTTGCTTGGGAGAAAAAACAATAACTTCTGCGGTTGGTTCAACTTCCTGTAATAAGATTTGATAATCTTCAACACGAGTATCAATAAAAACGATGGCTTTTTTTTGCTGTTGTAATGACATACCGAGATAGTCCTAATTTTAATAAAGGATGAGATTGTAGTTGATTTTTTAGATGCAAATATCGCTGTCACCGAAACCTTTTATCCAGATTTTAGGTTTAGGCTAATCATCTATATTTCAAAGGGAATCCAGAGCTTAAACAGCCTATACAGCTAAGTTTAAGCTGTTCAAATCAATTTCATTGTAGCGAGTGAAATTTCTTTCGTGCTTATACCTAAGATATAGATCTTCAAAAACTCAAACTTTACTATTTTTGTATAATTTTTCAAAATAAATCCTGATTTCCTATGAATATTTTTAAATTTCTGTTCTTGATCTAGTTATAGTGCTATGCACTTTTAGAACAGGAAACAGTTGTTAACTGATCAATTTCTAACCTGATTTAGGACTCTATCCTTTCTATTAATCTGATTAGGTCAAAAGATAATATTCCTATCCTACTTCCAAAACCTTATTTCTTTCCAAAACAGTCAAATTAGGAATAGGTAAAGGTTTTCCGTCTGCTTGATACTCTTCTATTAAAATTTCTAACACTTCTTGAGCATTTTTTAACGCTTCTTCGTATGTTTCTCCGTGTGTATGAAATTGTTGAGTTGGGAATTCAGGAAGATGGACTAAATAGCAATGATCTTCATCAGACCAGAGAATTACAATGGTATAAGGCAGTTTCATTATTCTAACTCCTGTTCTTGAATTTTTCTTAACATTTCTAGTTTTTTATAAACTTCTTTTTCTTGATAAAGTTTAGCATCATTCCCATCTTTTCCTGAAATCGTAATTGGTTCGCTTGGTATTAAAGGATGAATCCATCTTGTATGACTTCCTTTTCCTGAACGATAAACAAACCCTGCTTTTTCTAATAAGCTTTTAAGCTCTCGAATTTTCTTGGGCATGATTAATATAGCTATAAGCTAATTCAATTTCTAACCTCATTAATAACTCATTCCTTATTACTTAAATACTCCTGAGAATAAACCTCAGCCATTAACTTTGGCCAGACTAACAGAAAAAATCCCATCCAAGCTAACAGAGGAATAGCCACTAAAATCGTAATCCAAATAATATGGAATAGAAACCAACTTCCTGAAATTAAGGTAATTCCAGTTAACAGAATTGACCAAGGTTGACACCACCAGGGTTTATAATTCCAGGGGTTAAATGCTTGGGTTTGAGAAGATTTTGGATCAATCATTGTATTTATTAACTCTATAACTCAGAAAATTATTGCTGATGGGGTTAAGTCCCTACCTTTTACAAATTCTGCCATGCTTCATCCTCCTCTGGCTGTAACCAATCTTTTTGTAAGGAAGATTCACTGATCACACTCATTTCTAACTTATCTTGCTGGTATTTGGCTTTAAGGAATTGCAGAAAATCCCAAACTTCTTGTAAAATAAAGTCAGGACTATTTTCTACTTCCTTAATTAACAATTCTTTCCTGTTCATATTTTTTGTTATTTTTTAATAATTTAGAACAACAAGATGATCTAAACAACAGAATTCTCCGGTAAAGCGGTTTGCATTTGCGCTAACCAAATCACCAAGGATTCTAACTGTTTATCCGCACTTAATACCGCTAATCCTCGCACTGTAACTTTACCTTTACTATACACAAACCGAGTGTGTAAACTTTCCGATAAATTGGCTTTTAATAAATTCCAGGCGGGTTCCTCCATTGGCGTTTCTAATAAAATATGTTGTTTCCCATCAGGTTTAATTCGAGAAAAGCCTAATTTCTTAGCAATTTGTTTGAGTTCCATAATTCTAATTAATTGCCGCGCAGGCGTTGGAATTGGGCCATAGCGATCGCACCAATCTTCCTCAATTCGAGATAATTCATCTCGACTTTGACAAGCCGCCACTGACCGATAGGCAGTCATTTTTTGATCTAAATCAGGGATATAATCAGAAGGAATAAAGGCGGTTAAACTTAAATCAATTTGAGTATCATCAACCTGCGGGATTTCTTGACCTTTGACTTCTTGAATGGATTCTTGTAACATTTCACTATAAAGATCAAACCCGACAACATCCATTTGACCTGATTGTTCAGCCCCTAAAATATCACCCGCGCCCCGAATTTCTAAGTCTCGCATCGCTAATTGATAGCCCGATCCTAACTGGGTAAATTCTTGAATAGCCCTCAATCTTTTGCGAGCATCATCCGTTAAATTAACCCGTCCATCGGCGGTGGTGGGATAGAATAACCAGGCGTGAGCTTGCACTCCTGAACGTCCGACGCGACCCCGTAATTGATACAATTGAGCTAACCCGAAACGGTGAGCATCTTCAACTAAAATCGTGTTAACTCTGGGAATATCTAACCCCGATTCAATAATCGTTGTACAGACTAAAACATCCGCTTCTCCCGCACTAAAAGTTAACATAATCGATTCTAATTCAGAAGCGTCTATTTGTCCGTGAGCGATCGCTAATCTTACCCCTGGAATCATCTCTCGAATTTGAGCAGATTTTTCTTCAATTCCTTCTATTTTAGGGACAACATAAAACACCTGTCCGCCCCGATCTAATTCTTGACGAATGGCTGTTCTTACGGTTTCTAAACTTAACGGAGCTAAATGGGTTTGAATCGGGCGACGCGAAGGCGGAGGCGTGGTAATTAAACTCATTTCTCGAATTCCCGATAATGCCATATATAAAGTTCGAGGAATAGGAGTAGCGGTTAAAGTTAAAACATCAACATGGGTTTTTAAGCTCTTAATTTTTTCCTTTTGGTTGACTCCAAACCGTTGTTCTTCGTCAACGACTAATAACCCTAAATCTTTAAAATGTACCCCTTTTCCCAGTAAGGATTGAGTTCCGACAATCACATCAATTTCTCCGGTTGTTAACCGTTTTAAGATCTCTTGTTTTTCGGAAGCGGTGCGAAAACGATTAATTAAAGCAACTTCGATGGGATAGGGAGCAAATCGTTCTTTTAAGGTGTGATAATGTTGTTGAGTTAAAATCGTAGTCGGGGCTAATAATGCCACCTGTTTTTCAGCAGTAACAGCCTTAAAAATTGCCCGAATTGCTACTTCTGTTTTGCCAAATCCCACATCTCCACAAACTAAACGATCCATCGGCCGATCGCTTTCCATATCCCGTTTTACGTCTTGGGTGGATTTAATTTGATCGGGAGTCGCTTGATAGGAAAAAGAGTCTTCGAGTTCCTGTTGCCAAGGCATATCGTGGGGGAACGCATAGCCTGTTTGTTCGGCGCGTTGGGCGTATAATTTTAATAAATCAACGGCTAATTTATTTAAGGATTTTTTGACTTTTTCTTTGGTTTTTTCCCAAGCTTGTCCAGTCAGTTTATTCAGGTGGGGAACTTTGCCCCCGGTACTTCTAAACCGCGATAAACTCCCGACTTGATCGGCGGCAACCCGTAACGTCCCATCTTCATATTGTAATAACAAATATTCACGGGTTTCGTTATTAATAACCAGGCTTTCTAATTTAGTAAATCGCCCTACACCATGTTGACGATGAACAACAAAATCTCCGGGTCGGAGTTTATTCAGTTCAACTTGTTTAGAAGCCGCCCGCCGTCGTTTTCTAATATATCCGTGTGTAGCGAGGGAATGTTGCCCATAAAATTCTCGGTCAGTAATTAAAACTAACCGAAATGTCGGTAAAATAAACCCTTCTAATTCGGCAAGTCCAGTATATTTTAAAGCAATGGGAGTATTTTTAATTAAGCCATCAATGGCGGGATAATCACGGGGGTTAGGAATGAATTTAGAGGGACAATCATGTTCTGATAATAAAGCAACCGACCGACTGGGTTGGGCAGAGACTAAAAAGACTGAAAAATGTCGATTTCGTTCATAACGAATTAATTCTGCTAGTTTAGCAAATTGATGGGGAGTGGCGGGAACGGGACGAGAGGATAAATTTAAACTAGGAACATCAGTAATATTAACCAGAGTGGGTTGATAATCCCCTAATTCTGATAGATAAAGTTTATCAAAGGATTCGATTTTTTGCAGAGATTCAGCAAACGGACGATGAATTTTAGGTAATTTTTGGGGTAAGGCTTGCCATTGTTCTTCAATATGTTCTAACCAGCGATCGCTATGGGCACAACATTGATCCGGTTCATCAATTGCAATTAAGGTGGTATCTGTTAAATAATCTAATAAAGAAGCGGGTTTTTCAAAGGCTAAACCTAATAAGGGATGATAGGATTTTGGAGGTTTATAATTAGAATTATCGAGTTGAAATTCGGGAATAGGAGTTGGGGGAATGATTTCAGTAATTAAGGTTTCAGCCTCAGCTAAATTCCCTTGAATCATTACATCAAAATTCGTCGGGGTCAGAATTAGACTTTCAATTTTATCTAAAGATCTTTGGGTGGTGGGATCGAGTTCTCGAAGTTGTTCTAATTCATCCCCAAACCATTCTAAACGCACAGGCAATTCTGCCGCCACTGGAAAAATATCAACAATATCCCCTCGCCGACTCCATTGGCCTTCGGTTTCCACCAAGGAAACTCGTTCATAACCTAACTTGGCGAACTGTTCATCTAGGGTTTTCCCCTCCGACGTCATCCCCCGATACACCGTTAAACAATAGGGTTGAAAGACCTCAACGGGGGGTAAATGGGGCTGTAAACTCCGTTCTGTGGCCACGATCGCAACGGGAATCGGGGAAGGAGTCTGCAACCGTCCGGCTAAATCTGCTAATACCTGCATTTGGCCCCAGGTCATTTCTTCGGAGGCCACCGACTCGTAGGGGGACGCCTCAGAAGTCGGGTAAAAGTGAACCGTAGCCCATCCCATCGCCTCCAGTTGGGCGGCCCAGCGTCCCGCCTCCTCTAAAGTTGCCGTCACCACCAATAAATTTAATCCCGACTCCTGGGCTAAGGTGGACGCGACTAACCCCTTGGGAATGCGAGAGATCCCGTTGAGGTAGAGAGCCTGAAATTTATTGAGTTTGATCAGGAGTTCAGCCGTTAAAGGCGATCGCCCCAATGCACGCACGATAGAGGAAAATGTCATATTAGAGGAGGGAACAGGGAACAGGGAACAGGGAACAGATAGAGAAACACTATCGTTCTCCTATTTTAAGGAATTCCAGAAGATTCGATCTCGAAAGGTTGACATCTTTCCAACACCAACGATCAAGCTTATGGTGTGGGATTCCCAAGACTCACGACTTGGATTTTCTGCTTCCGTCCCTTCCGGGTTTTCGCACCTGCCTCAACAGATTTACTCTGTTCCGGTCTTACAGTCGCTCCACAGACTGATACGGCCAGCCCGGCCGCCAAAATGTTATTTGCCGCATTAATATCACGGTCATGATGTGTCCCACAATTAGGACAATCCCATTCCCTGATATTTAATGGTAATTTATCTAAAATGTGTCCACAGTTTCCACAACGTTTGGAACTGGGAAACCATCGGTCTATTTTAATCAATTTTCGCCCGTACCATTCAGCTTTATAGGTTAACTGACGGACAAATTCTGCCCAATTCGCATCATTAATTGCTCTAGCTAATTTAGTATTTAAGACCAGATTTCTCACGGCTAAATCCTCAACCACTATCGTTTGGTTTTCCCGAATCAGTTGAGTGGTTAGCTTGTGAGTAGAATCCCGTCTACAATCGACAATTTTGGCATGAATTCGGGCTACTGTTTTTCGAGCTTTCTCTCGATTTTTTGATCCCGGTATTTTTCGACTCAAAGATTTTTGAGCCAGTCGAAGTTTTTTGTATAACTGATTAAAGTGTTTAGGATTGGCAACCTTAACTCCATCAGATGTTGTCAATAGACTAGAAATTCCTAAATCTATTCCGACATTTTTATCGGTTGGCTCTAACTTGTTATGAGTTGGGTCATCAATTCTTACGGAGACAAACCATCGACCACTAGGGTCTAACTTAACTGTTATAGTTGAAGGTTGACATTCTTTTGGAAGTTGACGACTCCACCGTATCGGTAACGGTTGTTTATTCTTAGCTAGATAAATTTCACCGTTTTTATAGGTGAATGCAGCTTTGGTAAATTCTGCACTACCTCCCTGACGTTTTTTCTTGAAGTTCGGATATTGAGCCCGACCTGCGAAGAAGTTGGTAAAAGCGGTTTGCAGATGTCTTAATCCTTGTTGAAGTGGAACTGAGCTAACATCATTTAGAAAGTTCAGTTCTTCTTCTTTTTTCCATTCAGTTAACTGGGAAGATGTTTCACAATAACCTACTCGTTCTTTTTTTTCATACCAGGCTTGGATTCTGGCTGCTAATGCTTTATTGTAGATTAGTCGAACACACCCCAATGTTCTCCTCAACAGGTCTTCTTGTTCAGGAGTTGGATAGAATCGGTAGCGGTAGGCTTTTTCTGTCATACAAAACATTTTAATACGGAATCTGTAATTTGTTTTTTGATGTCCCGCCATTCATCCCGACACCAACGTTCCTTATGGTGCGGGTCTTCTGGCTCCCATTTTCGATAATATAATTTTCCCCTCTCAACGCAGATGACACAATTCTACCTTTGGGGTTTAGGATAATGACATCTCGATGTGATCGGTTATTTTGATCTTTTATCGTCCTACCCTGACTCCAAAATGCCATCTGTGATCCAAGAAATTCTGATTGTTTTCCTGCTGATTGTAGCGAATGGCGTTTTTGCTATGTCAGAAATCGCCATCCTTTCTGCTCGTAAAGTTCGCTTACAACAGTTAGCCAATCAAGGGAATAAAAAAGCAAAAGTTGCTTTAGAATTAGCCAATTCTCCCAATCGTTTCCTATCAACGGTGCAAGTCGGAATTACCTTAATTGGTATTTTAGCAGGTGCCTTTGGAGGAGCAGCAATTTCTGCCCGATTAGACACCCAACTTAAGCAAATTCCGATTTTAGCCCCCTACAGTAATGCGATTAGTTTTACAATTGTTGTCATCACGATTACCTATTTATCATTAATTGTAGGGGAATTAGTGCCTAAACGGTTGGCTCTCAATTCTCCAGAATCGATCGCAACTGCCGTTTCTATTCCGATGCGTTGGTTATCTAAGATTAGTTCCCCCGTGGTTCATTTATTGAGTATGTCTACAGAATTAATTTTAAGGCTTTTAGGCAGTCACGCCTCAACAGAACCGGAAGTCACAGAAGAAGAAATTAAAATTCTAATTGAACAAGGCACAAGATCAGGAATTGTTGAGGAAACGGAACAAAGTATTGTCGGCCGAGTATTTGAATTGGGCGATCGCCAAGTTAGAACATTAATGACACCTCGCCCCGATATTTTTTGGATTGATATTGATGATTCCGCCGAAGAAAATCGTCAGAGTATTTCCGAAAGTTCCTACACTCGGATTTTAGTTTGTCAGGAAGAGTTAGATCATGTTTTAGGGTTTGTTAAGGTCACGGATTTATTAACCCAATTATTATCCGGTCAAAACTGGGATTTAACCGCAAATATCCGCCGTCCCTTATTTGTTCCTCAAACCACTTCTGTTTTAAAGATTTTAGAATTATTTAAACAGGGTGAAACCCATTTTGCCGTGGTCGTAGATGAATATGGGGTGATTCAAGGATTAGTCACTTTAAATGATATTTTAATGGAATTAGTCGGGGATATGCCCTCCTGGGATAATCCCGAAGAACCTCAAAAAGTTCAACGAGAAGATGGATCTTGGCTCTTAGATGGAATGTTACCCGTTGAAGAATTTTTGGAGTTATTTGGTTTAGAAGATTTATTAGAAGAATCCGAAGGAAACTATCACACCGTTGGGGGATTTGTGATTACCCAGTTAGGCAAAATTCCGGCGGCTGCGGATCATTTTGAATGGCAAAATCTCCGCATAGAAGTGATGGATATGGATGGAAACCGGGTTGATAAAGTGTTAATTATACCCCCGCTTCTACAGGAAAACAACGAGCTTATCTAACCTGGAAAGAAATAAATTTTTCTCTTGATTAAGCTAGAATTTAGGAAGCGTGCGATCGCTATAAACCTATGCAGGTTAGTGTTTATAACTTCTTTGTGTCTTTTGTGTCTTTGTGGTTAAATTAATCTTTTCTGCTATAATTTCAGGCTATTTATGATTAAAAAATCTCTATTCAAAATCCTGCTCTTGTTATTCTGTTGGACAATCTTACCCTTATTTTTAGTAGAAGTCTTAATGATTGTCCTAGAACCCTATTTATCTCAAGGACTATATCAATATGATCCCGATTTAGGGTTTAAAATCCGTCCTTACGCCAATGGAAATAATCAATTTGGGTTTAATGATCGCGATTATTCCCTACAAAAAGAACCCGGAAAATATCGAATTTTAGTCATCAGTGATTCCTTTAATTGGGCGGGAGGAAAAGAGGGAAACTATACCGCTTTATTAGAAAAAAGATTTGCACAATATTATCAAAATTCTCAAGTAGAAGTGATTAATACCGGATACCCCGGAACCCATACCGGGGAACAATTAGCGATGTTAAAAAAATATGCCCTCCAATATCATCCTGATTTAGTCGTATTAGGTTTTTTTGTGGGGAATGATTTTATTGATGCTAAACCCAACCGCAAACGAATTATTGTTAATGATATTTATATTGATATTGATCAACGTAAAGAATTAAAACTATGGGGTTATCCGATTATTAAGCAATCTCGTTTATTGTTATTTATCCAACAAAAATATAAAGTATTTCAAGAAGCAAAAAAAGCCCAACAACACTCACTTTTACCGTCCTCCTCTCTCTATCAATTTCAAGAAGTTGCTAATCAATCTCAACCCGAAAAATCCCTCGGTATTTTATCCCTAGAAACCTTTCTGGACACGGAAAAAACCCGGTTAGATTTTTGTAAACGTCAAGATGTACAAAAAGGGGTTTGGAGTGATAATATTAACTACATTCTCCAAAGCATTAATGAAATGAATAGGCTGTTAAGCCAGCAAAATATTCAGTTTATTGTTGCAATTTATCCCGATGAGTTCCAAGTTAATCCTAATTTATTAAACCAAATTGCTCAAAAACATGAATTAAATTTAGCCAAATATGACCCCACCTGTATGCAGAGTATTTTGATTCCCTATCTCAAATCACAACAAATTTCTTATCTTGATTTCCTCCCTCGGTTTCAAGCGGAACAAAAAACTCGTCCGTTATATCTGTTACAAGAACCTCATTGGAATACCGCCGGAAATCAACTCGCTGCTGAAATTCTCTTTGAGAATTTAATCGAAAAAACTCAGCAATTTTTTAAACGTTTATCTCCTTCTCCTAAAAAGATTTAAAATGCAAAAAACTAAACTAAAAGCCTTAACTAAAATCCTCGGACAAACTGCTTTAATTGCTTTAATTACCTTTGTTATGTCCGAAATTACCCTCAGAATTTATAATAAAATTAATCCTAGCTTTGTCTTTTATGATTCCTCTTACAACCGTTTTCGCGGAAAACCCAACGCTCCCGATTATGATTTTAAGTTAAATTCCCAAGGCTTTAAAGACGTTGAATTTACCGTTGAAAAACCTGCGGAAACCTATCGAATTTTAGGTATAGGAGATTCTTTTACTTATGGTGTTGTTCCCTATCAATATAATTATTTAACTGTTTTAGAAGAAAAATTAAATAAATCGGGTCAAAAAACGGAAGTAATTAATATGGGAATTCCCGGTATGGGCCCAAGGGATTATTTATCTATTTTAGTCAATGAAGGATTAAAACTTAATCCAGATAGAGTAGTATTATCCTTCTATATTGGTAATGATTTTTTAGATAATTACATGACCGCTAACCTGAGAACAGAGGAAAAATCATACATGATAGCTTTAATTAAATCTATGATTAAGATTCAAAGCAATTATAAAGGTAAAGTTCTCAACCCCACAACCGTTCAATATAATGATAATCTACCGACCTTTACTGATGAAAAGTATCTCGAAGATACTATCAACAAAAGTAATATGTTTGTTAGAAATCCAGCCGATGGTATGTTTAAAGGCTTTGTAGATGATGCAGTTAAAGATTTAATTAAAATTAAACAAATTTGTGATTCTCAAAATATCCCTTTAACAATTGTAATTATTCCTGATGAAGTTCAAGTTAATTCACAACTTCAAAAACAAGTCAAACAAGCATTTGATCCCAATAATCAAAATTTATTAGATTTTGAAATCTCCAACCGACTGTTAACAGAACAGTTACAGCAAGCCAATATTGATTATCTGGATTTATTACCTGATTTTAAAGCAACTGCTCAAAAAACTCCCCTCTATAAACCCAATGATACCCACTGGAATATCGCTGGAAACCGTTTAGCAGCAGAATTAATTACCCAACATCTCACCGCAAAAAATCAACCTTAGAAACGAGGTTTTTAGCTGTAGAAGAAACCACAAAGACACGAAGACACGAAGACACGGATGAGCTTAATTTTATCAGTTAGATTTCCAGAATAAGAAACGGATGAAGTAGGGACTAAAAAACCCAGTTTCTCAGAGAAACCGGGTTTTTGGCTTGTACCTCAGACAAATGTACACCCCTATAAATTTTGAAATCCTCCGGGGGGTCTACTTCTAAATAGTGGTTCGCATCGTGGGGAACATAATCACATCTCGAATACTAGCAGTATTCGTAAATAACATAATTAATCGATCAATTCCTATTCCCATTCCCCCACAATTTGGCATTCCTAAAGACAATGCTTGAATAAAGTCTTCATCCATTGGATGTGCTTCTTCATCCCCGGCATTTTTCTGAGCTAATTGTTCTTCAAATCGTTTCCGTTGGTCTTGAGGATCATTTAATTCTGAAAAACCATTAGAATATTCTGTCCCGTGAATAAATAACTCAAAGCGTTCCACAAATCCCGGTTTAGAACGATGACGTTTGGCTAAAGGACTGACTTCTACCGGAAATTCTGTAATAAAAGTCGGCTGCATTAATTGAGGAGAAACTAATTTATCAAAGACCGCATAAAGGACATATCCCAAACTTTGACTGTCTAATTTGGATAAATGTAACCCTAAATCTTCAGCCGATTTTAGAGCTTCATCTAATTCTAAAGTATCAAAATCTAACCCTGTTTTTTCCCGCACCGCTTCCACCATAGTTTGAACTTTCCAATGGTTTCCCGTAAAGGTTGGATATTGTTCAGAATAGTTATATTTCCGTTCTAAACTAATCGTGTCCCCCTGATATTCTAGTTCCATTTTATCTCCGAAAAGATTCGCTGCGATCGCACAAATTAAATCCTCTACTAAAGTCATTAAATCAAAATAATCTGCATAAGCTTGATACAATTCTATTGAAGTAAATTCGGGGTTATGGGTGCTATCAATGCCTTCATTTCTAAACACTCGCCCCATTTCAAATACCCGTTCAAACCCCCCACAAATTGCTCGTTTTAAATGCAGTTCCGTGGCTATTCGCAGATATAAATTAATATCTAAAGCATTATGATGGGTGACAAAAGGACGCGCCGCCGCACCGCCATAAATAGCTTGTAATACGGGAGTTTCTAATTCCTCAAAACAATGATCCCATAAATAAGTCCGAATTCTTTTTAAAATCAGATTTCTAAGTTTAAAAGTTTCTAAGGATTTCGGGTTACTTACTAAATCAATTTCTCGATGGCGACGACACAATTCCGGGTCATTAATTCCATAATAGGAATCAGGAAAAGGCATCGTTGCTTTAGAAATCACAAAAATCCGTTCAACTTGTACGGATAATTCCCCTCGGTTCGTGCGACATCCTATTCCTTCGGCGGCAATAAAATCTCCTAAATCGAGATATTTTTTAACCTGATTAAAGGATAATCCCGTTTCACCAGTGACTAATTTTTTCTCTAGTTTGAGTTGAAGGGTTCCCGCAATATCCGTTAACCCAATAAACCCAATACTTCCACTATCCCGTTTAAAGGTAATACGTCCACAAACAGTTAAAGGAACAGCGTCCGGGTCGCTTTCTCCATCATTTAATTCTTTCCCCGGTTGTGCGAATAAATCTTTAATTTGTTGGGTGGTATGTGACCGTTGAAGGGAGTGACTGGGATAGGGTTCTATTCCCAATTCTCTCAACTCATCGACTTTCTGAGAACGAACTTCTACTTCATTGCGGGTTTCATTTTTAGCCATGTTGATGATTTCCTATATCAATTTAAGTCCAATCTTTTATGATAACAGTGATTGGCTATTATTTGTAATTATTGTTAAAGTAGGGTGCGTAAGCTCCGCGCACGCACCATCAATTATATATAACA
Source organism: Planktothrix serta PCC 8927 (assembly GCF_900010725.2). NCBI lineage: Bacteria > Bacillati > Cyanobacteriota > Cyanophyceae > Oscillatoriales > Microcoleaceae > Planktothrix > Planktothrix serta. The sequence continues at coordinate 227,521 of NZ_LR734883.1, read as the reverse complement.
ATCATCAAGGTTTTTTGTTCTGATTCTGTTAATAGGGTTAATAGGTGCGTGCGGCTTCGCCTTACACACCCTACTAGACCTGTCGGGTGTTCCATCAACGCGGACGCACCATCAATTATTATTAGAATATAAGGAAAGTGTTGTAATGAGAATATTCAGAAGTTCATCTTAATGATAAACTAATATAAGGATAATTAAGAGGTAAATTATGGACGCTAAAGAATTGTTAGAGAAATATGCTCAAGGTGAACGGGATTTTGAGGGCGTAGAACTTTGTGGAGTAGATTTACAAAATGCTAATTTAACAGGAATCAACCTTAAAGAAGCAGATTTGACAAAAGCTAACTTCACTAAAGCAATACTGACCTCAGCTAATTTGACTAACGCTTGTTTAGATTCAGCTAACTTAAGAGAAACAAATTTTAGTCAAGCAATACTGACTGAAGCCGACCTCCAAAGCTCAAGTCTAATTGCTACTAATTTTGAAGATGCTGATTTACAAGGTGCGGATTTAAGAAATGTTAATTACTCTGGTGTTAAGTCAAGTAGAGCTAATTTTGCAGAAGCTAATCTAAGTTCTTTAAATCTTGTAGGTCAAAAATTTTTTGATGTAAATTTTCAAGGAACTGATTTTGCTAATACTGATCTTCGAGAGGCTGACTTATCTTATTTAGATTTAACGGGAGCAGATTTTAGGTTTGCTAACCTTGAATCAGCAAATCTACGTTCTGCTTGTTTAAAAAATGCTAACCTGAAGCTGGCAAATCTTAAAAAGGCTAATTTGATCAGAGCCAATGTTGAAAAAGCCAGTTTCATTGGTGCTAGACTAAATTTAGCTAATATCTATTTGGCTAACTTTGAGGAAGCTGAAACCTTAGCCTCAGTAATGCCTGATGATACCATTAATGACCCAGACAATTATACAATTATTATCGGAGAAGAAAAACAAACTGTTATGACTCGCAAGATCATTAAAACCGAAAACGCACCTAAACCCGTTGGCCCTTATAATCAAGCGGTAATGGTCAATAACATGATCTTTTTATCGGGACAAATTGCCATTGACCCTCGCATAGACCAAATTGTTTATCCCGATGACATCACCAAACAAACCGAAAGAGTAATGTCAAATTTAGAAGCCGTATTAACCGAAGCAGGTGCTACTTGGGAAAACGTTGTTAAAACCACCATATTTTTAAAAGATATGAACGATTTTACCCAAGTTAATGAAGTTTATTCTAAATATTTTAAACCCGAAACAGCCCCCGCTAGAGCCACCGTTGAAGTTTCCCGTCTTCCCAAAGATGTATTAGTAGAAATCGAGTGTATCGCAGTTATTTAAACCGTAGGGTGCGTAAGCTCCGCGCACGCACCATTAATTTACACCCGTAGGGTGCGTAAGCTCCGCGCACGCACCATCAATTATCTATAATAATCATCAAGGTTTTCCTAATTCGGTGAATTTGGTGCGTGCGGCTTCGCCTTACGCACCCTACTTTATCAGGACTTACGCAAGGACACTATATATAGCGCATTAAAGATCAGGCGATCGCCTGATTCAGACAGAAGCGCGATGGCGTAGCCGTCGCCTGTCGGCATCGCGCTGATAAAAAGAGAATCAATCTGTATTTGAATTGATCAGTAAACTAAATAAATGAAAGCTTGAGAGAGGGATGTTTAAGCTCTTGGCTGAGGTAATCTGCTAACAAACTAGCTTTTAACTGATAGACAGTTTGAGAAACTTTCTTAGCCATACGAGTCAGAAAAACCCAAACTAATAAAGCACAAGCAATGTGATTTTTCTGAATACTCGCTCGACGACATTGGCAAGATTCTATCCCGGTTAATTGTTTAATTTCTCGGTGGAATTCCTCAATTTTCCATCGCAGTTTACATTCAGATATGACCTCATCTATTGAAGACTGATTTAAATCATTGTTTTTCTTCAATTTCAGACCAAATTAACTGTTCAATAGGCTGATATTTTTTTTGACCCCCTGTATCATCAACTAACCGATTTTTTTTGAGCGGAACATAATAAATTTTCCCTAAATTATCAATCAAAGCCATTAGCTTTTGGGCTGCGTACCAACTATCCATAAGCACTTTCGCTACAGGAATCTTTTTTTTAAAGACGACATCATTCAGCATATCTGCTACATGATCCAGCTTGGTGTGACCATCCCCATCTGGGTCATAAATTCGATAATCAATCACTGAATAGTATCCCGTTTCGGGATTTACATAAATACAGCTTATTAAACCAATTCCTCTAATCACTCGATGTTCATTGCCGCTATATTGACGGCGGACAAGTTCAATTTTCGAGGAAAATCTCTTGTCGAGTACCGTATCATCAAAAACTAAACAAGCTTCGGGATGGCTCTGAAGTTCTGAATGCACTTTTTCCCAAATCACTTCGGGTGTTAAGTTTTCTGAATTCAAGTAACGATTAATTGTATCATGGCTAAACTTTTGAATATGTGCAGCAAAGTTAGTTAGAGTATAGTTGATTTGGCTACTCAGGAGATATTGGCAATAGTATAGATAATTGATGCTCATAATTTTTGGGCATAAATTCTGATGCTATTTTAACATTCATTATTATCCGTTTCTAGATTTCTTTTGGGTTAGCGATCGCCTTTGAGTTCCGAGCGCGATCGCGCTTCTCATGAGTACGCTACATATAGCGTAACTGCGTAAGTCCTGTTTATATGTTTTCGTCATCGAGTCCGGGTCGAGGGATAGATTTTATATTATGTTCATCTTTAATCGGAATAAAGAAGATTGTTAATAAACCTGGAATTACCGCCATTGCACTTAATAAAAAGTAGTTTTGATAGCCTAAATTCGCTTGAATATACCCACTAAATACCCCTGGAATTAATACCCCCGCCGCCATAAATGCCGTTGTAATTGCATAATGGGAGGCTTTATATTCAGGACGAACCGTTTGCATTAAAAAGACTGTATAGGCTGCTACCCCTAAACCATAGGTGAACTGTTCAATGGAATTAACAACATAAGCCCAAATAATTTCCGGTTGAGTTTTGGCTAATAACCAATAAAAGATATTAGTAAAATTTTGGAGAATTGCCATCGGCCATATCCAAGTTTTTAACCCTTGTTTGGCAATTAAAAACCCTCCTAATAATCCTCCAAATAATAGGAAAATCACCCCAACTGTTCCCGATAAAATCCCAATTTCGGCGGTTGAAATGCCTAACCCTCCTTTTGCGGCTGTATCCATTAAAAAAGGAGTTGCCATTTTGAAGGTTAAGGCATCTCCTAAACGGAATAATAAAATAAAAGCGATAATCCAACCGATTTTATATTGAGTAAAATAGGTTTTATAGGAGTTCAGGAAGTTAGCAGAATTTGATAGATTTTCCGTTTCTGAAAACGTTACTTTTTCTGGCTTAGGTAAATATATTTTCTGAAATCCGTAGATGAGTAAAAAGATTAAACTCGCTAGAGAAAAAGCGATCGCCCATCCCCATCCTAATGCAGGAAGTGAAAAATCAGACCCCAAAAACTTTAAGGGAACCAAATTATATGTAATTTCCCCCGTTGGACTTTTCTCATCAATATATTGTTCAGCAATATGTCCGGCTAAAAATACTAACCCGCCACCTCCAGCTAAAACCGCCATCCGATAAGCGGTGTTTCTAACTCCTACATAAAACGCCTGTTGGTCTAAATTTAACACCGTTAAATAAAAGCCATCAATGGCGATATCATGGGTAGCACTAGCAAAGGCAATGAGGGAAAAAATTACAATCGAAAACGGAATTGCTGAGGGAAATGGTGCACCCAATGCTAAAATTAAAAATAGAATTGCACATACAATTTCCATCCTTAAAATCCATCGCCGTTTGGTTGAATAAATATCAACAATTGGCCCCCATAATCCTTTCATCACCCAAGGGAGAGATAACAAACTGGTTAATCCAATTAATTCATTACTCGCCCCTAACCCTTTAAAAAAAACCACTGACATTGTATTGACAACGGTATAGGGAAATCCTTGGGCAAAATATAAAATTGAAATCCACCAACCCGGATGCAATTTTTTATCTACGTTTTTCATTGTGAATTTTAATAAAAAAACCGTTAATTATCGTGATCATTGTTTAATCCTACAGGAATACTGGATCTCTGCCAAGTGATCAAATTACCCTGAATCTCAAGATTTAAGCTAGAACAAGAAGACTAATATCCTGAACGGAATTTACCCTCTATCCCTTGGGTCAGAAAATTAGTACACTGGGCTCAAGGATTATTATTAAAACGGAGTCAACCCTAAATGACAACTCAATCTAAAATTTCTCCCGCTTTTGAACCCTTTTTAGGCCACAGTCAACCCAATGCCCGAAAAGATGCCATTGTTATTTATAGAGGTTTAGTGTCTCCAGGGTCAATGCCTCAACCAGGAACTGCTGCTTATTTTGAAACCTTAAAACAACAAGAACAAACCAATCAATCCATTGCCAATAAAATTATTAATGATTATCAAAGTGCTACTCGTCAATCCTTTTATGCAGAACCCGTTGGTCGGGGAAGTTTACCCATCGCCCAAATTGAAGTAACCCGTCAAAGTTTACCCATTTTAGCAGAACATCCTGATGTTGTTGCTATTCTGCCTAACCAAAAAATTCATTTAATTGAACCCAAAGGAGTTGATTATTCTGGCTTGCAAAAACAAGAATTAGAGGATAAAATAACTTGGGGATTAAAACGGTTAGAAATTCCGAAAGTTTGGGAAACAACTCAAGGAGAAAATGTTACCGTTGCGGTCTTAGATTCCGGGGTACATGGAGACCATCCCGCTTTAAAAGGACGGGTAAAAGATTTTATTGTTATTGACCCGTTAGGACGTCGAATTACCGCCACCCCCAGCTTTGATGGTGGACAACATGGAACCCACGTTTGCGGCACAATTGCGGGGGGAAAAACCGAGGAGGGTTTGTCTATTGGTGTCGCACCTCAAGCGAATTTAATTGTTGCTGGGGTATTAGTGGGAGACGCAACTTTATTAACCTTAATTGAAGGGATCTCTTGGACGGTGGAAAAAGGGGCAAAAATTATTAATATGTCCTTGGGATTGAGTTATTATGAACCTTTATTTCCCCAAGTTTTTGATATTTTAGTCAATCAATACGGAATTTTACCCATTGTCGCCATTGGAAACGAAAATCACGGAAATACGAGTTCTCCAGGTAATGCTTATAATGCCTTTTCTGTGGGTGCTGTGGAACAAATTGAGACAGATAATCTGGGAATTACATTTTTTAGTAGTGGCGCCAGTTTAGTGTTTCCGGCGGACTCTCCTAACGCCTGGGTGACAAAACCGGATGTTTCTGCTCCCGGAGCCCAGATTTATTCCTGTATTCCTCCGGTGAAAATGGATAACGGCGTTTTTCAATATACCTACATGGACGGGACATCAATGGCTACGCCCCACATCGCCGGAATTGCAGCGTTATTGATGTCAGCCTATCCCGAAGCTCCGTTAAGTAAGATTATTGATGTTTTGAAGAAAACCGCCTATCATCCGGGGGGTGAAGAACAACGTCCCGATAACCGTTGGGGTTGGGGAATGGTGCGACCGTTAGAAGCGTTAAAAGCGTTGAAATAGATGGGTTGACGGTTGACTGATTAATGGGTTTGTAGGGGCGGGTTTAGTAGAATCACTGTTAATTAGGAATGATATTTTACTCCCGTTGCCCCTACACCTGAAATTAATTTATAATAGAGTTAATAACGGTGTAGAAATATTTTTAAAATTGCTATTCTTACCGTAGTTTCTCGTCAGCTTAAGACATTTCAATGGAAACATTAATATTAGGTAATCAATCAGGAGTAACTAATGGAAACAATTACGATTAAAGTTGAGAATGAAGTAGCAAAACTTTACCAAGAAGCTGATATTAATCAACAAGAAAAAGCGATTTGGGTTTGTAGCCTGATTCTGAAAGGCTTATTAAAACCGTCTAGTTTTGATGAGATGGTTAAACAAGTAAGAGAAGAAGCTAAAGTTAATGGTTTAACCCCCGAAATTTTAGCCCATTTATTAGAAGATGAGTAAACTGAGAATTGTTATAGATACGAATATTTTTATTAGTGGTTTGTTGTTACCAGCCTCGAAAGCTCAACAGGTTTTCGATTTCGTGACTGAAAGCCAAATTCTTTTAATGTCTGATAGCACTTTTACCGAAATTTGTCAAACCTTGATACGTCCTAAATTTGATAAATATGTATCTTTAGAGAAAAGGTTAAATTTTATTGGTAGTTTACGACAAAAAGCAGTAATAGTTAATATTACAGAAACAATTACTACTTGTCGAGATCCTAAAGACAATAAATTTTTAGAATTAGCCGTAAGTGGAAAAGCTGATTTAATTATTACAGGAGATCAAGATTTATTGGTATTAAATCCCTTTGGAAATATTGAAATTATTACTGTTAATGAATTTTTGACGAGGTTTAATTAACGTAACACTCAACTACCTGAAAACGAGTCGCTTTTTTCTTCAACTTCCGGTTCACAGTCCAACCCATAAGGAGAAATACCGGATGTCATTGTGTTAGCTGAAGAATTATAAAATTTATGGATTCCTAAAATGTGAAATTTTGGTGACACAATCGGCTAATCTTATAATAATGTGTGTGAGGTTACTAAAGTCGATAATGAGTCAAACTATTTTACCTTATGATTCTAATCTAAACCGTTTTCCGGTTTTGGGTTTACCTGTCCATTTGATTGATAATTATAGTAACTGGTTATTAAAACGTTGGCAACAAGGGTTAGGAACTCATGTGATTACCCTAAATGCAGAAATGGCGATACAGGCGGAAAAAAATACGGAATTAACAGAAATTATTCATTCAGCAGAGTTAGTTATTCCCGATGGTGCGGGAGTGGTGCTTTATTTACAATATAAAGGTAAAAAAATTAAACGGTGTCCGGGAATTGAATTAGCAGAAACCTTAATCAAAAATATTGGTAAATTAGACAATTCTGAAGTTATTTTTTTCTATGGGGGAAAACCGGGAATTGCTCAACAGGCGGCTGATAATATTCAACAAAAATTTCCGAGTCTGGGTATTTCGAGTTATCATGGTTATCTGTCTACTTCAGAAGAAGAAGATTTAAAAATAACTTTAAAAGATTTACAACCGCGATTAATATTAGTGGGTTTGGGTGTTCCTCGTCAGGAATATTGGATTAGTCAAAATCGTCATCTTTGTCCGAATTCGATTTGGATAGGTGTGGGGGGAAGTTTTGATATTTGGTCAGGAATTAAACAACGGGCACCGGAATTTTTTTGTAAATATCATTTAGAATGGTTATATCGATTATATCAAGAACCTTGGCGCTGGCGGCGGATGTTAGCGTTACCGGAATTTGCGATTAAAGTGTTGATTCACCAATAGGATGTTATTGTGGCTATGTTGACAAAGGTTAAGCCTAATTTAACCACAAAGACACAAAGACACAAAGAAGTTGTCAACACTAATCTGCCCATTGCTATATTTAGGAAAGAATAGCCCCGTTTAATTTAGCAAATTTTAGGTCAACTCCGGTTAAATTGGCTCCGGTTAAATTGGCTTTACTGAGGTTTGTTCCTCTTAAATTTGCATAGGATAAATTAGCATTTTGTAGATTTGCTTGAATTAAGGTTGTCCCTCTTAAATTTGCCCCGGTTAAATCGGCTTGATAAAGATTCACTTTGTTTAAATTCGCAAATCTTAAATCACCTTGAGTTAAATCAGCTTCACTCAAATTTGCTCCATATAAATAAGCTCCATTAAAATGAACATTAATGAGTTTGGCATTATTTAAGTCGGTGCGATAGAGATAGGTTTCAATTAATTCTGCACCATTTAATATAGCTGTATTTAGATTGGCTTGACTTAAATTCGCTTGAAATAATACCGCTTCACTGAGGTTTGCGCGTCGCAGTTGAGCTAAACTTAAATCCGCTTTTGTTAGGTTTGCCGAGCTTAAATCCGTTGCAATTAAATTGGCTTTACTTAAATCAGCATCTGCTAAATTAATTCCGTTTAAATCAGCCCCCATTAAATTAGCCTCGCATAAGTCCGGCTGAATATCGGGATTATTTAAACGCCAAATTTGCCAGCGTTGAGTTCCCCACTGTAATAATGTTAAATGTTCTGGATTTGCCATATTTGAGGTTTGAGGCGATCGCCCTGGAGTCGCTGCGAAAGGTTTATGAACAAGAGAAATCTCTGCTGGAACATTTCTAAATTATGTCATTGCGAGGGTAACGAAGCAATCTCAAAGCCTTATTAAACCGTTACCATCCGTAAATCCCGTGAATCTCTGCCGCAAATAGTCAAAAAATTGGTTCAAGCTCAACTGCAACAGTTATAATTTCTGAATGCCCTCACGTCGATCTCAGTTAAACCCATGAGTAACTTTTCAAACATCCCATCTGGTGGAGATCCCCCTGATCGCTTTGGGAATGTAGCTGATATCGAATATGTGGAGTAGATAAATTATGACTCAATCTCCTACGACAATATCAATTGATAGCATTCTCGAACAAGATGCCGAATCTGTACTGATTTGGGTAAAAAAGATATTTTCAAATCAAGCTACCCAACCACAAGAGTTTAACTGGTTATTATTAGCTGATGTTTCCTCTGCTAAGGCTCGGAAAGGTCAAAATAATTCGGATTTACCTGATAGCCAATGGGCAGAAGTAGCCACCACAATTTATGATCGCCTAGCCGATGATGCCGAAAATAAAAAGACAGGAAGTGGCGAGTCTTTTAGGATTTCCTCAATGATGCTGCGGGCTGGCGCGATCGCAAAACTTGGAGTAATTTCCGATCATCCTGTTCTCGATGTTAACTTAATTTTACAATGGTTTTGGGATAACATCAAAGATTCCCTCGAAGATGTGGAAAAAAAGGCCGCGAATTGGAAAATGCTACCCATTGCAGAAATTCGCGAATTAAGACAACTGAAAAATAGATTGAAAGTTATCGCCGCACTCGCTGACAGTGATAAATATGTTTTGGATGAAGCTCTCAAGTCTTGGCTAGACTTGCGGGAGAAACTACCATAAAAGTGCGATCGCCATCAAGTCCAAAAGGAGATAGAATCATGTTTGACTATAAGTTGTAGAAAGTAAACTCCATCAAGTCATTAATATCGTAAAACCACAACTGTCAGAGACTCAAATATATCGGTAATAAAAATATTAATTTAGGCGATTTAAAACGTCCGGGGCGGGATCAGATTATGACACCAGCCCAAATTTTAAGGAACAAAAAATGGTGAATAACGGGACTAACCAAACCCCTGAGCAAAATTCGGCTAATTGTGGCAGTATTGATGAATCAGAAAGAGCTTTTGGTACAACAGAAAAAGCGATCGCGGAATTTCTCGAAAGAGAGGGAAAAAATGTTAAAGCCTTGGCAGAAAAAAACGATGGAGGTAGAAATCCCGATGCTGAGGTAGATGGAAAACCCACTGAATTTAAAAGTCTGGATTTTGGTGCTACAAGCGCAACAGTAAAAAATCAGATCAACAACTCGATTAGACGAGGGGGACAAGCTAGGGATATAATTATAGATGCTAGGACATCTGGGTTGATAGAGTCTGAGGCAGAACGAGGTTTGGAGAGGGCGAAAAATATTACACGCGGAAAAATTGATCGCGTCCGAATTATTGGTGATCGCTATGACATCACTTTTACTGAGTTTCAATAAAGGAGGTTTTTATGTCTCGCACACTAGATATTTTTGTAGACTTTCCCCATAAAATCGAATATTTAATCAAAGAATTAGAGTTTATATTGGATTTAAAATTTGAGCTTTTTTCTGATGGTACTGACAACTGGTATGAGTTTCGTAACTCAACCATCACTCTTACTATAGGAAAGCATGATTTTGAAAACGATCAAGATATCAAATTTGAAGAATACCCTTATAATCTATCAATCAGATCACTAAATATCTCTAATGAATTTGAGAGAAAAAAGTGGTGTGATGATTTTGCTAGTTATGTTTTCCAAAAGTTGAAAGCTACTGAAAGGTATCGTTTAATGATCGTGGATAACTTACAAGTGCAGTTAGAGGAGTTTGTGCCTGTGGTGAAGGTTTGATCAAATATCACGGTACAGACAAGTGCTGAAATCAAAGGGAATATTAAGGTAAGAGTAGAAATAGATTTAAAGAGTTATGAACTCTTGCAAGAAGTGGGCAATATCTTGAACATGGAACGACAAACTTGGGAGATGCTAAAAGTTCAAGTAACTCCTTTGTAGCGTTAATAACTAGATTTCATATAATCAAGCTAAATGTTCTGGATTTGCCATGATTTTTTATCCTATTTATTCAGGATTAAAACTACCTCCATATTCTCGCCCCGAAACATTTTCAATGGCTTCTAAAGCGGCTTTTGATCCGGCGATAATATCTCGTTCTTCTCCCCCTAAATATAACCGTCCAAAACTTCCTACAGCCGTCACTTGTAGAATATTAATTAACGCCGATTTTTCTGCTTCATTAGCTGCTAAAGCCGCATAAGCTGCGGGTTGAACTTCCAAAATATATAAACTTTGACCCCCTAAAATTAATTGACCTCGACGGTTACGATTAATGAGTTGAGCTTGATGGGGGTCAAGGTTACGAATAATTTGACTAGACATAATTTGAGGTTTGAGGCGATCGCTTTCCCGTAATCCTAAAAAGTCCAAAATCGCACGTCCGGCGGTCATTGTGTCCCCTTGACGGCTAGAATGTATTTCTAAAAGGCCATAAAGTCGTTCAATAAACAACACCCCCGGACGCACAGAGGTTGCTTTCAAGGCCACATCCGTAATCCGGTTAATTTCAATTCCAGGTGATACTTCAATCCACAGGGAAGAATCCCCAGGTAAGGGTAAAAACCCCAGTGACACCGTACCAATATAGGCTGCGTGTTGTCTTTGAAGGTTATCTAAATAAACGTAGCTGCGTAATTCTATACCCATTTTCAGTAATCAGGGAACAGGGAACAGGGAACAGGGAACAGGGAATAAATAGTAATCAGTAGAGACTAGCCATGCTTAGTCTGTACACAGCCAACCGTCAACCGTCAACAGTCAACAAACTATGAGTATTGTGGCATTATTTGGGGCGATCGAAACGGGATTACTCTATGCCTTAATTGGTTTAGGGGTGTATTTGTCCTTTCGAGTCTTAGAATTTCCTGATTTAACCGTTGATGGCAGTTTTCCCTTGGGGGGTGCGGTGGCGGCCACTTTAATCCTTCAGGGGGTAAATCCGGCGATCGCAACCTTCATCGCGGGTCTAGCGGGTGCGTTAGCCGGGTTAGTCACCGCTTGGTTAAATGTTCAGCTAAAAATTCTACATTTGTTAGCCAGTATTTTAACGATGATTTCCCTCTATTCAATTAACTTAAGAATTATGGGAAAACCGAATATTGCGTTATTAGGACAACCGACAATTTTAACCCCGTTACAACCTGTTTTTAACTCAATACCTCAATGGCTTGTAATTCCGATCATTTTATTGGCAATTGTCATCGTTATTAAAATCATATTAGATCAATTTCTGAATTCAGAAATCGGGTTAGCAATGCGGGCAACGGGTGCTAATCCCCTGATGGCAAAAGCTCAAGGTATTACAACAGAAGGGATGATTTTATTAGGAATGGCAATCAGTAACGCTTTAGTCGCCTTGGGAGGGGCTTTATTTGCTCAAATTTATGGATTTGCCGATGTCACAATGGGGGTAGGAACGATTGTTTTTGGATTAGCTGCGGTAATTATTGGAGAAACATTTATTACTCCGACAACCGTTATTAAAGCCACATTAGGAGCAATATTAGGATCAGTCATTTATCGAATTGCCGTTGCTTTAGCGTTAAATGCAGATTTTTTAGGATTTCAAGCCCAAGATTTGAATTTAGTTACTGCAATATTAGTAGCATTAGCCTTAGTTTTACCCCAATCTCGCAGTCGTTTAGGAACCTTTTTAAAACGGTAAGCTGATCCCATCTAACCGTAGGATAATATTCTATTCATCATAACCGAACAGATTAACTCACACCGCCGGGAAGTCCTCCGCTCTACAATAACCCAGGTGAGATCTGGGATGAAAGGCGGGTCAACGTAGGTACGGAGTTGGCCCCATCTTGGCGCGATTATCTTTACGGTTTTCGGGAGTATGTAGTAATATATTCAGACCAGGAGGTGCAAATCGAGTGCTACATAAAGCTGTACAAGTCCGTCTGTATCCAACTGCATTGCAAGAAACACTACTAGCTCAGACATTTGGATGTTCGCGCTGGTGGTGGAATTATGCCTTAAATAAATCCATTCAGGTTTATCAAGATACGGGGTTATGGCTGGGAAAGGTAGCACTCAACGCCCTACTTCCTAAGCTCAAAAAAGCCGAGGATACCCTGTGGCTGGCTGATTGTTATAGTCAGGTTTTACAAGCTACAACACTTAATTTAACCACAGCTTACAAAAACTTTTTTGCTCAACGTGCAGGCTTCCCTAAGTTTAAGTCTAAACAAGGTAAACAGTCAATTCAATACCCTCAAAATGTCAAAATTGTTGAGGGGAATGTTAAACTTCCTGGCAATATTGGGATAGTCAAAGCCAAAATACATAGACCGATTGAAGGGAAAATCAAGACTGTAACCGTTAGTCAAACACCATCAGGCAAATATTTGGCATCTATATTGACTGAAATTGAAGGGGAAAACCCTACTGTTTCAGAAGGTAAGATTTACGGGATTGATTTAGGAATCAAACACTTTGCTGTTGTCACTGATGGTGAAAAGGTTTTTAAATACGATAATCCTAAACACCTTGCTAAGTATGAGAAAAATCTCAAACGCAAACAGAAAAAATTAGCCCATAAACAAAAAGGAAGTAAATCCAGAAATAAATCTCGTAAAATTGTTGCCAAAGTCTACGAACGAGTTAGGAATTCCCGGCAAGATTTTTTACATAAACTTAGTTATAAGTTAGTCAGCGATAGCCAAGCTGTGATCGTAGAAAATCTTCATGTCAAAGGCATGGTTCGTAATCACAAGTTGGCGAAAGCAATTTCTGATTGTGGATGGGGAACTTTCACTAATTTCTTAGCTTACAAACTAGGTCGAAAAGGTGGTAAGTTAGTTGAGATAGATAGATGGTTTCCCAGTTCCAAACTCTGTTCTAATTGTTTCTATCAAGTCAGTGAGATGCCTTTAGATGTGAGGGAATGGACTTGTCCTCATTGTGGTAGTGATCATGACCGTGATGGAAACGCCGCGANGAGTATGTAGTAATATATTCAGACCAGGAGGTGCAAATCGAGTGCTACATAAAGCTGTACAAGTCCGTCTGTATCCAACTGCATTGCAAGAAACACTACTAGCTCAGACATTTGGATGTTCGCGCTGGTGGTGGAATTATGCCTTAAATAAATCCATTCAGGTTTATCAAGATACGGGGTTATGGCTGGGAAAGGTAGCACTCAACGCCCTACTTCCTAAGCTCAAAAAAGCCGAGNGCGAAAGCCTAAGTTCTGGCATTCGCCTGTGAGTACAGAAGCCGACACTGTACTTGGTACTCCCAGTCAGTGTGGGTAGTTCACCGCTATACTTTCACTCAGTACATCCCTTTGTGTTTAGACCGGGACTGTCAATTTCATGAATTCAGAAGAAAATCAAATCCGAGATCAAAACAACCTCCCAAAAGGCGATGCTTCTTCCTTCACAGAACCGTCTGTTCCCTCTAATCCAGAAATTGGGGGGAACCCTAGCAATATGAATCCTTTACCGATCGCTGACCCTTGGGAGTCTAACGAATTGCAAACTCCCGAACCAGTATCAATGCCCTCAACAATGCCCACCCTGTCTGAACGCCTAATGTCCGAACCCATAGAAGAAGTGACCACTCAGTTAGGTCAACGGGTAAGCACGTTACAGCGTCAAGAACAAGAACTTCAACAAAAAATTGCTCAATTGCAGGCGACTAACGCCAAAATGCAGCAGGAGCAATTGGCCTTAACTCAGTCGATGGGGAAATTAATCTCCTCAGCGTTAGATCAGTTAGAACAACGTAAACAAACCTTACAAATTGAAGTCGAAAAATTAGAACGTCGCCGCGATCGCATTCAAAAAGAAATGCGAACCTCCTTCGCTGGAGTTTCCCAAGAACTCGCCATCCGCGTCCAAGGATTTAAAGATTATTTAGTCGGGAGTTTACAAGATTTAGTCGCCACGACTGAACAATTGGAACTTTTACCCGAAACTCCTCCCCCAACACCGATAGCAGAGGTTTCTCCACCCCCCCAACCCGTGAGAGGAGACAGGGGAGACAGGGGAGATAGTGGGGACAATTCCCAAACCGCCCCGATCCCGCAATTTTCAGAACAGGGATTTCAGGAACAAACCAAGAGAATTCGCCAACTCCTCGATCAATATCGGAGTTCTCCCGATTATTATGGCGCTCCTTGGCAATTGCGGCGTACCTTTGAACCCATACACGCCAAACGGGTTTCCAATTGGTTCTTTACCCAAGGAGGACGGGGTGCGTTACGGACAATGGGGAGTCGTTTACAAAATATTTTGATTGCTTCGGCGACGATTTCCGTGCTTAGAAATCTCTATGGAAATCGTTTAAGAACCTTGGTTTTAGCCAATACTCCTGAACGTTTGGGAGAGTGGCGACGGGGACTACAAGATTGTTTAGGAATTGATCGCCGCGATTTTGGCCCCGAACAGGGAATTGTATTATTTGAAGAGCCGGAAGTTTTATCTCAAAAAGCTGAACGCCTCGTCAAAGAGGGACGATTACCGTTCATTATTATTGATGATATGGAAGACAAAATTAGTCTATCTTTACTTCAATTTCCCCTGTGGTTAGCCTTCGCTCCCGATCCCCAAACCCAACAACAACAACCAATTGAACGGTTTTAAATCGGGATGTTGACTGTTGACTGTTGACTGTTGACTGTTTCCCCTGCTCCCCCTGCTCCCCCTGTTCCCTGTTCCCTGTTCCCTGTTCCCTATCCTATAAAATAATGGAATTTAAACATGATTGAATGGTTATTAATTAATACGGGATTATTAGTAATAGCTTATTTCCTGGGTTCTATGCCAACGGGATATGCTATAGGACGTTGGTTTTATAACGTTGATATTCTGGCTGAGGGTTCGGGTTCTACAGGTGCAACAAATATCCTCAGAACCTTGGGAAAATTCCCCGCTTTGCTGGTTTTACTAATTGATATTTTAAAAGGAACATCAGCAGTTGCTCTGGTTTTTTGGGTTTATTCCCTTTCCTTAACGTCTGAACTCGCTACAACAGCCGGAATTCAACATCCTGAACAATTGCAATATTGGATAGCGATTCTGGCGGGATTAATTGTTATTATTGGTCATACAAAATCGATTTGGATTGGATGGAGAGGAGGAAAATCCGTTGCTTCAAGTCTGGGAATTTTATTCGCCTTAGATTGGAAATTAGCTTTAGCCACATTAGGGATTTTTGCCCTAGTTTTAGCTATTTCTCGGATTGTTTCCTTAAGTTCGATAGCCGGAGCAATTGGAATTGCGATTTTAATGATTATGACAGGAGAACCCTTACCTTATCAAATATTTGCGATCGCAGGCGGAATTTATGTGATCTGGCGACATCGCAGTAATATTGATCGGATTCTCAAAGGAACAGAACCCAGAGTTGGCGAAAAATTAACCACCCAAGTTCAATCATAAGCTCAACCTTAAAATTCTTCGTTAAGATCAAGTCAACAACTTTTTGATCAAGATTAAGTTCTACCTTTCGATAGAGAACTTATTCCTGTTAAGGTAGGGATTAGGTGCAAATCCAGATTATGGAACCAGGGAGTATCACGATGGCATCTCTATCTCGTCTATTTGGATCAAATCAAAACGCACCTAAACTATCCCTGCGGGTTGTTTTTGTCGTTCCTTTTCTACTCCAAATTTTTGCATCAGTCGGATTAACGGGATGGTTATCTTTTCGCAATGGTTCCATCGCCGTTAATGATTTAGCGACTCAATTAAGAATTGAATTAAGTAACCGTATTCAACAGGAACTCCACACCTATTTAGAAACTCCCCATATTGTTAATCAAATTAATGTTGATACCTTAAAAATGGGATTAATTAATCTCAATAATACTTCCCAAATGGAACGGTATCTCTGGAATCAGTTACAACAATTTCAAACCGCAAGTTATATTGGAATTGGATTGCAAAATGGCTATTATATTGGCGCAAATCGTAACGATGATGGCACAATAGAATTTGATATTGTTGATCAAAGAACATCAGGAAAATTTGAAAAATGGTTAACCAATAATCAAGGCGATCGCAGTCAATTATTGAGTGTTCGAGAGAATTATGATCCGAGGGTTCGTCCTTGGTATAAAGCAGGGGTGAAAGCCGGAAAATCCGTTTGGAGTGAAATTTATGCTTATTTTGGTTCCAGAGTTCTCGTGATTTCAGCTAACCAACCCATTTATAATCAAAAAAAACAGCTATTAGGGGTAGCGAGTACCGATTTAACTTTAGAACGGATTAGTCAATTTCTCAATGGTTTAAAAATTGGCAAAACTGGACAAACTTTTGTGATGGAAAAAAATGGCTATTTAGTCGCTACATCCACCTTAGAAGAAACCTTTATTGTTAATGCTAAAAAAGAGGAAACAGAACGGATCAAAGCCGTTAAAAGTAGTAATCCTTTAACCCAAGCCACCTCTCGTTATTTAGTCGAACATTTTGGTAATTTAGATCAGATTCAACAGTCAACTCAACTTACCTTTGAGATTAATGGTAAACACCAATATCTCCAAGTCACTCCTTTGTCTGATCAACGGGGAATTAATTGGTTAATTGTGGTTGTAGTTCCTGAATCTGATTTTATGGCAGAAATTCATGCTAATAATCAGACTACTATTTTATTATGTTTAGTGGCGTTATTTGTAGCAACATTATGTGGAATTTTGACCGCTCGTTGGATTAGTACGCCGATTTTACGCCTGAGTCAAGCCAGTCAAGCGATCGCCAGTGGAGAACTTGATCAAACGATTCCTGTAGAATCCATTCAAGAATTAGGGATTTTAGCTAATTCTTTTAATACAATGACGCAACAGTTAAAAGCCTCGTTTAATGAGTTAGAAAAAACCAATGCAGAATTAGAAAAACGAGTTGAAGAACGCACGGCGGATTTAAGGTTAGAAAAAGAACGTTCAGAACAATTATTATTAAATATTTTACCCGAAGCCATTGCTGAACAACTCAAACAAGATACAAAAGCGATCGCATCTGCGATTGAAGAAGTTACGATATTATTTGCTGATATTGTCGGATTTACGCCGCTTTCTTCTAAAGTTCCTCCCATAGAATTAGTCGGTGTTCTCAATGAAATGTTCTCCATTTTTGATAATTTAGCCGAACACAATGGATTAGAAAAAATTAAAACCATTGGGGATGCGTATATGGTGGTCGGAGGTTTACCCTTACCCAAACCCAATCATGCAGAAGCGATCGCAGATATGGCGTTAGGAATGCAAGCCGCTATGTCTCATTTTCAAGCGCCTTTAGAACGATTTAATATCGGATCTCAATTTCAAATTAGAATCGGAATTAATACGGGTTCAGTCGTGGCGGGTGTGATTGGAATTAAAAAGTTTATTTATGATTTATGGGGAGATGCAGTTAATATTGCTTCTCGGATGGAATCTTCCGGGGAACCGGGACGCATTCAAGTCACAGAAGCCACCTATGAACGAATTAAACATCAATATAATTTTGAAAAACGGGGTAAAATTTCAATTAAAGGGAAGGGAGAAATGACAACCTATTGGTTAGTTGGGAAAAAATAAAGTTTCGCACCTACAGGATGGATTAAACCCTCATTCTTAAGACTGTTCAGTAATAATAATTTCCCCTTTCATTCCAGCTTCCGTATGTCCGGGGATAGAACAGCGTAAACTATAAGTTCCGGTTCTGATGGGAACGAAGACCCAGGTTGCTTCTCCACCCGGTTTTAATTCTAAATCGTGAATTGCGCCTTTAACTTCTAATTTCCCAGACTCAACTTTTTGCGTCCAACTCATATCCGCAAAATCTTTAGCAGTGAAATAATGTTTACCGGGACTGGGATTTTTTAAGATTAATTTATAGGGTTTTCCGGCTTCAAATTTGAAGTGATCTGGGAAAAATTTTAATTCTCCTGATTCATTACTTAAACTAACGGTAACTTCCGTAGCAGGTTGACGGGATAAATCAACCGCAGCGAAAGCAGGTTGAATCTCAATAGAATTCCATCCTAAAATTAGGATCAATAATAAACACAAACTAACGGAAATTTGCTTAAATAATAATTTAAAATTGAAATTAAATTTGATCATATTTTTTACCTTTTTATTAAGAAAAGATCAGAAGCCCTGTAGACTTCACAGTGTTTGTCTAAGTTTTGGAATAATTATATCAGTAGCCAAGGCAGTTAGGACATAGACTGATGCTGAAACCGCCCGCAGAGAACTCTTTTCCTGCCTGTTCCCTGTTCCCTGTTCCCTGTTCCCTGTTCCCTGTTCCCTACTATATATCAAGTTTTGAAACTTTAAATTCTATATTTTTATGAACGGGACTGTTAGATGATAGGCGTGGGTTATTTAGACAGCCGACAAAATGCGGATAAATTCTAAGGGTAAACCGTCTGTGTCCGCAATAAACATGACTTCATAAACTTGATCTCCGATCATTTGTTGCATGGGTTCTAATAGAATCTTTAACGGTTGGAATAGATTAGGCTGTTCTTCCGTCGCTTGATGCAACTGATGTTTAAGATCATTTAACCAACTGGCTAAATCAGAAACTTGATTTGTTAAATCAAACGAAAGATGATAATAGCCAACATAATGCTCATCGGAAAACGCATCAGGGGCGGGTTTCGGTTGGGGAATTTCAATTAATTCAATTCGACCGTTTAAACCTTCCATCCAACACGCTAAGGTATATCCCGTTGTAAAGCGT
This sequence comes from Planktothrix serta PCC 8927, assembly GCF_900010725.2. Lineage (NCBI taxonomy): Bacteria > Bacillati > Cyanobacteriota > Cyanophyceae > Oscillatoriales > Microcoleaceae > Planktothrix > Planktothrix serta. The sequence goes on along the minus strand of NZ_LR734883.1, from coordinate 208,476 downwards.
TCACAAACCGTAAATCCTAGGATTTCATAAAATGCGATCGCTCGATGAATATTAGCCGTCCGAATTGACGCATGGTGCATGAATTTTCCCCCTATTCAAATAATCGAAAATAGGGATAACGCACGGGAACCCCCTGCTCTTTGTCTAAATTAAAATTAATCACATCCCAACAGGGTTCATCTTTAGCATCGGGGCTAAATTCCACAGGTAAACCGTATAATCTCGGTTGTGTGGTATCTGTCCCATTGCGCCAAGGGGTGCTCCGTTCTAAATAAGCACTGATTAACTCTTGATAGCGTTTAGCGATAATTACACGGGTAGCCCGGTAGCCTTGGGTGTAGAGTCGATCTAACGCTTCATGAATTTCAAACCGAATTCCATCGGGATGAGTATGTTGTCGATACCATTCTCCTTGCCATTCTCGCCAATGACGACCCGATTGCAAATGAACCAACTCACCCGTATTCGGGTCAGCTTCAAAAGCACCATGACGGGGACACAAATAGGTATCCGTCAGCGTAAGGGCAGGAATTTGCTGACGGCAATGGGGACAATTAATCTCTGGGCCAAAAATTGGGTACTGCAAGGCAGAATTCATTATCAAGTGGGTTTTACACCTGGGCTTGTCGTTTATGATTACTATGGGCATTTTACCCTTTCTATTCTAGTTTGTTTGTTTTTCACGGAATCTTCACCCATGTCTGATCAACCTTTGTTGACTCCCACACCCTATTGGCCCCCGGTAGATATATCCCAAGCTGCTTTTGTCGCTGCAAATGCGGTGGTGGTGGGTTTTGTGGAAGTTGGGGCTGGGGCGAGTATTTGGTATGGGGCCGTTGTTCGCGGAGATGTAGAACGGATTGTGATTGGGGAAAAAACTAATATTCAGGATGGCGCTATTTTACATGGTGATCCGGGTCAGGTAACACTTTTAGAAGATTGTGTTACCGTTGGCCATCGGGCGGTGATTCATGCAGCTTATATTGAACGGGGAAGTTTAATTGGAATTGGGGCGGTGATATTAGACGGGGTGCGGGTGGGAACTGGAAGTATTATTGGGGCGGGTTCTATTGTTACGAAAGATGTCCCTCCGTTCTCCTTAGTTGTGGGTGTTCCCGCTAAACGAGTCCGGGAAGTTTCCCCAGAGGAAGCCGCAGATTTAATTGAACACGCTAAACGGTATGAAAAATTAGCGTTAGTTCATGGGGGAAAAGGAACAGAAACCGGATTTAGTTAACAGCCGCAATTCAGATATCTTAATTACTTATGATAAATCTAATTCATGTCAGACATCACTAATGTTTTAGCGATCGCAGCAGGTGCAATTCCTGGAGCGCTATCTGGGTTTCTTTTTCACCATTTCCAAAGGAATTACAGGCTATCCTAAAGAGTTAGATTTATTGATTAGAACTGGATTTTTAGGGTCTTACACCACATTTTCAACCTATGGCTTTGACACTCTAAGTTTATGAATGTTCTGCTACCTGTATCAACTATAAAGATTTCAATTATTATTCTACATTAAAAACGTCTCGAATAATTATATAACAATAATTCGGGCTTTTATTTAAGCCAATTTAATTGAGAATTTAATTAGCTTAAATATCTACGAAATATGGGTTAGTGAGCAATACGTTCATCTTCGACTAAAATGACAGGAATTGAGCTCGATTCCAACACTGCTTGGGAGACAGAACCCACTAAAACTTCATCCCAAGGCTTATGTCCTCGCTTGCCCATAACAATCTCAGCAACTCGATAGTCCTGAGCAACACGGATAATTTCTTCGGGAATTGAGCCTGGAATAGCCATGAACTTATGGCGGATGTCTGCTAAAAGTCGTTGAGTTTTTTCTTGTAGATGCTCTACTCCTTGAGAATCATTGGTGCAAATGATATGCAATACAATCACTTCGGCATCACTACGACGAGCAAGATCGGCGGTTTTACTCAATACCTGACTAGCTAGAGGGGATGTATCAACCGCCGCTAGTATGATAATACGACGGTTGATCGCTACCTTTGTAGGATCGACCTCACCCTTCTCTAACAATTTTGGTGCAAAGATAGGAATTGCCCAAGCTCCCAAAGGTGCAGTCACCAGGATAGATAAAGCGGCGATCGCCAAAATAGTCTCTCCACCCTGAATACCTTGTGCTAGGGGAATTGCACCGATTGCCGCTTGCACAGTGGCTTTAGCAGAGTTCCCTGGTAGCAAAAAGATTCGCTCTCGGCGATTCCAGTTACTTCCTAATGTAGACAAATACCATCCAATAGCGCGTCCAATCAGTGTGCCAATTGCCAGAATTACTAATCCAGGAACCAGAGTTTTTTCTAACACTTGTAATTGAATACTTGCCCCTAACAACACAAATAAAACGATTTCTGCTATTGTCCACAGGCTATCGAAGCCAGAACGCAACCGTCGTGCTAAAGGAGCATCCAATTCAATCAAGAAAAATCCTGTCGCCATGACTGCCAGATACCCAGAGAAGAAGGGGAATTTTTCTGCCAGCACTACGAGCAACAACGCTAAATTTGCGCCAACTAAGCTATCCTGTACTGCATTTTGAGTCCAGTTCTGCTTGGCCAACAAAAACACCAAAAGCCGTGCTGTCAACAAACCTAACACGACTCCCAGAACAATTTGGCAAATAATTTGCAGAGGCAGGAGTTGAACTGCACTCACAGTTAAACCAAAAGGCAAATTTACCCCAGAAGTTGCTCCTTGTGCCAAAAAGTTCAGTAACAGACTAAATACTAGCAGTAGTAACACATCTGACAAGGCACTGCCAGTGAGGATGGCATCGGGTATCCCCTTAGTAACTCCCCAACCCAAACTTTTCAGTCGTAGCATTCCCGGTACAATTACTGCTGGCGACTCTGCTCCAATGATACAACCCAGCAGTAGCCCCGTGGGAAAGTCGAAATTTAAAATCCAGATAGCAGCTAGGGCAACAATTAAAGCTTCACAGGCCGCAGGTAGAAACCCCAAACGTAGTGCTACTGTTCCTTGTTGTACCAGTTTTTCTCGGTCTAAACCTAATCCTGCCTTCATCAAAATTACCATGACAGCGATCGTTCGCAAAGGTGTAGACGCTGCTAGTACATTAGGGCTGATTAAGTCAGCAACTTGAGGCCCCAGTATAATTCCCACCAAAACCATACCTACTAAAGCAGGGATCTTCAGCCGTCTGGCAATCTGTCCCACAAAAAAGCCGATCAGCAAGATTAAGATAAAACTTTCTAACATCACGCAATTTTCAAAAATAAATGGGCAAGTATGACTTGCTAACGGAAGTTTAACTCAAACAGCCCTACCCTTCCGTAGCAAGTCGGAAAAGTTGGAGGGAGCGACAAGCAAGTTGAAACATCCCCCATTGCTTAAGTCCACTCACGCCAATTGTTATCACCAATACACTGACAATTAACTTTAAGAATTTGCTGAACTGTAAGGATTTTTCTTCTTCTTGATAAAACCATTTTTTCAGCTTGTTCAGCACAAAAGATTTGCGATCGCTCATTGCACTCGCCTATTTGAAATGTTCTGCTACTATCTTCTCTAATATAGAAATGTCTGATGCTTGATAAGCTTTACTCTGATTCAATTATTACCCACACTTGACTTAAAATCAGGGAGTAGGGGGAGAGAGGAAAATCTCCGATTTAATTATAACATTTAATATTCTCAGGGGAATAAATTTGATTGAGGAGGCACTGCTAAAATTTTAATATCTAGTTTATGATTAGACCTCGTAGCCTTTTGATCAATTGTATCATTCTAATTGCATTCGGTAGACCTTGACAACCCTGTTCCCTGGGGTCTAACCCTCATGTACTTAAAAATATGAAAATAGAATACCGGGACAAGGAGGGACAGCAATCCCTCCGCATGATTTATGCAGTAGGACTAGCTCTCATCGTGACCACGGCTTTAGGCGTGGAATTGTACTATTCTTATCAATTTACGGCTCGGAATGCAGAGCAAAATATTTACAATACGGCTCAACTATTGGCTGGAAAAATTTCTAGCCGATTACCTGAAATTGCTAGGGGAAATAAATATTTACCACCCCACTCTCTTAATTTTAACTTGACTCAGGAAAGATCGAGTTTAGATGTTTCAGTTTTGAATACTGAAATCAAAAATATTGATCAGAGTCAGCAAAGTGTGATTGAAATTCTAGATTTAGAACTGAGGGTCATCACAAGGGAACCTAACTTACCTGTCTATCAAAATTCATCGGTTAATATTCAGTTATTACAAGATTTTGTTAAACAAAATAAAAATCATAAAATTGCTGTTTTAAGATCTGAATTTGATCATAAAAAAAGAATTGTTGGAATTCAAAGAGTTGAAGGTTATCCTTTAATTATTGTGATACAAGTTGGTTTTTTTGATGTTTTTTTTCTTTGGTATACTAAAGCAATTTTTTATACAATTTTAGTTTTAATTATTATAAGTTTATTGACGATTTTAATCAAAAAAGAAAATAATTATTTACAACAAACTCAAGAATTAATGACTCATTTTGTGGCGATAGAATCGGCGGATGATATGATTGTAATTACTAGCAAAGATGGCACCATTGAATATGTTAATCCTGCCTTTACAAAAATTACAGGTTATCAGGCGAATGAAGTGATTGGTCATAAACCTTCTCTTTTAAAAAGTGGCTGTCAAAATAAAGACTTTTATCAAGCTTTATGGAAAAAAATTTTATCGGGAAAAGGCTGGAAAGGGGAATTAATCAATCGTAAAAAAGATGGCAGTACCTATTGTGAAGAGATGACGATCGCCCCTGTTAAAAATTCTCTGGGTGAAATTATTCGGTTTGTTGCGGTTAAACGAGATATTAGCGATCGCAAACAATTAGAAGCTCAATTAGCTTGGTTAGCTCATTTCGATAAATTAACGGGATTACCCAATCGAGTCTTATTTTTTGACCGTTTAGAACGTGCGATCGCCCAAGCTAAACGACAGCAAACTCAGTTTGCCGTTTTCTTTATTGATCTCGATGGGTTTAAATCAGTTAATGATTGTTTCGGACATCAAAACGGTGATTTACTCTTAAAAGAAGTCGCTAAACGTTTATCTTTATCTGTCCGACAATCCGATACTGTTGCTCGGATGGGAGGGGATGAATTTACCCTAATTTTAGGGAATATTCGTCAGCGAAATGATGTGATTAAAATTGCTCAGGCTATCCTTTTTACCCTATCTCAAGGCTGTGTCGTCAACGGGCAAGAATGTCAAATTGGAGCGAGTATTGGTATTAGTTTTTATCCCACCGATGGCTCGGATTTAGAAACCTTAGTTAATCAAGCAGATACGGCTATGTATAGAAGTAAACATCAAGGAAAAAATCGTTATGAATTTGCTTCTACAGAGGAAGAGTTAACACGAATTACGAATTATGAATTATGAATTATGAATTACGAATTACGAATTACGAAGGTGTTGCTATTCCCTATTCCCTATTCCCTATTCCCTATTCCCTATTCCCTATTCCCTGTTCCCTGTTCCCTGTTCCCTGTTCCCTACTATCAATAAAAAAAGCTGAGAATTGGCTTATGCCTCCCCAGCTTTATGACTTTAATATTATCTTTTTCCAGATGCTATAATCTCAGGATTAAAGATTTTTAGCTTTGCGAGTTTCCAACCAAATCGGAATCACTAACCAAGCCACCACTAAAATTAGAGCGAGAATTGCAAATTGGGCAACCCAAGCCACTAATTTTTCCAAAGAGATAATATTTCCGACAAAATAAGATAAACTGACCATCACTGATGCCCAAATGGTGGCTCCCGCCGCATTGCAAAGAAAGAATTGCCAGTAGGGCATTTGGGCAATTCCGGCTAAGGGGCCTGCAAAAATGCGTAATAGGGCCACAAAGCGACCGAGGAAAACGGCTCTGGCTGCATTTTTGCGGAATTGTTCTTTCACCTCATGCAGTTGGTCTTCTCCAATGCGAAAGAACTGACCTAAACGCAGTAGTAATGGCCAACCGCCCCATTTTCCCAGCCCGTAGCCAAAATTATCGCCTAAAATTGCCCCAGCAATGGCACTACCGAGGACAAACCAATAATTCAATTCACCACTCCCCGCCAAAAACCCACCCACGAGGGTAATGGTTTCTCCGGGCAGAGGAATGCCAGCGTTTTCTAAGGCAATTCCGACAAACACAGCCCAATAGCCGTATTGATGAGCAATTTCTCGAATTGTTTCTAAGGATACAAACTCAAAAGACATTCAATGCTGCCTTTATATTTTTTTGCAAAGCTTTATACTTCTCTATATATCTTGACGTGTTTTTCCGAGTTGTGTCAATCTCTGTAGAGTTGAGAAGTACAACAACAAACCGGGCTAAGTCCATCTAACCTCAGTCAGATGTCCCGCCCAAGAGTAGATTGTTTCCTGAATTCTAAAAATTGAACTTTACCGTCAAGATTTCTTAAGCCAATCCAGAATGGCTACGATCCCCAGTACACCTTGATTGAGAGTTGATCTCGGTTCTCCCGCTCAATTGTAGCTAAGTTAAGATGGATTAAGGTTTGTACCATCTTAAATTTGCTATAAATCCATCTTTGGACAGACCAAAAACCCTCAACAGTCCAATTATGATAGGGACTTCATCTTAATTTTTCACCGATGATGCTTTTCAACTGTTTTAATGTTGGTCTGAATAATTCTGTTGTTGGGTGAAAGAGTGACTATCTGCACCATAAGCAAGCTAGGAGTGATAACAATGGAATGGCAACAATTAAATGGGTATGTTTGGCTTCAACCCCAAACTCGTCTTGATTCCCATGGCGGTCTTTTTCTGAAGGAACAATTACTTCATATTCCCATAGAACCCCACAAAATCTGGGTGATGAATATGGCGGCTGTAGACTTTATGGATAGTTCGGGTTTAGGTGCGGTGGTCACGGCGGTTAAATTTGCTCGCAGTAAAGGATGTCGTTTATTGATGTGTAGACCATCGGCTACAGCCCGACTTATTTTTGAAATTACCCAACTGGATCGAGTGTTTGAAATTATAGAAAATATTGAAGAGATTTTCTCAACTTCCGAAGAATTAGTTTCTGCTTAGTTGGATGTTCAACCTCGCTACCTAGAGCATCCCAGTTTCGAGAGCAAGGATCTTCACATATCAAGAATTCTTTGATGTAGGGCAGTTAATGGTAAACCGTTAGCTGTTTATTTTTTTAATAAAATAAAATACCATACCGATATAGAATCGGATCACAAAGACAGGAGATCTTGATTCTCTCCTTTTTTTCATTCCTGAGAAAGAGGAGAATCAAAATTATATTTATTAAGATTTATAACAATGTATCCCTTGATTCAATTTGAATCAGGATAAATTACATTGTTTTGCCTTGATAAATTGGAGCATTTTTCATGACATTTACACCCACTCAACAGGATTTAGAACAGGCTTTATCTAAATTCCGCGAATTAGATGTAGATACGCAATTAGCCTTTTTGTGGTTTGTTTATACAAAAATGGGTGATTCCATTACTCCGGCGGCTCCTGGTGCTGCCCAAACGGAGATTGCTGAAGGGTTATATAATCAAGTTCAAGCCCTTTCTTTTGAAGAACAATTGCAAGCTCAACGCGACTTTTTACAAAGTAACGATACCCAATTATGTCGTGAATATGGCTCTTTAAGCGACAATACCAAACTCTTATTTTGGTATCGTTTAGCGCAAGGAATGGACGCAAAAACTATTGTTCCCATGCCCGAAAATTATCAATTTTCTCCAGAAGGTCAATCGTTATTGAGTCAATTAGAAAATATGGACTTTCAACAACAAATTACCTTCCTCCGTCAAAGCGTTGAACCCACTGGAGCCGCTCCCCAATCAGGTTCTGGACTGTAATTCAATATTTCTTTCAAGTTGTTGAATCTTGTTTAGACCCTCTATTTTTAATCCTCCTAATTCAGGGGGATTTTTTTTATTCATAAAAATGTGATATTATTAAATTATTATTGATAATTTCAAGAATGAATGTAATGGGCGAGAAAACCTCGCCCCTACGGATGGTAATATTAATGGGTAACGATTTTATTATTTCCTCAAAAAATTTATATTTGTAGGGTGCGTAAGCACAGCGCACGCACCATCAATTAACCGATAAAACTTAACCCGCATTAAACACAACTTTCCCAGCATTATCACCAATAGATTCAGCCCCCATTACTAATATTAATTCGTTTTTAAAATTTAACTGTTGCTAGATGGAGTTAAAATATCTCTCAATAAAGCAGCTATTTCTTGTAAAGAATCTGATTTATTTTTTAACAGCCACTCGGTTAGCTCAGGGGAATGTTTTGTTTTTATAAATGACACTTTATTATCGGTTTTTTCTGAAAATAGCTTTTTTAAAAGGTTTGCCCCATCTACAACTTTTAACCAATCTGGGTCTTCTGATGTTCCTTTAATGAATTGGTTTTTATTGACATCTAACCAACTTTGGATTTCATTTTCAGAAATAGGTTGGTCTCTGCTGCAATCCTCTTGATTAATAACATGAGCTATGGCTTCAGGCTCAAGTAAATAATTCTCATAAAGTTTTCGGGTTAGAAATTGTAATTTATTACCATTCTTTTCACTTCGTCTTTTTAAGTCCTCTTTCTTCTGCTGTGTCCTCCCTTCTTCATCTAATATAAAACCTATAGCTGGTGGAAACAATGTATTACCTCCACTAAGCTTGTCATAAATATCAAATACTAAATCAGCGTGCTTTCCTTCTAAATCTCCTGTATTTTGCACAGCTAAAATCTGAGTTCCCCTTAACTTGATATCGGTTAATTCCTCCAAAATTAAAGGAAAACATTTTTCCTCAGTTGGCCCTTCAACCCACAAGATGTTATCAGCCCCAAACACATCAGATAAACTTACTCCCAAATCATCTAAGAGTGAACGCAATTGTGCTGTTTGTTTAGCATCAATTATTTGGGCTTTAGTTTCCCCATCAATATAGGAGAGTTGAACAATTGTTGCAGGGTTAGCAGCCGTTATGATTTGAGGAGAATGGGTAGCAATAAAATATTGATGCTGAGGAAACTCTTTGAGGATTTCTATTAACTTCTTGGCAGCACTAGGGTGAAGAAACGACTGAGGTTCATCAATAATAATAACTTGAGATTCGGAAGCAGTTATTACAACATATAATATAGCCAATACCTGACTAACTCCAGTTCCACACTGAGATAAAGGTAATGCAAAATCTTTAATATCTTCTTGGTCAGCTTCAGGCGACCACACTAAAATCTCGTATTCATCATCCTTTGTTGAAGTTTTAGGGTTTAACTCAGCAGAAACACTTTTAATGTCAGGAAATATAATGTTTATGTAATAATTAAATTTTTGATAAATGTCTCTATTGCCCCGTGCTTGTAATTGACTAATGACTTCAGCTAAATTGCTGGCATTAGGTTCTAACTTTGAATTTGTCCCTATTGAGCAGCTACCAATATGAAACCTTTCTGATTCAAATCTATAAATTCTACTTTTAAATAAATCAAAAAAAATCTCTTTTAATTCGATAGAATTACCTACTATATACTCAATGTCTTCTTTAGCGATATCTATATCATTTTCGTCGTTAATAATTATTTTCTTTATGTTTTTACTGAATGTAACTTCCCAATCTTTTTCTTTACCCGGAAAGTATATATCAATATTCTCTGGAATATCTGTTTTTATTTTAGGATAATTATATACACTATTTGGGCTGTAGTCATAAAAACAAAATTCCTTCACACTGGGGTTTTCACTCCATTCTTTTAATAAACTTAAGTTTCTTCTCTCAAGAATTTCATCTGATAAAACAAAAATATCTAATGTCTCTATCCCAGAATAAATATCTGATTTATCAAAAGTAAATGTAGAATTAACAGTTGATAAATTTGTAAATGGTGAAAACTGACGTTTTTTTTGAGGTTGCAATTTTCTAATATTCTTATGAGGATGGTCACTAAAACGTAATTCTAATGCTTCTAAAAAAGCCGTCTTACCAACATTATTTTGACCAATGATAACATTGATACCAGGCTTAAATTCTAACCATGTAGAATCTTTAAATGATTTATAGTTAAATATCTGAAATTTTGAAATGTACATATTTTATATTGATAACAAGTTAATTTTTTTTAATCATTTAAGGACATATTGCCCAAATCTTCATCAAAATATAAACGAATTTGACTCACGAAACCGTCCTCGCGCTCTGTTCTTTTTCTAAGCGATCGCATTCTTCATAATAAGCCCTAATTTCCTGATCAATACTGGATTTATTCACATGATAATAAGTTAAAGCTGCATAAATTTGTCCTAAATTTAAGTGCGGAAATTCTTGTAAAATTTGTTCAACAGTCATGCCAGCATTATAATCAATTGCAATACTCATCACCGACATTCTTGTTCCCATAATGCGAGGGCGACCCCCACAAATTCCGGGTGTAGAAACAATTAATGTACCGATATCCGTTAAAGTTGTTGACATTTTAAGATTTGCGGTAAAAATTTCAGATATTACTCATTATAACCTCAGATATAATGATTATGCTGTTCTGCACCATCAACAGGAAGAAGTTGAAGTTCATCCTCAGTCATATCTTGAGTTAAATCTTGGGCAATTTCCCAAATGGGTTTTCTTTTAGTTTCAGAGGAAACTTGATGTTGATAATCGGCTTGAATAACAGTTTTTAATTCAGAAAAAATTAAATCCAGTGAATCTCCTTGAAAGGTTTGTTCAGAGAGTTCAGGACAATAGGCTAAATATCCTGAATCCGTTTTTTCTATGGAAACATTAACTTTATAGGACATAACGGTTAGAAAAATTAGAGATGGATTAAAAATAAGGTGGGCAGAACCCACCCTACAGATTAGATTCCTTTAGGTTTATAATTATGCCAATCCGTTGCTTTTTCATAGGCATTAGCAACTTCTAATAACCGAGATTCTCCTAACGGTTTGCCGATTAATTGCATCCCAATGGGTAATCCTTGATCATCAAAACCACAGGGAACACTAATTCCGGGTAAACCCGCTAAATTCACGGGAATTGTCATTAAATCCGATAAATACATACTTAACGGATCAGCCGTTTTTTCACCTGCTTTAAACGCCGTTGAAGGTGCAGTCGGACAAACTAACACTTCCACCTGACTAAACGCTCGATCAAAGTCTTCCTTAATTAAGGTTCTCACCTTTTGCGCTTTCAAATAATAGGCGTCATAATATCCCGCCGATAATACATAGGTTCCTACCATAATCCGGCGTTTAACTTCCGCCCCAAATCCTTGCGCCCTGGTTTTCTGATACATTTCAATTAAATTCTCCGCATCAGGATGACGAAACCCATATTTCACCCCATCATAACGCGCTAAATTTGCCGACGCTTCCGAAGGAGCAATGACATAATAAGTCGGTAAACCATAACGGAATCGAGGACAAGAAACAATCTGAATTTCTGCTCCTAATTCCTGTAAAACACTAATCGCTTTGGTAACGGTTTGTTCAACAATTGGATCTAATCCTTCTCCAAAAGTTTCTTTAATTACCCCAATTTTAATTCCACTTTTTGCCCTTAACGAAGGTCTAAGCGCTGAAACATAATCAGGAACAGGAAGGTTTAAACTGGTGGCATCCTTCGGGTCATGACCAGCGATCGCTTGTAATAAAATAGCGACATCTTCTACACAGCGCCCAAAGGGCCCAATTTGATCCAAAGAGGACGCATAGGCGACTAACCCATAACGGGAAACTAAACCATAGGTGGGTTTGAGTCCCAAAACGCCACAGAAGGAAGCGGGTTGACGAATAGAACCCCCCGTATCCGAGCCCAAGGAAACCACCGCTTCTTCGGCTGCAACGGCCGCAGCAGACCCTCCTGAAGACCCCCCCGGAACTCGTTCGAGATCCCAAGGATTCGCGGTGACTTGATAGGCTGAGTTTTCCGTTGAACTCCCCATCGCAAACTCATCGAGGTTGGTTTTTCCCACCATTACGGCCCCGGCGGCGGCGAGTTTTTGGGTAACAGTGGATTCGTAGGGAGGAATAAAATTCTCTAAAATCTTGGAACCACAGGTTGTCCGAATTCCCTCGGTACACATATTGTCTTTAATGGCGATGGGAATTCCTGCTAATAGACCAATTTCTTCCCCCGCCGCAATTTTGGCATCCACTTGACGCGCCTGTTCTAAGGCTCGATCTGCCGTTACACAAAGAAAACTCTTTAATTTGGGTTCGAGTTGTGCAATCCGATCCAATGCTTCCTGGGTGATCTCAACGGCGGAGCGTTCTTTCTTGATCAGTTGTCGGTGCAACTTACGGATGGATGCCATACTCTGTGATTCCTTATGTTCTTAAATACCCATATCTGAGTTTACCAGAGGAAGGGGGGCTATGTGGAACAGGCATCTTGCCTGTTAACTGGGGTGTGTGGGATAAAAATTCTCTGTTCGATCCGGAAAAGCCTAAAAAGTTGGGATAGATTAACCAACTTTCCTGATGCTGTATCGGAGGAATGCCACCTAAAGCTCACTTAGAACCCCATCTGACACTCGAAGACCTAAAAGTTCGTTATCGTCAAACACGAGATACGACTGAGGCTCGTCGATGGCACCTGCTTCACCTTGTGGCGGGGGGTTGGACGATTAAACAAGCGGCGGATGTTGTGGGGTTAAATTACGATTACGCCAAAGAAATTATCCGGCGCTACAACCGTGAGGGGCCAAGTTCCATCAAGAACCGTAGCCGAGAGCGTCAACCCCCAATGGCAAAATCTCTCCTCACTTCAGGACAACAACAAGAACTCATGCAAGCTTTACAAGGGCCAGCACCGGATGGAGGATCTTGGTCTGGCCCGAAAGTAGCGGAATGGATTGCTCATAAAACGGGTCGTCCTCATGTTTGGCCCCAAAGAGGTTGGGATTATCTCAAACGCTTAGGGGTGAATTGGAGGAAGCAAACAACAATGAATGATGAGGACTAAAGCCTGGAATATAGGTTTTTTTAGGGTAATATTCCTCGCTTGTAATCTTTTACATTTTTGTATTTTTGAACGGGATAAAACGAATATGAAAAACTCAATTTTTCTCAAAAGTTTACAGATGAGCGCGATCGCTTTTAGCACATCTGTTGCTTTGACTTCTGTGAGTCAAGGACGAGAGTTACCTGCAAATAGTTCCTGCGATTTTGGCAACTGGAATCGCTGTCAACCCAGTCGAGTTGAAATTCCTAATTATCAATATGCTGAACGTGTTAGACAACAGTTTTATTGTGGAGTCAGTTCTGATGGGATTCCGACTACTTTTGTTAAGAATTCACGGGGAACATTTCCTGTAATTCGTTGGGTTTCTCGAATTTTTGATGATGCGGGCTATGTTCCTGAAACTCGCTGTCGCCAAGTGTCTTCAAAATTCCAACAATTTCAGGAACGAGGACTATTAAATTATGTTACCACAGGACGGGTGAATCAACAACCTGTTATCTGTGTTTCTAATAGTCAAGATGGGCCTTGCTTGGGGGTTTTATTCACCTTGAAACCCTATCAAAATGCTAATCGCACCTTACAACAGTTATTTGATCTTCGAGCTAATGCTAGTGCTGGCCCCCTAGAAGAAAGTCAGGGTCGATTGTATTTGGATCTGAATCAATATATTGAGGAGCAAGGAAGTATTTCGGCGACGGATTCGGTTCGATTGGATTAATAGTTCGGAAAAAATTTAATTCAATTTATCATGGTTAATCCCTCTCGAATTCCTCAACAACTAAAAACTCTAACAAGTATGGATAGTTATTTGATGATTCTGCCCATACTTGTTTTTTCTAAATTGTTTTTGAATTCCCCATCTTTAGAGATTTTATCTACAAATTCAATAGTTTTTCCTGTCAAATCAGAGTCTTTTTGTTGGGAAGCTTCCTGTCAAGTTTGTACCCCCAAACAACTGCAACAAATTGCTCAAAATATTACGGTTAAAATTTTATCAGGTTCGGCTTGGGGGTCAGGAATTCTAGTCAGGAGACAGGGAAATATTTACACGGTTTTAACCAATCAACATATTTTAACCCCTAGTGATCCGCCCTATTCTATTCAAACTCCTGATGGTAAAATATATTCGGCTCATCCAATTTCAAATTTTAAGTTTTCAGGAGAGGATTTAGCATTATTACAATTTGAAAGTGAAACTCGGATTTATGCGATCGCTAACCTACAAACCTCTCCTAAAATTCAACCAGGAGACAAGGTATTTGGGGCAGGTTTTCCCTGGTTAGATGAGTCTCAATCTCCATCTGCTATAGAAATTAACAATACACCCGTAATTCCGAAAAATTATTTTAATTCATCGATTCTCTCCAAGCCATTTCCGTCTAAATTTTCTCGACTCAATGACCCTGAATTTTTACCAAAATTAGGCTTTCATTTAACACGAGGTCGTGTTTCCTTATTATCTGAAAAAGCAATTCAACAAGGGTATCAAATTGGTTATACAAATCCCATTCAAAAAGGCATGAGTGGGGGGCCATTATTAAATCTACAAGGAAAAGTTATTGGGATTAATGGGATGCACGCCTATCCTCTTTGGGGAGATCCTTATATTTATCAAGATGGTTCGTTACCGAGTCCTGAATTACGAGAAAAAATGGTTCAATTAGCCTTTGCAATTCCCATTGAACGAGTTACTGCATCCCTATCTGAATTAAATCAACTTTCAGTTTCAGTTGCATTATCTTCACCAACATCTATAGTAGAACAACAATTATCTGAAGCAATTAATATTATCAATTACCCCGATTTTGATTATTTTCCAATAAACAATATTTGCAAAAATTAATCTTAAATTTTTTATTTAAACCCAGATTTACTTCAGTAGGATGGGCTATGCCCATCACTACATTATAATATGAAATATAATTAAAACCCTACCTCCAATCTCCTAACAAATAGGAAAAATATGTAACTAACAGTTTTTAATTTTATATCAAGACTATTTATGTAAAAACTGGTTAAACCAATCTCGAATATTTTGCAACCATAATTTAGGATGATCTTGAGGTTTATAGTGAATATTAAACATAGAAATAATTAAAGGGACACCTCCCACTTTAGCAACCATTAAAACATGAAGTAAAATTGAAAATAGAATAATCACCCAAGCTATTAAATGGACGAAATACCACAGATGATTAAATTCTCCATTGGGAAGCCAATTTTCTTGCTGAAATTTGCCAGAAATAACAGAGAATGCTGCTGCGATTAACGCGAGAGTATTGCTGATGCGAAGAAGGGTATACCACCATACAGGTTTATTAATTTGAGTTAATGTTTGTAGGGTGTTTCCTTGAATTAACCGTTTTCTTTCTGCTATTAAACTATAAAGAGCAAAAATAATATAGACAAACAATAAGAAAAATCCAAAGGTTCCATGAATATCAATTAAACTGCGCTTTTCTTCGGTTAGTGCTAACCCTCCAAAACGTCGGTCATAACTGTCATAGACTAAAAATCCAGTAATTAAAGCACCTAAAACTAAAAACGCATTTAAAGCGTGAGAAAGTCTTAAAAATAGAGGTTGATAGGGTTGTGATTTAGGCATTGTAAAACTATGATATCGAGGTATTTTTGAAAAATCATGAATCAATAATGAATCATAATTTCATCTTTCAGAGAAGTGAAAACTGATGTTTATTATAAACCGTTTTACTATTAAATTTCCGAAAAAGAGGGTAGGCAGAGAAGTCAACCCTAGCCAAAGTCTGGATAGAATTGATTAATCACGATATAAGGATGGGAAGATTCAGGATAACGACGGAGAAAATGATTTTTGATCAACCCATTAACTTTTTGTATTAATTTTCTAAAAAACATAATTTATTGTATAGTAGATCATGAGTCTGCTAAAAATACCGCTATCACAGAAATTCCATGAGCACTTACGATTGGATTGTAGTTGGGGCTGGAATTACGGGTTCTGCACTCAGTTATGAATTAGCTAAAAAAGGATTTAAGGTACTTTTATTAGATCCAAATCCGCTATCAGATAGTGCAACTCGTTATAGTTATGGAGGTTTAGCTTATTGGTCAGGGACAACAGAACTGACCCGAACTTTATGTGAAGAAGGACGCCAACGCCATCTAATTTTATCAGAAGAATTAGGGATAAATACAGAACTTAGAGAATTAGATTTAATTTTGCCCTTTAATAGTCCTGATGATCGGGAAATTTTAACTCAAAAGTATCGCTATTTTGCCACACCCCCTAAGTTTATCACGATTCAAGAAGCCTGTGAATTAGAACCCCTATTAAATCCTAATGCCATAAGCGGAGCTTTTACAGTTCGTCATGGTCAAATTTCTCCCGAACATCTGAATACAGGATATATTCAAGGGTTTAAACGTTGGGGTGGAACTCTGATTTTAGATCAAGTTTTACAGATTAATCCTATTGGAAATCAAGCCGTTAATGTTACGACTCGTTTAGGACAATATCAAGCTGAAAAAATAGCAATTTGTGCGGGGGGGTTTAGTCGTCAGTTATTAAAAAATGCGGGAATTTCGATTCCTATCTATTTTACCCATACTGAAATTTTGGAAACTCCACCCGTCGATTTAAAATTAAGAACAATTGTGATGTCGGCGGCGATGGAACGCTTCCAACTTGAAGCCAAAGCAACTCAACGAGATTTAGAACGTTTATGGGAGAAACCCGGTCACGAGTTAACGCCATTCATTTTAGATAAAAGTGCAGCACAGTTGCTCGATGGTCGGATTAGAATGGGTCAACCCTCTCGTGCTTTAAGCGATGTTAACGCTGCGGTGAATCTGCTTGAAAGTGAAACCTTGATTCGTCAAGAAATTGCTAAAATTTTACCAGCATTAGCAAATTTACCGACAACTTGCTATCATTGTTTAGTAGCCTTTAGTTCCGACAGTTTACCCTTAATGGGCGCTATTGCGAACTTTGATAAAATCCATATCTTTTCAGGGTTTAGTAATCCTTTAGTCTTTATTCCCCCTTTAGCTCAACGATTTGCCGATTTCATCACCGGAAAATCCGATCCGATCATCACACAATTGTCCCCTTCTCGTTCTATGAAATCGATCAGGTAACGGGTAAATGTGCCATCCCGTTTTGGTGAATTGTACCGGATCATTGCTTTTATGCTTCAGGTGTGTTAATCAATTGATTAAGATTTGTAACAATGGGTCAACTATCCGATAGTTACAAGACTCATGATTGCTATTAATTCTTGATCTTGTGCATCTATCTAGTTTTTCCTAGCCTAAACCCTCATGATGAGTCCAAAGTATTACATCGCAACAGAAAGGTTAGGAATATTTGAGGATAAAAATTTTTATCCTCTATTTAACACATCGGCATTTAATCAAAGCAATCTTTAAATTGACATCGACTTTCCAGCAAAATTCCGGCTGAATCGAAGGCTATCCCATAGGAGTATGATTGTATGAATAATTCACTAAAACCCAAACACAAAATTTTAATTATTGATGATAATCCTATCAATGTTGAGTTGTTGTTTGAGTATCTTAATTACGCTGGTTTTGAAGTCTGGAAAGCCTTAGATGGGAAAAGTGGTCTGGAAATTATCACCCAAAACACTCCAGATTTGATATTATTAGATGTGATGATACCTGATTTGGATGGATTTGAGATTTGCACTCGTTTAAAAGCTAATCCTGCCTACGCTGAAATCCCGATTATTTTCACAACAGCCTTAGCTGAATCCCAACAAAAAGTTAAAGGATTAAACTTAGGAGCCGTAGATTATATTACCAAGCCATTTGATCAAAGAGAGATTTTAGCCCGGATTAATCTACATTTAAGGCTTCATACCTTAAACTCTCAATTAAAGCAGGAAATTCATGAAAAAAAACAAGTAGAACAAGCTTTAAATCAGCTAAATCTGGAATTAGAAAACCGAGTAGAAGAACGAACCTCTCAACTGCAAAATACCTTACAGGAATTACAACAAGCTCAACAAAAATTATTAGAACGGGAACAACAATTACACCATAAAGCCTATCACGATCTGCTTACAGGACTCCCAAATCGCGCTTGGTGTATTCATCAGCTTAAAACCTTAATTGCACAGGCTAAATCCGATTCCAATTATCGCTACGCGGTCTTATTTTTAGACTTAGACCGCTTCAATGTCGTCAATGATAGTTTAGGTCATTTATTAGGGGATCAACTGTTACAACAGGTGGCTCAACGATTACAATCTTGTTTAACCTCTGATCTTCAAATTGCTCGTTTAGGGGGAGATGAGTTTGTGATTCTGATAGAAAATATCACCGATGATCAGGAAGTTATTACCATTGCTCATCAGATTTTAGACCTGTTAAGCCCTGTGTTTAAATTAAATCAATATGAAGTGTATACGGGGGTAAGTATTGGGATTACATTCAGCGATTTTGGATATGATTACCCCGAAGATATTTTACGAGATGTAGATGTGGCGATGTATTCTGCCAAAGCCAATGGCAAAGGCTGTTATCAACTGTTAACCAGTGAATTGCAACAAAAAGCCATGAGTCGTTTGCAGTTAGAAAATGATCTCAGACGTGCGATTCAAAATCAAGAATTTTCTCTCTATTATCAACCGATTCTTTCCCTTCCTAATTCCAATAAATTAGGGTTTGAAGCCTTAATTCGTTGGCATCATCCCAAAAAAGGAATGATTCCCCCGGATCAATTTATTCCGGTTGCTGAAGAAACCGGATTAATTATTGAGTTGGGATTATGGGTAATCAAAACAGCCTTAAATCAAATCTCAATTTGGCAGGAAAAATTCCCCTGTTTCTCAGAAATTGCCATCAATGTTAATGTTTCACCTCAACAATTGATGATTGCTTCTTTTTCTGAACAAGTCCAAGATCTGTTATCGGATTTTAACATTAAAAGTCATCAAATCAAATTTGAGATTACAGAAAGCTCGTTGCTAAGAACGGGATCTCATTACATCGAAGTCCTAAAACGCTTAAAAAGCTTAGGGATTCAATTCTGTATTGATGATTTTGGCATGGGATATTCCTCTCTAAGTCGTCTGCATGAATTTCCCATTGATACTTTAAAAATTGATCGCTCTTTTATTCGTCGAATTGGTTCCAATCAGGGGGAAATTGAGTTAATTAGAACCATTATTACCTTAGCGCATGGATTAGGAATGGATGTTGTCGCTGAAGGAATTGAAACAAAATCTCAACTGAATCAACTATCATTGTTAGGGTGTGAATGGGGACAAGGATTTTTATTTTCAAAACCCTTAAATTCAGTCGATGCGACTCAATATATTGCCGCGTTATTAACCACTCCAAGGAAACAAGAACGGGTTAAAGCTTTGCTAATGTAACCCGTTCTTTAGAAGCCTCTTAACGTTAAAAATTAAGCAAATGCAGAGTTTCCTAAATCCAAGGGAACATCTTGCCATCGTCCTTGACCGACGGCTTGAATTGCTTCTTTTAAAATAATATCCCCGGTATAGAGAGCACGTCCAACAATCACATCATTTACACCTAATGGTTCCAGGGATAATAAACTTAATAAATCCGTAATTGAACTGACTCCTCCAGAAGCAATAACCGGAATCGAAACAACATTGGCAATTTCTCGTAAAGCCTCAAGATTTGGCCCCGTCAGGGTTCCATCTCGATGAATATCGGTATAAATAATCGCCACAGCGCCTAACTGTGCCATTTGTTCCGCTAAATCAGTCGCTAAAACTTCCGAAGTTTCTAACCATCCTTTGGTAGCAACTTTGCCATTTCTGGCATCAATTCCCACGGCAATCTGACCCGGAAATTCTGCACATAAATCCGCAACTAATTGGGGTTTTTCAACAGCAATGGTTCCTAAAATTGCCCGTTCTACGCCTAAATTTAATAAGGAAACTACGTTTTCACGGGTGCGTAATCCTCCCCCAACTTGTACCGGAATATTAATGGTATTGGCGATCGCTTCAATAACGTGATAATTTGTCGGTTGTCCGGTTTTTGCTCCATCTAAATCCACTAAATGCAGCCGAGTTGCGCCTTGTTCAACCCAATCTTGAGCAACCGCAATCGGGTCATCATTGAAAGTTTGAGCTTGGTTATAATCTCCTTGATATAACCGCACACAACGTCCGTCTAATAAATCAATAGCAGGGATAATATTCATGGGATGGGTTTATCATTAACAGTATTCAGTTTCTCACAGATTAAAACCCGCGCTTGGCGGGTTGAGGTTTGGCGTTATCAAAGCGCTAGATTTTAACTAGATTAAAACGGTTTCTTTTTCAGGAGTTGAATCCGTTGGGGTCGGGTCAGAAGCAATATCTAACGCACCCCCTGGAGCTTCAGGATGTTCCACAGAAACGGCTTCTTTTAGGGCTTGAGCAGCCTCAGAACGACCTTTGAGATAAATACTTCCTAATCCTAATAACCCGGCTGTCGAGAGTGCTAATCCAGCGATGATGCCATAATCCGGTTTAATCGGCGGAATTTTAGTCCAAAGGGAACCCGAATTCAGGTTAGAATTCGTTAAAAAGCCATTAGACTTATATTTGCTAAACGGACAACCGTTCGCCTCAGCCGCAGTAGAAAAAGCGACGCTAATTGTTGCTGTCGCTAAGAGGCTTACAAGTAAAGCTTTGGGTTTGTTCATGATGATTGCCATGTTGGGGATCTTTAATCGAGTAATGATAGCAGGAAATTTTAAAATTGGCTGACCCCCAACTGATTTCTAATCCAGATATTTTGAGCAACTAAGTTACTTTCCATCCCCACACCCCAAACATTCCGACTTACTTATCCCCTCCCCATTCTCCACCAAATTCTTGATATTCTTCTGATTCGATTTGATCGAGATCAGGATATTCATAATTGTCAATTATTTCCTCTAAGGGGTGAATAACAAACGGTAAATTAGCGCCAATTAAACCCCGTTGAATCCGTTCTGATGTTTCAGGAAATAAAACAAATAGGGGATAAATGTCATCTGGCTCTTGAGAATCAATATGTTTATAATGATGAGGCATAATCCATTCATAATCTTGATCTAATAACACTTGAGTTAAGCGCCAGCGTGTTAATAAATCCGATAATTCTTCTTGGGGACGATGAATAAAAATAAAAATTTCCGCCCCAATTTTAACTTTCCATTCTGGATCACACATCACAATTCCAATATCGCAGGGTAAACCCACTGCATCCCCTGGTTTAATAGTAATTCCCTGTTGTCCTGAATAGGAAACTCCCTGTCGTAAACGCACAATCGGTAATGGAATCGTAATCACGCTATCATCAGAACGGCGAATACTCGGAACCATTTCAAAATAAGGACGATGTTGCTTTAATAAAGTAATCGCAGCTTCCGAATTACTATATTCTGCCAGCAACGCTTCATAATGGGATTTTTGAATAGACATAGATCATTTAAAATAAAACGTTTACAGCATTGGTTAATGGGGTAATAGGTAGAATCAACATTGAATTACGAATTACAAATTACAAATTACGAATTACAATTCTTAATTCTTAATTCTTATTGAAAGTAGTCACTGCCAATGAATTGATAGCTGATAACTGAATCTGATCAGATTAAAAATTTGATCGTTTATACATCAGAAAGTAGTGTTTGATATACCCTCTAATTTTCTGGGTTTTGGAATTAACCAATTTTTTCAAATACAGCAAACATGGGTAAATACATCGATAACAAAATTGAACCCACAATTCCAGCCACCATCACAATCATCAGAGGTTCTAACATACTGGTGAGCCCTTTTACCGCTTCTTCCACTTCCGTTTCATAGAACGCGCCCACCTTCATCAACATTTTATCAAGTTCCCCCGATTCTTCCCCAATCGCAATCATTTGAATTGCCAAAGCTGGAAATACATTTCCTTCCTGTAAGGCTAAACTAATTAAACCGCCTTGTTGAATAGAATCTCTGGCATGGTGAATTGCTGAAGCGATCGCAGCATTTCCCGCCACCTCTTCCACAATTTCCAGGGAATTCATAATCGGAACCCCAGACCGAGTTAAACTCCCAAAAATTGTACAAAACCGCGCTACAGCAGAAATTTGAATCAGATTTCCAAAAATTGGTAGCTTCAAAAATAGCTTATCAAAAAACATTCTTCCCGCAGGAGTTTTATAAGCAATTTTATAGGCTGTCAATAACCCGATTATCGTTCCAATTACAAGGGCTTGAGGAATGGGCGGCCAAGTTCTACAAAAAGCACTAATATTGAGCATAATCTGCGTAAACATTGGCAGTTCTGCCCCAATATCCTGAAACACCTTAGCAAAGGTGGGGAGTAAAAAAGTTGTCATCCCAAAAAAGATCGTAATAGCAATAAAGAACACCGTTTTGGGATAGGACATAGCGGACTTAATTTCAGCTTGGGTTTTGTGGTTTTTTTCCATCATCACCGCCAGCCGTTCTAAAACTTCATCTAACACCCCCCCAGTTTCTCCCGCCGACACCATACTAATAAAAAGCTGATCAAAAATATCAGGAAATTTCCGCATTGCTACGGAAAGTTCTGTTCCTTCTTCCACATCAGCCCGAATAGAAGTCAAGGCATTTTTTAACTTAGCATTACTACATTGTTCACTTAATACACTCAAACATCTCGCCATCGCAATTCCGGCGTTAAACATAGACGCAAACTGACGAGCAAAAATCGCCAAGTCCTTAACGGTAATACTTGCGAGGGCAATACTAATACTTTCTTCAATTCGTTTGAAGTCGAAACCCCGGTTTCTGACTTGACTCCGAACTACACTCCCTGCCATATATTTTTACCTACTCAGTATTAACTTTTTACTGATAACTGATAACTGATATAGCAGTCGCGCCTGGGGTGTTAGGACATAGACTGATGCTAAAACCGCACGCCGTACACCCCTATGAACCTGCGGTGTTCCCTGCTAGAACACCGATTAAAATCCGTGAAATCCGTGAAATCCGCTTAAATCCGTGATCTATGCTCTTGCCTTTTGTCCCTTAGTAGCTGAGGGAGCGGGGCCAATTAAACGTTCTAATTCATCGGGTTTAGACGATTTACTCATCGCTGATTCCCAAGTGATTTGACCCTCAGTATAGAGTCTTGCTAAAGCCATTTCCATCGTTTGCATTCCCAATTTTGCCCCCATTTGAATTTGGGAGTAAATTTGAGCGGTTTTTCCCTCCCGAATTAGGTTAGCCATAGCCGGAGTGTTCAGCATGATTTCGATGCAAGCCCGACGCCCCCCCCCAATGGCAGGAACTAAGTTTTGACTACAAACCCCCACCAGTGAACCGGATAACTGTGATCGGACTTGGGGTTGTTGAATCGGTGGAAATACGTCTAACATCCGGTCTACCGTCGCCGCAGCCGAGTTTGTGTGCAGGGTTCCAAAAACTAAGTGACCGGTTTCTGCTGCGGAAATCGCTAGACCAATGGTTTCTAAGTCCCGCATTTCCCCCACCAGAATAATATCCGGGTCTTCGCGTAATGCTGCTTTTAGAGCATTAGCAAAACTTTTTGTATCTTCTCCCTTTTGCCGTTGGTGGAACAAACTTTTAATATTGGGAAACACATATTCAATTGGATCTTCCACCGTGAGAATATGTTCGGAGCGAGTCCGATTAATTAAGTCTAACAAAGCCGCCATGGTTGTGGTTTTACCCGAACCCGTTTGACCCGTCACCAACACCATCCCACGAGGGCGTTCGGTCATATCCCGAATCACTTGGGGAACGCCTAATTTATCCGCATTGGGAATTTTAGAGGCTAACGCTCGTAAACAAGCAGCCCAACACCCCCGTTCTCGATAGACATTCACCCGAAATCGTGCCAGTCCCCGTACCCCATAAGCACAATCTAATTCCCACTCCTGCTCTAACTGCTTGCGCTGCATATTATTGAGCATTTGATAGATTAGAGCTTGCACCTCTTCGGCTGATAGGGTTTCCCCAAATTGAGGCTGAGGTGTCAACTTCCCACTAATTCGGAAAAAGATAGGCGCACCTGCTTGAATATGAATATCAGACCCACCCTGCTCGACTAAAGACTCTAATGCGTCTTCAATCATTAATCCCGCCATAATTCTTCTCCTCTCAATTAAGTTGCAATGATTTCAGATTGTTTAGGTGAAAATTCCGCAATTGCTGATAGTATTCCCAAAAAACTTAGCCGATAAAGCGTGGGGTCATACAATAGGGACAATCTAACCATTCGGGTTTTAATTCCGCTACGCAACTCTTACAGGTTAAGC
Source organism: Planktothrix serta PCC 8927 (assembly GCF_900010725.2). NCBI lineage: Bacteria > Bacillati > Cyanobacteriota > Cyanophyceae > Oscillatoriales > Microcoleaceae > Planktothrix > Planktothrix serta. The sequence goes on along the minus strand of NZ_LR734883.1, from coordinate 184,188 downwards.
CTTGTTTGCGTTTGGCTTTGAGTTCAGCTTCTAAACCGGAGTCTGTAAACGTCACCCGCTCCACTTCTTCAAAGGTGGTATAGCCTTCACGGACTAGCTGCAAACTATAGGCTAGAATGGTTTTCATCCCTTCTTCAACGGCCGCTTCCTTAATTTGTTCGGTGGGTGCGCCTTTGGTAATTAGGGTTTGCAGTCTTTCAGTCACTTTTAAGAATTCGTAGACCCCAACCCGACCTTTATAACCAAGTCCATTACATTTTTTACACAATTGACCCGCATCAGCCAAATGCTTGCGTTGTTCAAGAGGAATGGTATTGGCTTTATAGAAGGTAATATCCACTTCTTGGGAAGTGGACAACCCATAGCGACCTAGTTCTTCACTGGTGGGGGTATAGGGAACCCGACACTCGCCACAAACGCGACGCATTAGACGTTGGGCGAGAATCCCTAATAAGGCGGCGGACACCATAAACGGTTCTACCCCCATTTCATCCAAACGGGCGATCGCACCCGCCGCGTCGTTAGTGTGTAAAGTCGTTAATACTAAGTGTCCGGTTAATGCCGCTTCAATAGAGGTTTTTGCAGTTTCTAAATCCCGCGTTTCCCCCACCAGTAAAACATCAGGATCTTGTCGTAAAAACGCGCGTAAAATATTAGCAAAGGTTAAATTTTTCTCCCGAATTACCTGACATTGGGTAATTCCTGGTAAAGCATATTCAATCGGATCTTCAGCCGTACTAATATTAATCGCTGGATCATTTCGTTCGGCTAAAACCGAATACAGGGAGGTGGATTTTCCTGAACCCGTTGGCCCGGTGACCAAAATCAAACCAAAGGGTCGAGAAGCAGTTTCTCGAACTAAGGCTAAGGTTTCTTGATCAGTAATTAATTTATCTAAGCCTAATTGGGTGGAGGAACTATCCAAAATCCGCAAAACAATTTTTTCCCCGTAGCGACTGGGGAGACTATTCACCCGAAAATCTATCGTCCGTCCTCGAAACTTCCGGCGAATCCGGCCATCTTGGGCTTGACGACGTTCGGCGATATCCATTTCCGCCAGAATTTTAAACCGGGAGGTAATAGCGGGAATCACCTTTTTAGGAAACTTATAATATTCCTCCAACACCCCATCTCGACGCATCCGCACCCGCATCTCATGTTCTTGGGGTTCAACGTGAATATCAGACACTCCTTCTGAGAGAGCTTTGGCTAAAATCACGTTCACAGCCTTAATCACCGGGGCGGTTTCGGCTTGTTCGATTTCCTCCGACAAATCCATCCCGATGCCATCATCGCCCACTTCTTCGAGATCCGTCGTTTCAAAATCTCCGGCGGTAAACTCTAATTTCTCTTGTTCGCGTTTGGCAGCTTCAGCCGCTTTGCGTTTAACATCTTCATTACTATAGGCGGAGATAATTTGATCGTAATCTTCCTGAGTAATCACCCGCCGTTGTAACTTCAACTGCTTGGGTCGCAAAATTTGGTTTCTTAACTCCTCCAACGCATTCAGGTTGTCGGGGTCAACCATTGCAATCAACACAGAAGTGGGGTCACTTTCCAGGGTGCGTAAGGGAATAAAGCGATGGCGTTTGCAGGTTTCTAAACTGGTTTCCAGGGTATGCAGTATGGTTTCGAGTTCTTCATTCGTCATCGGTTCGATTTCAGGATCATAAGCTTCGACCCCATGAATCACTCTCAATTCAAATAGCTGTTGTTTTTTATACTGACGTGCCAAGTCAGGAGGAAGGGGGCGACCCGTCATCGATTCCAAAACTTCTGTCAGAGGCTGACCGGCTCGGCTGGTTTTGAGAGCTTGCTGAAGTTGCTCTGGATTAATATAGCCTGATTGAATTAATTTGTTGCCAAAGGGAGTGGTACTTTGAACAACCAGGGCGCGTCTTTGGGATGTGTTCGTCATAGCTTAAAATTAAGGTCTATTTCTTTAAATTTTTCGGCTCTAACTGAAAGCCAATTTAATCCCCATCTCAAACCCATCTAAGAGCAAAGTCACTTCATTATACAATCGGTGATCTGGGTTTGTTATGGGATTGTGGGGGGATGCACTCCCCTTTGATGTATCAATTTTAACCCAATATTGCGGTTCTCAATTCGGCTCTGAATTTGGGAGAAGTTTGGGGTACTGACCTGCCTTTCTAAAATCCGGTAATCTAATGCCTTCTCCTGGCTTGATGAGGTGACTCAACCCATCCCATTTTTTGATCCTCCTACCCCCAAAGGTCAATGATCCATCTTGATGATAGCTTTTTCCCTGACCTGGCGATGTATTTTAAGATATGATTTTGATTAAAATTTTTAAAGTAACGAAATGTCATGATGATTGATAGCGGGGTTGCTCCTAATACCTGCAAAGGCTAGGTACTCTCGCGCTGATTTTCCGTGATTAACAAGGACAAGTAGTACGATTATGGTGCCTAATTCAACAGCTAATACTCCTGATGAACTAACGGGTCAATCCTATTCAACGTCCGCATCGGAAGCTCCGAGCTTCGGTGATCTTGAGGCTGATGCCACTACACCGACGGAATCAAGCTCTGAAACTTCTGTAGGGACGGACGAGACTGCAACGGTCGCCCAAACAGAAACAACGTTTGGCCAGGAAATTGAGTCCGCCAGCGACGGACTTCAGCAAGAGGTCATCGCATTAGGGTCAGCCAACGCTTCCCTCAAAGCTCAACTGGAAGATGTCAGTGGTCAATATCGGCGTTTAGCGGCAGATTTTGAGAATTTCCGCAAACGGACTCAAAAGGAAAAAGAAGAGTTAGAAATCACAATCAAAGGTTCCACCCTAAAACAGTTACTTCCGGTTGTGGATAATTTTGACCGCGCCAGATCCCAAATTAAACCCCAAACCGATTCGGAAATGAATATCCACAAGAGTTACCAAGGGGTTTATAAATTAATGGTGGATTCTCTCAAACAACTGGGGGTATCGGTGATGCGTCCAGAAGGGCAGCCTTTTGACCCCAATTTACATGAAGCCGTGATGCGAGAGGCAACGGATGCTTATCCTGAAGGAACTGTGCTTGAAGATCTAATGCACGGTTATCAATTAGGAGAAAAGGTCTTACGTCATGCCATGGTCAAAGTGGCAACGGCTCCTGAACCCGATTCTACAGAATCTACAACCGAAGAAATCCCTTAATCAGTAAAATCAGTGATCAGTGATCAGTCATCAGTTATCAGTTAAGAGTTAAGAGTCAAGAATTAATAGCTAATAGTTAAGGAATTGGCCTATTCTTGCACTGATAACTGATCACGGGTAACTGATAACTGATTAGCCAATTCCTGCACTGATAACTGATCACGGGTAACTGATAACTGATGACTGATAACTGATAACTGATAAGAGGAGCTATGGGCAAAGTCATTGGCATCGACTTAGGAACAACAAATAGTTGTGTTGCAGTGTTGGAAGGCGGTAAACCGATTGTCATTGCCAATTCCGAAGGCGGACGAACCACTCCCAGTATTATTGGCTTTGGCAAGTATGGCGATCGCTTAGTCGGTCAATTGGGCAAGCGACAAGGGGTTACTAATGCTGAAAATACGGTTTACAGTATTAAGCGGTTTATCGGACGTCGATGGGAAGATACCGAAGAAGAACGCTCACGGGTTCCCTATAACTGTGTCAAAGGCAAGGACAACACCGTTAATGTCCAAATTCGCAACCAAGTCTACACCCCTCAAGAAATCTCGGCAATGGTGCTGCAAAAGCTCAAAGAAGATGCAGAAGCCTATTTAGGGGAAATGGTGACTCAAGCGGTGATTACAGTTCCAGCTTATTTTACCGATGCTCAACGACAAGCTACTAAGGATGCGGGAACCATTGCGGGTTTAGATGTCCTGCGAATTATTAACGAACCCACAGCCGCGGCCCTATCCTATGGTTTGGATAAACAAGATCAAGATCAGAAAATTCTGGTGTTTGACTTGGGAGGCGGTACCTTTGATGTCTCCATTCTGCAACTCGGTGATGGGATTTTTGAAGTCAAATCAACGGCGGGAAATAACCATCTCGGTGGAGATGATTTTGATAACTGTCTGGTGCAATGGATGATCCAAAAATTCAAAGCAACCGAAGGCATCAATCTATTAACGGAAAAAATGGCCCTGCAACGGTTACGAGAAGCCGCAGAAAAAGCCAAAATTGAGTTATCCAATCGCAACACAACCTCGATTAATTTGCCGTTTATTACCTCCGATGATTCCGGGCCCAAACATTTAGAACTGGAACTCAGTCGGGGCGAATTTGAGGGTTTAGTAAAGCATTTAGTAGACAGTACGATTGAACCCGTCATCCAATCCCTCAAAGATGCGAATTTACAGCCGAATCAAGTCAATCGGATTATTCTAGTCGGGGGGTCTACCCGGATTCCGGCGGTTCAACAAGCGATTAGTGAGTATTTTGGCGGTAGATCTCCTGATCGTTCGGTGAATCCTGATGAAGCGGTGGCTTTAGGCGCCGCCATTCAAGCGGGGGTGTTAGCGGGGGAAGTCAAAGATTTATTGTTATTAGATATTACTCCTTTGTCTTTAGGGTTAGAGACTTTAGGAGGAGTATTTACTAAGATTATTGAACGCAATACAACAATTCCCACCAGCCGTTCTCAAATGTTTTCCACCGCCGTTGACGGACAAACTTCTGTTGAAATTCACGTTCTCCAAGGGGAACGGGCGATGGCAAAGGATAATAAAAGTTTAGGAAAGTTTCTTTTGAATGGGATTCCCACAGCTAAACGGGGTATTCCTCAAATTGAAGTCGCCTTTGATCTTGATGCTAATGGAATTTTGAAAGTCGAGGCTCAAGATAAAGGCACAGGACAGGCACAAAGTATTGAAATTTCCAATACGGGAGGATTGACGGAAGCGGAAGTTGAACGGATGCGTCAAGAAGCGGAAGTTTACGCCGATGAAGACGAAAAACGGCGAATGGTTGCCGATCTGAAAAATCAGTCCGAAACCCTATTCTATAATTGTAAAGTGACCCTGAAAGGCAATGCCAACCTGATCAGTGATCAACTCAAAGAACGAGTCCGTCAAGAAGCTGCGGCCTTGAAAAAGGCGGTAGCCAGTTCCACTATCTCCTACGAGGAGATGAAACAACAGGTAGAATCGTTCCAAGAAATGCTGTATGCTTTGGGTTCGGCCATTTATGAACAAGCCGACCAGAATCCTTCCTCCTCTTCGTCTTTCGCTTCTGGGTATTCAGAATTTGATGCCTCTCAAGAAGACGCAGAAGATGCAGATGATGCAGATGATGCAGATGATGCAGATGATGCAGATGATGCAGAAGAAACAAGCAGCGAGTTATCGCTCTTAAACAACAGCATGATCGAGACTACCTCTGGAATAGACACTTTTTCTGATCCAGATCCTGGCAATCCTTTTACCTCTCAATTCACTGAATAATTTTAGGCAAAATACTCTATGGCAGGCGATTATTATGAAATATTGGGTGTCTCCCGCGACGCAGATACAGAAGAACTTAAGCGTGCCTATCGTCGCCTAGCTCGCAAATATCACCCAGATGTTAATAAAGAAACGGGCGCGGAGGAACGGTTTAAAGAAATTAGCCGCGCTTATGAAGTGTTAAAAGAACCGGAGTTGCGGGCGCGATATGACCGTTTTGGAGAAGCTGGGGTATCTACTGGTGCTGGTGGCTTTGACCCTAATTTTACTGATCCATTTACGGATATTTTTGAAAGCTTCTTCAGTGGATTTGCTGGAGGTATGGGGGGCAATGCCCAAGCTCGCAAGCGCACTGGCCCTGTTCGGGGGGATGACCTCCGTTTAGACCTGCGTTTAGAGTTCAAAGAAGCGATCTTTGGCGGGGAAAAAGAAATCCGCATTAAGCATTTAGAAACCTGTGAAACCTGTACCGGAACTGGGGCTAAACCAGGGACTCGTCCCCAAACTTGCTCTACCTGTGGCGGTAGTGGTCAAGTGCGTCGAGCGACTCGTACCCCTTTTGGCAGTTTTACTCAAGTTTCTGTGTGTCCCAACTGTAATGGTACGGGACAGATGATTGAAGATAAATGTTCCACCTGTGGCGGTCGGGGCTTAAATGAAGTCACGAAGAAACTTAAAATTAATGTTCCTGCTGGCGTAGATAATGGCACTCGTCTACGAGTCGCTAATGAGGGGGATGCCGGAAAACGCAATGGGCCACCTGGGGATTTGTATGTGTTTTTATCCGTAGCCCCTGATCCGAAATTTAAACGGGATGGGATTAATATTCTATCAGACGTCAAAATTAGCTATCTCCAGGCGATCCTGGGTTTTAACTTTGAGGTGGACACCGTTGATGGCCCGACAAAGTTAACTATTCCTCCGGGGACTCAACCCGGAACAGTATTGACCCTGGAAAATAAAGGGGTTCCTCGTCTGGGAAATCCAGTCAGTCGGGGAGATCATTTAATTACGGTTCTTGTCGATATTCCCACAAGGGTTACGCCTGAAGAACGGGAACTTCTGGAACAGTTAATTAAAATTCGGGGCGATCGCGCCGGAAAGGGGGGAATTGAAGGATTTCTCGGTAATTTATTCCAGCAAAAGTGAACTTGTTTGTTGTCTGTTGATGCCCCCCTAGCCCTGCGTGCACGGGGGGTTGGGGGGGACGGTTGACAGACAACAGCCAACAGACAAAATATCCTATTTTTATGACAGAAACAAATACCTTAACACCGGATGCTCAATTAGATTTACGGGGAACACCTTGTCCCCTGAATTTTGTCCGCACGAAATTGCGCTTAGAACAGATGACACCGGGTTCGCTGCTAGAAGTGTGGTTAGACACTGGAGAACCTATTGAGCAAGTTCCTGATAGTTTGACGATGGCGGGATATGACATTGAGCAAATCAAAGATTGTTCTGACTTTTTTGCCCTTCAAGTTCGTTGTCCTGTAACCGCCAGATGAGTTCAACGCCAAGCAATGATCCGTTGAATACAACGGAACTGGTGGGAACGGTTGTAGCCGTTCAAGCGAATTTCTATCAGGTTGAACTAGAAATCCAGAGGGTTTTACCTTCGGAAAGGATACTCCTGTGTACCCGTCGTTCGCTGTTGAAAAAAATGGGTCAGCAGGTGATGGTGGGTGATCGGGTGGTTGTGGAGGAACCGGACTGGTTAGGAAAACGGGGAGCTATTGCTCAAGTCTTACCCCGAATTACAGAATTAAGTCGCCCTCCCGTTGCTAATGCTAATCAGATTTTATTAGTGTTTGCGATCGCAGAACCGGAGTTAGAAGCAACAGCGTTAAGTCGGTTTTTAGTTAAAGCTGAATCAACGGGTTTAGAGGTCTGTTTGTGTTTAAATAAATGCGATTTAGTCTCCTCTGAGGAGTTATTAGAATGGCGCGATCGCTTATTAAATTGGGGGTATTATCCGTTATTTATTAGTGTTAATACGGGTTTAGAATATACGGTTGATTCTGATCATAAAATTATTCAAAAATCCCTATTTGACGCTGAAAATACTTTTAAAGAAAAGACTTTACTGCATCAACTCAAAGATAAAACTACAGTAATTTCCGGCCCTTCGGGGGTCGGTAAATCGAGTTTAATTAATCAATTAATTCCGAGTCTTAATATAAGAGTTGCAACGGTTTCAGGAAAATTAGGACGGGGAAGACATACGACTCGCCACGTTGAATTATTCCACTTACCTACGGGAGGATTATTAGCAGATACGCCGGGATTTAATCAACCGGAATTAGACTGTGAACCTCAAGAATTAGTTGATTATTTTCCTGAAGCAAAACAGCGTTTTCAACAAGGAAAATGTCAATTTAGTGATTGTTCTCATCGAGATGAACCTAATTGTGTTGTCCGGGGAGACTGGGAACGCTATCCGATTTATTTGGATTTTTTAGAAACTGCGATCGCCTATCAAGAAGCAATTCAACAACAGCCGGATGTAGAAAGAAATGTCAAATCTAAAACAAAATTAGGAGGTAAACAACAATTAGAACCGAAATTGGCGAGTAAAAAATATCGTCGTTCTTCCCGTCGTTTTCAACATCAGACATTACAAGATTTATGTGAGGATTTCAGCGAAGAAGATTAATAGTTTTTATAGGAGGGAACAGGGAACAGGGAACAGGGAACAGGGAATAGGCAATAGGCAATAGGCAATAGGCAATAGAAAATAGGGAATAGGCAATAGAAAATAGAAAATAGAAAATAGAAAATAGGGAATAGGGAAGTGGAAAAAATCTATAATTCGTAATTCGTAATTCGTAATTCGTAATTCCCAATTCCCGTTAAGATTGCCCACCAATATATTTTAATTTCCATAAACAACCGGACATAAAATTAGTCAAGATATGGGCAATAATGGGAACTAATAAATTACCTGTGGCGATCGCACTGTAGCCTAAAATAAACCCCACAATAATTGCCCAAATCACATAGGGCCATTGTTGAGAACCGCTAAAATGGAGAACCCCAAACGCAATACTTGAAACCACTAAAGCCAGGGGTGTTAATCCTAAATCCGATAACATCACCCCTCGGAATAATAATTCCTCACTGAGTCCGGGTAATAAACCCAACCAAATTAAATCCGGCCATAATAAAGGACTCAAAACTAATTTTAAATAAATATCCGCACTGCGACTATAGGCAGGCCAGATGCGATACATAATAAAACTAGCCATTGTAATGATTAAGCCGACACCTAAGCCCCACCCTAAACTAATCCAGGTAAAATTAACAGGTAAAAGGGTAACGTGACTCAAATGTAACCAAGCTTTAGCAATTGCTAATAAGACAATGGCAGTTCCCCCCATTGCGACTAAAACTTGAGTCCGAGTTAACGGTTCGAGTTCAAAATTGTTCGGTGTTTGTTGTTCTACCACGTTGGTTAAAAATTAATAATATTTAAGTTCGCTCAGGGATAATAGATTCGGACGCAGGGCATTTGGATCAACTCCAGCTTTATGCGCCACTAAAATTCCTAAAGCCTCTAAATAAGAGTTTACCTGTATTGCTTGAATTCCTAACTGTTCTGGACTGACTTGCATTCGGGTTTGATTTTCCCCGACAGCAATAATTTGAGTAGTAGAGACGCGCCATGGCGCGTCTCTACGGCTAAAACTGATAATAGCAGAACCTCCACAGGCTGTTGCCGGAACAACCACCGCATCCACCTGATCCGCCCAAATTGTCCCCGAAGTGGCAGACGTCACCCATTGGGGGGCACGACTCAACCCCACTAATACGCAGGGAAGAAACGTATATCCGAGTTCCTCTGCTGCTGAACGAGGGGATAATTCAGGATCAAGGGGAAGGGGAGAAAGGGCCGGAGCATGGGCACAGGGAATGTTAAAGGTGCGGACAATTAAATGGCTAATTACCGCTTCTGCTCCCGCTAAGGGATCAACGCCCTGTCCATGACGATAGGCTGCTAAAATACTGCTATTTTCAGATTCAGGAAAACGGGCGACAACGGCGATGGCTTCGGCTTTGGCTTCGGTAATTAAGCGTTCTGCGGCGCGTAACAAACTGTCGGGGTTGCCAATCGTTCCCCAAGACGCACCGGAGGAGGAGGTTCTCAGTTCTACGTTTAGGGGAGCATCAGTAATGATATAGTCCGTTAAGGTTAAGCCTAATGTGGCTCTGGCCGCATCCGCCACTTGTAAATGTCTCAGGCGTAATTCCGGTTCAATAGCTTGGTCAAGGAGTAACCCAACACGGTTACAGTGAACAGGTTGAAGTCCCCAAGTTCCCGCCGCAAATTGATCCAGAGCGTACCCTTCCACATACAAAGTATTGGACATCGGCCAATAAAGTTGAGCACCATTGAGAACGTTAGGATGGGTAATCAGAGTATCTGCAACTTGAGCGATCGCCCTAGCAACGGGTAAACCATCCCCTGCATACCCCCCAATGGTGGCACCAATTCCCGTTGGGATAATTAAAATTACCGTATAAGGACGAGACATGAATCAGTTATCAGTTATCAGTTATCAGTTATCAGTCTACGGTCAACTGTCAACCGTTTTGTCAACTGTTACAACGGCTTCAACATGAGCTTTTTGTTGTTCGGAATCAATGCTGGTAATTGCCCAGCGTAGGGGTTCACCGCGTTTGTTTAATTCAGCTTCAATGGCTTGATTTAACTTTATAGGAGATTCCTGTAAATCAATTTCAGCCGTAATAAAATGAGTTGTCATGGTTTTGTTTAATCCTGAATATTTTCGCTTCAAAAAATTAACACGGTATGAAGGAAGCAGCCCAGGACGCCGGGAAAGCAATGCGTCCTCGCTTGCTAACTATCAACAGTCGTAGGGGCGGGGTAACCCCGCCCGTACCCGTCAACCTACCTCATTAAGATACTTGACCAAATTGGCGTGCATAGACTTCATCTTCTTTTCCGGTGGCTAGTTTCAAATTAGAACGGGGATAGGCGATACAAAGAAGGACATACCCTTCTTTTTGCAGATCCGTACCTACTCCCATACCTTCACTTTGCTCAACTTCACCTTCAATAATTTGGGCAGCACAGGTAGTACAAACCCCGGCATTACAAGAATTGGGTAACTCGATTCCTGCCTTTTGTGCGACTTCGAGAATGTGTTTATTCTCTGGAATTTCGACGGTTTGGACTTTGCCGTCGTGATGAAATTCAACTGTATAGGTTTTAAACGTTTTAGACATCGTGTTCTTTTTAAACCGTGAACCATTGTATCGTTGAGTGCAGCCGATCTGAGTAGTGACCTTCCCCGAAAATTGTGGGACTTGTTAAGGGACTGATAAAGATTGAATGAACTCTTGTCATCTATCTTAAGATGAATATTAAGCAAAATGATTAACTAGACCTGAGAATATTGAACGGGCCGATAAGAGTTGAAACCGATGTGAAGAGTGTTAATCCAATCCGATGTAGACTAGGAACAGAAAGCTTAGGCAAAAAGCGGATTTAAGGAAAAGAGTGCATTCTACACAGTGTTTGTGTTATTGGTATAACTAGATAATAACATCCCTCAATAGGGTTTTGGGAATTTTTGCCTTCTTCCCAAGTTCTCGTAAATTGCCGGCTCCAGTGTTTTGTAGTTTTATTCACTGATTTTGTAGTGATTTTAGCCTTTCTGATACTCAGCCATGAATAGATGATGGGGAAACTTGAGTGCTACGATGTCTGATCGCCTCACCCTCTTGTGCCAATTTTTGTAACTAATTAATCGAAAATGTAGCCGATTTCACGCATTGAGCCTGTAGAAACTAGCATGAAATGTTTAACTTTGATAGGATAGGATATCTGTGTTAAGAACAATGAAAAAGAAAAATATGAATCAATTTGATCCGCAGCTTTGGCAACGATTTTTGAGAATTGCTCAACCCTTCTTTTATCCTGTGGAGACAGGAAGTGGCAAAGTCTTTTTGAGTTTATTGTTGTCATTATTAATTTTTCTATTTGCGGCTGTTTTTGTTTTTGTGAGTGTAGTTTCTATTGCCAGTCAGTATATTTTTCCTGATTTTTTTAATAGTATTGCTCCCGGTTTATACGAATCCGTAGCCAGCATTTTTTACTCTCCCTATATTATCGTTGTTATCTTAATGCTTGGGATTCCGATGGCAATGTTTTTTGGGTATCGAAATCAAATTCAAACTCGTTGGCAACCTTGGGCGTTTTTAACTGTACTTTTATTGTTATCCCTATTTGTAAGTGGCTTAAATGTCATTATTAGCTATGTGGGTAACTTTTTTACCACGGCTTTAGCTGAAAAAAGTCAGGATGAATTTTGGCGATTTCTTTATGTTTATGCGGGCGTGTTTGTGGTGGGAACTCCCATTGTTGTCATGTATATGTATACCCGTGAACGCTTAGGAAACTACTGGCGAAAATGGTTAACCGATGAATTTTTAGAACGGTATTTAAGTCAACGATCATTTTATCAAATCGAATCCGATGGTAAAATTGATAACCCCGATCAACGGATTACTGAAGATATAAAATCTTTTACTATTACCAGCTTAAGATTTTTATTGATTCTCTTGGGATCAATTATTGATGTAATTTCTTTTACGGGAATTCTGTTTTCAATTTCTAAATCTCTTTCGATTTTTCTCTTAATTTATGCAGCGATCGGTACGATTATTACAGTTTTAATTGGACGGCGTTTAATTCCCCTCAACTTTAACCAACTCAGACGAGAAGCGGATTTTCGTTATGGATTAGTTCATGTCCGAGATAATGCTGAATCCATTGCTTTTTATCAGGGGGAACATCAGGAACTCAACCAAGTTAAACAACGGTTTTTTCAAGCCTTTCAAAACTTTAATGTATTAATTGGTTGGCAACGAAATGTTAATTATTTTACCAAAAGCTACGAATATGCAGTGATTATTCTCCCCTCGTTAATCTTAGCTCCCGTTTATTTCGCCGGGACGATTAAATTTGGGGATATTACTCAAGCTAATTTTGCCTTTGCTCAAGTTTTAGGCGCCTTTTCAATTGTTGTTAGTGAGATTGCCATCTTAAGTGCATTTGCCGCCGGAATTAATCGTTTAGCGACGTTTTCTGAATTTTTAGACTCTCCTAAAACCCTTGATCATGAACATACACAAATTGATATGACGGTTGATTCTCCCCTAGCTTTAGAACACCTTACGCTCAATACTCCTAATTACCAAAAAATATTGGTTAAAGACTTATCTCTGACTTTAGCCTCTGGCGAAGGATTAGTAATTATGGGTCAAAGTGGAGTCGGAAAAAGTTCTTTATTACGCGCCATTGCTGGGTTATGGACATCAGGAACAGGACGGTTAATTCGTCCTGAATTATCGTCGATGTTATTTTTACCCCAACGTCCCTATATGATTTTAGGAACATTGCGTCAACAATTGCTCTATCCTAATATTAATCGAGAGGTGGATGAAACGGAATTACGTCAAGTATTAAAGTTAGTCAATTTAGCCGATTTACCCGAACGATTGAATGGGTTTGATACTGAATTAGACTGGGCGAATGTTCTGTCTTTAGGGGAACAACAACGGTTAGCCTTTGCCCGATTATTAATCAGTAAACCCCGCTACGCCATTTTAGATGAAGCCACCAGTGCCTTAGATTTAAAAAATGAAGAACTCCTTTACAAAAAATTAGATGAAACCGATACAACCTATATTAGTGTTGGGCATCGGATGAGTTTATTACGCTATCATCAAAACGTTTTAGAACTGATGGGAGATCAAAAATGGCGCTTGGTTTCCGCTAAAGATTATCAAGCTGAAATGAGTTTATTAGCTCAGTAAAATCGGTTTAGGGGTGCAGGTTTTCTGTGGGGATTAACTCGGTTCAAAAAAACGACAATCTTGACAAGGGCCAGAGGGATTCACTGCACAGCGCATCAGTTCTGAATGAGCGTTAAACCGACAGTTGACATCCCCAATTACCCAATGTCCATTAATCAAAGTTGTATCTTCAGGTCGTTCTACCGATTGTACATACAAGGAAATTTTATGCAGTCGGTAACGACCTGATTTGAGTTGATAGCGATGACGACGTTCTAAAACTGTATAAGTTTGACCCTGCCAGTTGAAATAATGACCCGGTTGCGGTGTCCAATCTAAACAAACACTTCCCAGAGATTGACAGGAATGGGTCAAAATCACCTCCGTTGGTAATGAATTTGGCTCCATGATGGTTTAAGTTAATCCAATACGTTTTGAGATTGTATCCTATTTGATTATTGTCGCCCAACTGGAAGTGAAATTTATCCTAAGTTGATTTTTGATTTTGCCATTGACTGACCAGGGAAATCGCCCCAATTAAAATTTTATGCTCTTGAACTTGAATCCGGGCGTGTAATGTTTCCGGGGTATCATCGGCTAAAATAGGAACCGCCGCTTGCATCAAAATTGGGCCGCTATCGACTTCGACTTCAACTAAATGAACGCTACATCCTGTAATTTTAACTTTCGCTTCTAGGGCCTGTTCTACGCCTCTAATTCCGGGAAAACTCGGCAATAAACTCGGATGTAAATTAATAATTTTTTGAGGAAACGCATCTACTAAAACTTGAGTAACAATTCGCATCCACCCGGCAAATACTATCCAATCAACATCATGTTCTTTCAGCGTTTTAACAATTTCTCGGTCTAAATCTTCCCGCTTTTTATAGTGGCGATGGTTTAAAAGAATCGTCTTGACTCCAAACCGTTGCGCCCGTTCTATGACTTGGGCATCGGGGTTATTATAAATTAAAACTTGAATTTTAGCATTGAGTTGTTGGTCTTGAATAGCTTGAGCGATCGCCTCAAAGTTAGTTCCACTTCCAGAAGCTAAAACCCCAATTTTTACAGGAGTTCCTTCCACAAACAAAGGGGAAGGAATCGCCGGAGAAATTAAACAATCAGTTGAGTCAATTCCCGTCACAGTAGCATTCATTAAGAGTTTTACCCATTTATATAGTAACTTCAATACAGTTTAAAGGCTTAATAGCTTATTGTAAAATATAGCAGTTAGGGAAACACGGTTAAAACATGGACTGATATTGAAACCAAGGGCGCTGAAATTTTTTTATCCCTGTTCCCTGTTCCCTGTTCCCTGTTCCCTGTTCCCTGTTCCCTGTTCCCTGCTATATTTTAAGAAAACTTTATCACAATTGATTCAGCTTATGGCTTCTTCACCCATTTCTCAGAAACAACTTCTGGATCAAGATGCAATCATGGCTTGGATTTTTCTAGCCCCCGCTTTACTGCTCATGGGGGTGTTTATTTTAGGGCCAATTGTGTATTTATTTTATCTGAGTTTTACTCAAGGGAGTTTTACAAAATCAGGGATTTATGGGGTGGGACTTAATAATTATGCGCGTCTGTTTCTGAGTCCTGATTTTTGGCAAGTGCTATTTAATACGGCTTATTTTACGATCGCAACAGTGATTCCTACTTTAATCCTTCCTGTAGGATTAGCGGTACTTTTAAACCGGACTTTTGCCCTCCGAGATATTCTGAGAACGGCTTATTTTATCCCCTCCATTACCTCTTTAGTTGCGGTAGGTTTAGGATGGCGTTGGTTATTTCAAACTGAGGGCCCTGTGAATGGATTATTAACTCAATTTGGACTAGATCCGATTCCTTGGTTAAGTAGTACCACTTGGGCAATGCCTGTGTTAATTTTACTCAGTATTTGGAAACAATTAGGCTTTAATTTAGTAGTGTTTTTAGCAGGTTTACAAACTATTCCTCAAAGTCGATATGAAGCAGCAGAATTAGATGGGGCAAATCCTTGGCAACAATTCTGGTATATTACCTTACCCGGTTTACAACCAACGGTGGTTTTTGCTACTGTAACAACGGCAATTTTTACCTTAAGAAGTTTTGAACAAGTTTATGTAATTACCGGAGGCGGCCCGTTAAATTCGACCAATGTTTTAGTCTATTATATTTATGATCAAGCCTTTGCTCAATTTGACTTTGGTTATGCAGCAGCAGCAGCAACTATTTTATTAGCGATCGCCTTAATTTTAGTTTATATTCAACTGCAATTATTTGGAGAAAATTAATCTATAAATTAAATTTCATACAAACTATCTGTTCCATTCCTTATTCCCTATCGATTAATCGCCTGACCCAAGGATCACGAACGGTTTGATCAACAATTTGACCCACTGAAGCCGAAATATCACCTAAGACAGGGAGTAATTTTAATAAAGAAAAGCCATAATTTGTAATTAATTTAGGAATCACTTTCCAATCGGCGCGTAACTCAATGGCGGGAATTTCTTTTAAACCTTGATAGATTTTAAGTAACCGTTGTTCAAACTGGGCAAATTCGATCGCGCCTTGGGGTGTAAATTGAGCAATAGCCTTTCGATAACGTTCGCTATTGCCATAAACCGCTAAACAGCCTTCGGGAAAATGATAGTGTCCCAAAGGATCATAGACCACCGTTGCCAGGGACTCCCCCAACCGGGTTAATACCTGCTGTAAGGGGTTTAAACCCTGGGGATCACTGAGTCCACAATAAAACGACGGCCCCGAATCAAAATCGAACCCCTGACGAGAAAAACCCTGCGCTGCACCCCCAGCCCAGGTATGGCTTTCTAAAATCATCACCTGTTTACCGGAGTGAGCCAAAAGCGCACCCGCAACTAAACCACCGATACCACTACCAATGACAATACCATCAAAATTTTGCATCCGTATTGCTCCGGTTGTAGGAGTTAAGCGACAAGATTGTACTGCTATTTTAATAAAAAATAGCGTAAAATATAGTAAGCTACTACGCATTAAAATTGTATTCTAAGATGAGGGAATGGAAAATGGGGAATAAAAAATAAAACCTTTTATTTGTACGATTGAGATATGTTTTAGCAGATCATCAGGGATGCGTGAATTTCTTCTGAACAGTCCTTTAACTGGATGTAAACTTAAGCAGATTTGGAATGTGTTCACCCTATAAAAGGTTAAAAAATCTAACGGAGGAATAATCATCCCATCCCCTAAACCTGATTAATTCAGGTCGTTGTGATCCTCTAAATTTTTCAGACCTTAGCTGAACATGATCCATTTTTAACGGTTCAAGCACCCTGGGATTAATGTTATTGTGTATTGTCGATTGTGCGTGATCAGTTTCCTGTTTCTCCTCAGTACCATCTGCCCCTACATAAAACCCCAGTGCCGGATACGCTTAAGTCACTTCGTAAACTGTTGACTTTCTGTATTGGAGACTAAAATGCCAACCCCATCCCGCCTAAATGAAGTTGCTCAAAGTTTAGAAACTGATCCGAATTCAACCCGGATTAAGAAGGTTTTATTGTGTGCCTATAATGGTAAATGGGAGAATGATACCCAAATCCTGAATGGCATCAATTTGAATGGCTTGCTGGAAAATATTTATCAAAAACATCCCCAATTTGAACCCCTTAGAATTATTCTTAATAATATTTTATCACGGTTGAATAAAAAGAATGAATATAGTCGGGTTGTTCATACAATTGAAGAACAAGTCAGTCAACTCTATTTTCAGTCTGTTCCTGTAGAAACTCAAGCAACAAATCAAGCCTCAATTACGGCTTCAGAAACCGTCAAAATTAGTCCTGAAGAGTTAAATTCTCTATCGTCAGCCTATTTAAGTCAGGGGTCTCCAGCTTATTCGATCCGCAATATATCGGATTTATTTAATGTGCGCTTTAAAATCATGCAGCATACCAATCCTCTGCGGGCAAAACTGGTGATTTTTTCAAGTTTAGAACGGGAATTTAATTATAGAGATGAAGATTGGTCACAACTCAAAAATCAAAGTCTGGATGATTTACTCAGTCAACTGTTACAAACCTTTCCTAATTTAGAACGGCTGAAGTCTCATCTTTATAAGATGGCGGAGTATTTAGAAGATGTGGATGAAAATATTCAGGTAGTGACGGTAATTTTAGATGCTCTCAGTCCTTATTATGAACCCAAACCTAAATCCTATTCTGAGCCAGGATTTAATAGTTCTGAGAGTCTTTCCCCGCTTCAAACAAAAGTTGTTCAGTCTTTGACAATTGAGGGTTTAGAAACTTCCCCTCAATCGATTTTGCAGCAACACTTTTTAACTAGCAATGCTATTGATATTAACGAGAGTGAAACCCTGCATTTGATCCGGCCAAAGTCCGAAGAGTTCGACTTTACTTTAGAGGAAGAATATAAAGTTAAAACTCCTGGTATCAGCGAGGGTAATTTTTCAGATTTCACCTCAGCAACATCAATTAGCAATATTGAGATCCCCGGAACAGACTTAAGCGGGATGAATGAGAGCCTTCAAAAAAAGCTAGGATTGGAGATAGAACTTGAGGAAAAAATAGAGCATAGTGTAGCCGATACTTTAGTCCCCTTAACAACAATTTTAAAGCATTTGGAATTATCTCTAAATGAACAATTAAAAAATCACTCTCCCGAAGTTCAGTTAGACATAAAATACAAATCTTTACGAAAGTTTGTCCATTTACTTCAAAGTAAAATTGTAGATTTAGAGATGGTAATTAATCAATCAGAAGTTGAAGAACAGCAACGATTATCTGTAAATAAGACAGTGATGACCCATGAAGCCGAAGACCCAGAAAACTTAGAACCCCGACTCACTCAGCCCCAATTGCTGGAACTCGCTAAACAGGGCCATGCTAAGGCGATCGCAACGGTGATCAGCCAATTTCTGAAATCCAGAGGAATTAGCACTCTAGCAAAGTCAAAAGACGCTTGCTTGCACATTATACTAGAGTCAGATCAAGTGCCAAATCAAGCCTCTATGAGTCAATTTGTTTATCAAAAACTTCTGGATTTGAAAATCAAATCGATTCAGAAGGTCAAAGTTTACGCTCGAACTCCAGGTAATAAATCAATGGCTTGGGTTCAAGAATTTACCTATACGGGGACTCAGAAATAATTAATTATGGATGAGGAAACATTACTCGAACAGTATCGAGCGGGACAAAAAAATTTTAAAGGCATTAATTTAAGGGGTGCTGAACTCAGTCGTGCGGACTTGATTGGTGCTAATTTAAGTGGTTCAGATTTGCAAGGTGCTAACTTTGTTTTAGCGTATTTGAACGGAGCCAACTTGTCACGGGCTAATCTTAAAGGAGTGCGATTTAATGGAGCCATTTTAAATAAAGCTAACTTAAGCGGTGCCAACTTAAGTGATGCCGAATTTCATGGAACAATTTTACAAAGTGCCGATTTTCGGAAAGCCAATTTAACCTTAGCAACCTTACTCGATGCTAACTTAATTCAAGCGGATTTAAGAGGAGCAAATTTACAGGGAGCCGACTTAAGAGGAGCTTGTTTAAGGGGGGCAAATCTGCGCTATGAAGCGAGGATTTATGAAAGTGTGAATTTGCGAGGTGCAGACTTAAGAGGAACGGATTTACAAGGGGTAAATTTAACGGGAGCAGATTTAACCAGGGCGAATTTAAGTGGAGCAAATCTAACAGAAACCGTGTTAAGAGGTGCAATTTTAAGCCAAGCTAACTTAACCCAAGCCAACTTACAATCGGCATTTTTAACGGAAGCTATTCTCACAGAAGCTAACTTAATTGGAGCTAATTTAAGGAAAGTTAAATTAGAACGGGCTGTCTTAATTGATGCTCAATTACCGGGGGTAGAATTATGTGATGCGATTCTTCCTGATGCTCAACTGAGTAATGCTAATTTAAGCAATGCGGATTTGAGCCGGGTTAATTTAGTTCGTGCTGATTTAACTCGAACTAACCTAAATTCTGCCAATCTCACCCAAGCAGATTTAACTGATGCCTCTGTTGCTCGAACTAACTTAAGAAATGCTAATTTAAGTTATACCTATTTAACTCGTGTAGAATTTAGTAGTGCGAATACGGCTGGGGCAATTTTGCATGGGGCTATTATGCCCAATGGTGAAATTCATGATTAAGAATTAATTCCTTTTTTCCCATCAAGTCGCCCTAATTCATAAATTCCCCCACTAATACAAGCAATAATTCCTACACTAATTGACCAACTTTTACCTAAAGCGATTTCAGTTCCCCAATTAGATAATGATCCCACAATTAAAAAGGGAACAATACTAAATAGGGAAGCATAAAACGCATTTTGGGACTCTCTACCTTTGCGGGTGCGCTCATATTCGGCTTCCGAGGTATATAATGTTCGTTCGGCATAATTAAACCAACGATTTAATTGGTGAATCACCCATTCACTCACGGGTGAAAATCCCCAATAGAATGCTAAAGACCACAGGGTTGCACCTGCGATCGCTGTTGGGTCAAAATGAAATTGGAAGGGAAAAATATCGAGCAACATGGGAACAAAGTTTAAGAGAATAGAGAGGTTTCCCTATTCTAAATGAAAAAATTGCTAAAATAGCAGTAGAAGTCATAATCCATTGATATGAGCATTATCCGTCTGATTGCTGCTATTTTCCTGCCTCCTTTGGGCGTGTTTTTAACCGTTGGTCTAGGAGGAGCGTTTTGGCTGAATATCCTACTGACCCTATTAGGATTTATCCCTGGGATCATTCATGCTGTTTGGGTGATCGCCAAATATGATCAAGATTAAGCCGGGTCTAATCAAACTCCTTCTATTGTGATCCACAACTTAAAAATAAGGGGAGTTCGGCACGGATGCCAGAGGTGCGACCTTAGAAAAATGTCAATTTTTCCTAAGTTTGTTGAATTTGGTATCCGTGTCTCGGTTTCTTGTACTCGGAAAGCGTTATCCTAGAAAAAACAATAAAACGCTGATCACCGAAGCTACAATGGAAACACTGAGTCAAAAACTTATCATTCAAAAAACAGAACACTCCCGTCTTTCTTCGGAAACCTTAGATAATATTCCCTTTGGTCGAATCTTCAGTGACCATATTTTTATTGCCACTTACGATAACGGCATTTGGCAAGATCTGAAAATTATGCCTTATGGTGATTTAAGTATGACTCCGGCGATGGCAGTTCTGCACTATGGTCAGGCTGTTTTTGAAGGGATGAAAGCCTATAAAAGTGCAGCCGGAGACACCTTAATTTTTAGACCCGATGCTAATTTTAGACGGATTAATCAATCGGCTGATCGACTCTGTATGCCGCCAATTCCTGAAGCAATCTTTATGGAAGGATTAACAGAATTAATTCGGTTAGATTCCGCTTGGATTCCTGAATCAGAAGGGAGTTTATATATTCGTCCGTTGTATTTTGCTACCGATGAATTTATTGGTTTAAAACCCTCAACTCACTATACTTTTATTATTATGAGTTGTCCGGTGGGAGCCTATTATTCTGAACCTGTTAAATTAATTGTCACCGATAAATATATTAGAGCCTGTGAAGGAGGAACGGGTGCGGCAAAATGTGCCGGAAATTATGCAGCTAGTTTATTAGCAGATAAAGAAGCCAAAGCATTAGGTTATGATAACGTGATTTGGCTCGATGGCATTCATAAAAAATATGTCGAAGAATGCGGCACCATGAATTTAGCTTTTGTGATTGATAATGTCGTGGTGACACCGCAATTAACCGGAACGATTTTAGCAGGAATTACACGCGATAGCGTGTTAACTTTATTCCGAGATCAAGGTGTTAAAGTCGAAGAACGGTTAATTTCTATTCAGGAAGTAGCAGAAGCTTACGACAAAGGGATTTTACAAGAAGCATTTGGCATGGGAACAGCCGCTACAATTGCCCAGGTTTCTAAAATTGGATATCAAGGACGAGATTTAATTTTACCCCCCATTTCTGAACGTAAATACGCTCAATCTATTTTAGAACAATTAGAAGCGATTAAAACTGGAAAAGCACCCGATCCTTATAATTGGGTTTGGAAAATTTAACCGCAAAAGGTGGGTTTAAACCCACCCCTAGTGCTTTATTGCAGCGCACGCACTCCCTCAAAATTCATTAATATATAAAATATGACCCCCAATAATTTACAATCTCCTAATTCTTGGCTAGAAAAACCTCTGAGTTTAATTACAGGTGCAACCTATCCCTTAAGAGCTTTACAGTTATTTTATTATAATCCGTCCTTAAGAAAATATGTGATTTTTCCGGTTATTGTTAATTTTATTGTGGGGATTTTTCTCTATTTTGGATTATTGCTTCCAGGGTTAACGGGAATTGAGAATATTGTCCTGAATTTAGACAGTCAAATTGATCAATGGGTCGCTAATTTACCCCAATGGTTGCACTATTTAGATATTTTAGCCAATATTTTAGGGTGGCTATTACGGGTGGGGTTAGTCAGTTTACTCTTATTAATTATTGGGTTTCTATTATTGCAATTTGGGGGAATTTTAGGAGCACCCTGGTATGGTCAACTCTCGGAGAAAGTTGAGGAACTACAAACGGGTAAACCTGCGGTATTACCGCCCCAAACTCTCACCAGTTCAGTTCAGGATATTGGACGAGCCATTTTATATGAATTAAAAAAACTAGGGTTACAAATTCTCATCGGAGTCCCTTTACTTTTATTGAATTTTATCCCTGGTTTGGGAACGTTATTGTTTACAATAGGGGGTATTGGTTTAGCCTCAACGATTGTTTGTTTAGACTTTTTAGACTCACCGATGGAAAGAAGACGGTTTAGGTTTAGAGATAAATTAAATATGATTATTCGCACCTTTCCCGCCAGTGTTAGTTTTGCCTTAGTCTGTTTTGGATTAGTGGTGATTCCGTTTTTAAATTTATTATCAATTCCAGTTTGTGTGGCGGCGGGAACTATGTTTTTTTGCGATCGCATTTTGTTAAATTATGGTTCTGAACCGGAAAAAATAACTCCAATTTGATTAAAAAATATTCGTTTATATGATAGAATAGTTTGGGGTTAAAATTATCGAGTATAATTATATCAGTTTGCCCTGTTTTTTTCACGGATCAAGCTTAATTTAACCACAAAGACACAAAGACACAAAGAAGTTGTAAAGACTAACCTGCTGATTCCTATGACCTCACGCTATTTGTTATACAAAGATTATGAATCCGGCTTAAATAATAACTTAATGGGATTAGAAATAGCCGTAGGATTAGCTTATTTAACTCAACGGAAATTAGTCTTTTATGGTTCAGTAGGAGACGAAAAAAATATATTACCTGTGCGAGGAGGATATTTTTTATCGGTTCCCGAAAGTCGAAAACATATTATTAATATTGACAAATTACCAACAATTTTAGATTTAGTTGACCAACTTCCGATTCCAATTTTAAATTATTCAGAATTTTTAGCAGAAACTCAAGGAAAAAATCTCAGCCATTATCATAGTGATGTGAGATTAGTTAATGCTGTTTTTGTTCCAAATAATATTACTATTGACCCTAAAGTTTTATCGGATTTTGCTGAAAATCGAACAATTGTACAAGATGTGGAACAGGATATTTTAGAGTTTAGTGCTTGTAACTTAGCTTATTATTCACGATTTTTTTATCCTCCTTCCCCTTCGGTGTATTCCCTCATGGAAGCGATTCAATTTAAACCGATTTATCGCAATTTAGCGAATAAAATTTATCAAACCCTCGGACAATATAATGGCATTCATATTCGGTTAACGGACTATCGTAACTGGATTCCCCATCGAGAAGCAGATCATCCTTATTTTATCTTAAAAACTCTCAAAGAAATCTTTCCTCCTGAAGAACTTTTATTAATTTGTACAGATGAATCTGAGAATATGGATTTTTTTACTCCGATTTTAAACTATTATAAAAACAGCATTTTTCTGGATACTTTTATTATTTCAGAATTTCTACAGGAGTTTAAAGACTTACCGTTTACGGATGAACAAACTCTAGGATTAATCTGTAATTTAGTGATGTGGAATTGTCAACAATTTGCGGGGAGTTTTCGCAGTACCTACACGGGAATTATTCATCGAAATTGGTTAAGAAACCAACTCAAACAACAAGGTTATCCCTCAGCATTAACCTTTAAATTTGTTGAAAGTGGTTTATCCCCTGGAGAGGTTCAATTTCATCAGGGTTTTTATCCTGAAATTAACTCCGGTTTGTTTAGTTGGAATCGTATTCATCTTCCTGTTATTAGTGAAATGAAATCCTGGTGTCGAGAATGGCAGGAATCTGTTTGTTTAATATTATAGTGCGATCGCATTTTACCTTAATATTTTAAATAATCTTAATTTTTTGGGAACCGGAGAAAGAACCACAAAGGCACAAAGACACGAAGGAAGATATGATTAAATAATACCCTAGCCCTAACCCCTATCCCCTTAACCATCCTTCTGTATTTCTTTGTGTCTTTGCGTCTCTGTGGTAACAAATACAGAATATATTAATTTTCCTAAACTGCTTTTAACCGATATTCCGAAATCCGCTAAAATTAATTGTAGGGTTTGTATAAAATTAAATAAAATCCTAATACACAAAAACTGAATGAGAAATAATCATAACTTCTGGGCGGGTTTATCTATTGGGATATTGCTGTTAGTCGGATGTGGAACATTTACTAATAAAAATACTCCTAATCAAAATTCCTCACCCATCGCCCCCTCACCCCAAGTTTCCTGGCAAAACCCCACCCTGGTTGCCACTCTCACCGGACATTCACGAGAGGTCTACTCTGTAGCCTTCAGTCCCGATGGTCGGACGTTAGCCAGTGGGAGTTCGGACAAGACGATTAAATTGTGGGAGGCACGATAGGGTTAGGTTGGAGTAGCAGAAACCGGGTTTCTGTAGATATCTTGATTTCTGGCAATTAATCTTAATTAGAAACCCGGTTTCTTGGGGTATTTGCGATCGCATTTAGGGGGTTTAGCATTCGGGGCGGGTTTAGCAAGATTTATACTAATTAACAGAGATTGTCTCGAACCCGCCCCTACAATTGGGGAATTTAATAATAGGGAAAAGTGCGATCGCTTGTTTTTCAATCAACATGACAATCACCCTAATTAATCTTAATATAACCCAAACTGTAGGGGCGGGTTCGCGTTAATCTCTGTTAATGAGCAGAAATCTGAATAAACCCGCCCCCAACCTATCAATAATTCTCAGAAACCCGGTTTCTTGGATGAGTAATTCCCCATTCCCTTTTATCCCACACCCAATACTTTCAGATGATGGGCTGCATTTTTTAACTGTTGGGTTTCTGACTTAGTTTGACTAATTCCGATAACAGTTTGTTGAGCGCCATTGTTAATAGAATTCATCGCTGTGATCACGGCTTCAATAGCGAGAACCTGCTGCTGTGAAGTTAAATAAATTTGTTGAGAACTTAAGGAAACTTGATCAATAGCTGAGGTAACTTTACTAAAAATTGCTGTGGTTTCTTCAACCATTTTTAAATTTTGTTGCACAGTATGTTTACCATCTTCTGCCGCCACCACTGTCCCTTTAACTCCTTGTCTAATTTGCTCAATTAAGGTATTAATTTTTTGAGCAGATTCCCGCGTTTCGTCCGCCAGTTTCCGAATTTCTAGCGCTACTACATTAAACCCTAAACCCTGTTCTCCGGCTCTTACGGCTTCAATGGAGGCATTCAGCGCTAACATATTAGTTTGATTAGCAATATCACCCACTAAATTACTAATACTATTAATTTGTTGGGCTTGTTCATTTAGAGTTATAATTTGACGGGCAATTTCGCTAACTTTGGCTTCTAAAATTGTCATTCCTGACAGGGTTTTAGAAACCGCATTAGCCCCATCGTGGGATAAATTCAAGACTTTTTTAGCAATTTGACTAGAGGCTTCCGCTTGTTCGGCGGCTTGACGGGAAGTCCGGCCTAATTCATCCATTGTGGTTGTGGTTTGATTGACGGATGCGGCTTGTAACGCTACAATTCTTTCCTGTTCTTCCACCGTTGCTGCTATTTCGGTGGAGGAATTAACAACAGTATTAACTAATCCTTTTAAACTCTGGCTAATGGGACGGGCGATCGCTATACTTAAAATAATTCCTAAAATTAGGGCAATTCCCGGCCCGAATATCATCCCCAAAACACTCCAACTTTTGCTAGAATTAATGGTTTTATCGGCATTAATTTTAGCGGATTCTGCTATTTTTTGATTTTCCTGAATGACTTTTTCTAAACTTGTAGCTGTAGCATAGAAAAGCGGTTGATTAATAGAGCGTGCTTGAATATGCAATTGTGATAAAAGTAAGGCGGCTTGTCGGGCTTTTTCCATTTCTGGGGAGTTTTGTTGACCCTTTTTCCATAAATTGAGTTGGGTACGGTCTGGGGATAAAATACCCATTTTTTCAAATTCATAATAAAGATTGATCAGATTTTGTTGCTGTTTTTCCCACTGATTAAATCTTAATTTGAATTCTTGCCATAATTGATCTTCTTTGACTGTTCTGGGTAAAAATTCATAATCAGAAAATCCAGTTTTAATTAAATCAGTATCGATTTTTATTTGTTCTATAATAGCTTGTTTTTCGCGGTTTCCAAAGTGACTATTTAATAGAGAAAAATTTCCAAAATAAACATTCCTAATTCCTTGATCTATTTTTTTTAATCCTAAAATTGACGGTAATCTGACAACGCTAATTTCATTGAGTTCATCGCTTAAATTTAAGGTTCCTTGCCATCCCAAAAAAGCCACAAAAAATACGATTAAACCCATCAATATAAAAGCGTTAATCAGTTTGAATTGCAATTGACAGTTTTTGAAAAAATTAATCACACTTTTCATAATTAATTCTCCTGAGTTTTTAAATGATTTTAGTCTATTTTTACCTGGAATTACGCATAAATTCAGCGTTCAAAATTTGTTCTATATTGACTGATTTCTGAATCAATTTATTTTTTTGTAAGAACTCATAAATTTTTTGACTGGCGTAGGGTAAAGAAGAAAACGTTTCTCCTATTTGAAAAGCGGTTAAATTTTCTGACCTTCCTTTGAGTTGAATTTGAGATCCATACTCTTTTAAATCTTGAAGGGTTAATCCAGAAGCTGAAGCAATAATTTGATTAGATAAATCTGGATTTTTCCGAATAAATTCAACGGTATCAAACCAACTATTGACTAAACCTTGTACCTGCTGGGGATGGGTTTCCAGAAATTGACGAGTCACAACTAGATGATCGGAAATAGCTCCAGGGAACTCTTGAGAGGTTAATAGGGTTTGACTTCCTGGACGATTTAAAGCCTCTTGAACAAAAGGAATATAGGTAACAACCGCATCTATTTCTTCTTCCAAAAATAGGGCGATATTAGGGATTAATCCCTGATTAACTATTGTCATATCAGAGGACTTTAATTTATATTTTTCTAAAGCCAACAGAAACATAAAATGATCGACTATTCCCGTTTCAACGGCAACTTTTTTCCCTTTTAATTGCTGAATATTTTTTAAGCCCGGTGCAACAATAACTTGATCTCCTCCGGTAGACCAATCGGTTAGAGCCACAACAACTTGATCGACTTTTTTGGCAGTCGTTCCTAATATATAGATTGTATCATACAAAGTCTGACAATTTCCCTCAACTTGACCGGATTCCAAGGCAGTTAATCCGGTGGAATAGTCAGAAAATTGTAAATTAACATCAAGATGATTTTTCTCAAAAATTCCCTGCTCTGAAGCAATTTGCCAAACGGCACATCCTGGCCAATTATTAAAGCCGAGGCGAAGGGTCTGAGGTTGGGTTTCTGTTTTGAGGTCGGGCTTCAATACTTGACAGCTTATAATTAAAAATAAACAGATCAAGCTCAGGGTTAAATAAATTAAGGATTGACGCAGTTTCATAAATTTCTGCCTGATTGCTATTGAGCAGAATTGATTATTATTTGACTAACAATTCAATTTTATCTCAAATTCAAAAGCTACCTGAGAAATGTAATATTTTAAAACCGAATTTAACGTTAATCTCTGCTTAATCTTGCTGCCTAACTTCTGCGACTGACCTCAACCCCCCGTAAGGGTCAGGAGGGAAGGGGTTAATTTTCTGGCCTGTTGCAGAGAAATCTGACCAATGCGATCGCCAATGCGTTACAATTATTAATACATTGGAACAATATTGACACTTTTCCAAAAATTCTGTTACCTAGACTCAACTTATGTCTCTTCCCATTCGCAACGTTGCAATTATTGCCCACGTCGATCACGGCAAAACGACCCTAGTGGACGCACTTCTCAGACAATCTGGTATTTTCCGCGAAGGGGAAGAGGTTCCAGATTGCGTCATGGACTCTAACGATATTGAACGGGAACGGGGTATTACGATTCTGTCTAAAAATACCGCAGTTCGCTATAAAGACACCATTATTAATATTATCGATACCCCTGGACACGCGGACTTTGGGGGCGAAGTCGAACGGGTGTTAGGCATGGTGGACGGTTGTATTTTAATCGTCGATGCTAACGAAGGGCCTATGCCTCAAACTCGTTTCGTCCTCAAAAAAGCCCTAGAAAAGGGTTTGCGTCCGATTGTTGTGATTAACAAAATTGACCGTCATCGGGCTGAACCGCACACGGCCGTTGATAAAGTCTTAGATTTATTCTTAGAACTGGGCGCCGATGATGACCAATGCGAATTCCCCTATCTGTTTGCTTCCGGTTTGGGAGGATTTGCCAAACGCAGCCTAGAGGATGAAAGTACCGATATGCAGGCCATGTTTGAGTATATCCTCGAATATGTTCCGCCTCCAGTGGGAGATGCGGCCAAACCCCTGCAAATGCAAGTCACAACTTTAGATTATTCTGAATATGTTGGGCGGATTGTGATTGGCAAAATTCACAACGGTATTATTAAAGCTGGACAACAAGCCGCCTTAATGAAAGAAGATGGCAGTATTGTTAAAAGCAAAATCTCTAAATTAATGGGATTTGAAGGTTTAAAACGGATTGAACTGCAAGAAGCATCCGCCGGAAATATTGTGGCGGTGGCTGGGTTTGCCGATGCTAATATTGGGGAAACGATTACCTGTCCGAATGAACCCCTAGCGTTACCCTTAATTAAAGTCGATGAACCGACCTTACAAATGACCTTCTCGGTGAATGACTCGCCCTTTGCCGGACAGGAAGGAAAGTTAGTCACATCACGACAAGTGCGCGACCGCTTAATCCGCGAATTAGAAACGAATGTCGCTCTGCGGGTGGAAGAAACCGACTCCCCGGATAAATTCTTAGTATCGGGACGGGGGGAACTCCACCTCGGTATTTTAATTGAAAATATGCGACGGGAAGATTACGAGTTCCAGGTTTCCCAACCCCAGGTAATTTACCGGGAAGTTAATGGCCAACCTTATGAACCTTACGAATATCTGGTGTTAGATGTACCTGAAGAAGGCGTCGGTAGCTGTATTGAACGCTTAGGCCAACGGCGGGCGGAAATGCAGGATATGCACGTTGGCGGCAATGGCCGGACTCAGTTAGAATTCGTTGTCCCCGCACGGGGTTTAATTGGATTTCGCGGGGAATTCATGCGGATGACTCGTGGGGAAGGAATTATGAACCACAGTTTTCTGGAATATCGCGCTTTATGTGGGGATATTGAAGCTCGTCGGAATGGGGTGTTAATCTCTTTTGAAGAAGGGGTGAGTACCTTCTACGCCATGAAAAACGCCGAAGACCGAGGGGTGTTTTTTATTAAGCCCGGTACTAAGGTATATAGAGGCATGATTGTAGGTGAACATAACCGTCCCCAAGATTTAGAGTTAAATGTCTGTAAAACCAAACAATTAACCAACCATCGGGCTGCAACGGGAGATGAACTGGTTCAGTTACAGTCCCCTGTGGATATGAGTTTAGAACGAGCTTTAGAATATATTAGCTCTGATGAATTGGTGGAAGTCACACCCCAGTCTATTCGTCTACGCAAACTCAGCAAGAAGTTAGTCAAACGCTAATCTTCCCTTCAAAACCCCTCCCTGTAGAGACGTTGCAGGCAACGTCTCTACAGGGGTCTATAATTTTTTCCTAAAATCTCAGCTTGACTTCCCCTGCTTCCCCTGCTCCTCTTCTCCCCCTGTTCCCTGTTCCCTGTTCCCTGTTCCCTCCTCTATATACTTTTTTCTTAAACGTGGTATAATCTTAATAACAAAAATCAATAGTAATCGTTCATCTCCCCCAAGCACTGAATAGGTGGGTGATATTTTAGCTGTTTGAGGAAGACGGAAGTAGGGAATTTTCCCGAAGGAACGCACAACACTGTTTTACCTGAAACGAAAGGTTTGTTGTGATGTTAGTACCTTCTTTGTTATCCCTTGCAATTTCCATTGTTGCAGCTTTACTCAGTGTAAGCACCAACGAAGAAATCGTTCAGGTTATTGCCAGGGGAATTGCTCTCGTCTGTCTGTTTGTTAGTTTAGTTTTAGCACCTTGGTTGGTTTTGCTGAGTTTAGCAGTCCCCCTGATGGGTATAAAACGGGTTCTTAATGAACAAGTGAACACTCCCAATCCCGGTTGAGTTTTAAGTGGGAGAATCTTTTAGGGGTGCTCCTGTCAATTTTGTCAATTTCACTAAATGTATTCTACCACACATAAGTAATTTCAAACTTATGCGTGGTTTTCTTATTTAGGAATTAGGTAGATGATATTGTTCGACAATTTTTTTAGCAAAATCAGGAACGTGAGCCTCTAACTTTTCAGGATGATTCCGTTTTACATACAGATAATTGCGAGTAAAGTGAGAATCAATCGAAAACCGCGCATATTCTAACCCTCTAGGGCCGATTTTATCAATTACCACCCCCATTAATTTAGCCGCCCACATCGGTAAGGTAACGGCTTTATCATAGGCAGGAATACTTTGTTGCACCGCTTGTTTGCGATTTCCTTGGGTGATTACAGGTTGGGTATCAATTAAATCTCCAACTAAGTCTAACATTTCCTGCCCGGTTTGATTTCTAACGACAATCCATTGCCAGCCAAAAGTTGCTCCCATATATCCGACAACTAAATCCGCCAAAGAATTGACATAATCAAAACAACTCAAACAAGAAGGGGCAAAAATATTCTTTAATTCTTTGGTATTTAACCCAAAAAATGGTACAGTTTCTAAAGAACCATCCTCATGTTTAAAGTGAATCCGAAAATCCTGCATAAATTCATAATAAACAACAGTATCAGGGGATTTACTTGTTGTTTCTAAGAATTTTTGCAACCCCGCACGGGTGACATTATCAACGCAGGGCGTTCCCAAAACATAAAGTTTTTCTAGTCCTAATTCCTTCTCAACTGCCCGCAAAGCTTGGATTTGACAACCTACCCCAATTACTAACAGCCGCTTCATTTTCGACTGTTCGATTTGTTCTAAAATTGATAAATTCGGGGATAATGTCGGTTTATTGACTTTAGCTGCTAGAATTTCTTCCGGGGTTCTCGCAATTACAGGTTGAGGTTGAAAACGGTCTTCTTTGCTATTTTGAACACAAACAACCCCTTCTACTAACCCTCGGTTGAGCATTTCAATAGCAATGGTACTCACAATTCCTGTCCATTGAGCCCCTTCAATGGGTTGTTTTTTCTTGGCTTGCATCATATCTTGATGCACCCCAAAATAGACATCATCCCAGTTGTCTAAATTGCGGCTTCTTCCATGAGCTTCTGCTTCTAATTCAGCTATTTGTTGATTCAAAAAAGCACAGGCTTCTTTAACATAATGAATATAATAGGTGTCGCACAGACCGCACTCGCTACAGAGTTCCTTAGCAGGGCGACGACCCCCCGGCTTCATACCTTGAGCTTTGAGATGTTTGGCTGGTTCTTGTAGTGAAGTCATTGATAGTTGGGTTTTGTTATTTTCCAGATTGTTCTAGCCCATATTTTACCGCAGGACGAATCAATTTGAAATCTTGTAAAACAAACTCAAGATTTTCGCGTGTTAGACTCTCATGGGGGGAAGAAAAAGCTGGTTTAATAAACTCGTACATATCTTCTTTCGTGACATAACCTTGTTTCCAAGCCAATATCATTACCTCAAACAAAATTGTTCTTAACTCTCTTAAAACTTGCTGTTTATCCAACTTATAATTATACTGATTGTGCTGATCATTAAACTCCCTTAATTGACAATGAAGCTGCTCACCCTCATGGGTTAAAATAACCGTAATATGGCAACTTTCAACAAAATCTATCCGAATATTTTGACCCTGTTCTAATTGACCAATTTGTTCGGGAAAGCGATCTTCAAATAACATACAAATATCAGGGTCAAAAAATACAGTAAACTGGATCTCACCAATTTCCCAGATAACTCGTTGATTACACTCATAACAAAAACGCCGTAACCCTAATTCAAAATCAGATAATTCTCCTAATGGATCTTCTGGAGGTAAGCCGTAATTTTCTAAATTTTGATTATCAATTTTAAAACTAAAATTCGTTATTTCTTTCATGCTAATTTACCTAATTTTGACTTATTTTGATTTAGGCTGAACAACTGGATAAGCATATTTAATTGTTCCATCATACTTTCTCCCAATTTCAACATAATAAACGTTTTCAGTAATCCTGCTATCAGAATGATAAACTCTACCAATCGGACGATTAAACTTAATAATGTACTGCCCATAATATTTAGGGATTAACTTTTCCGCTATTACCCAATCTTGATCATTTAACCATTGTCCTTGATCCTGATTTGTACTCGTTGATCTTCCTTGTAAGTTACTGGATTTGAGCTTGGAACCATGATGGCGGATAATATGATCGTAAGCTTTACTTGATTTAGGATTATCCCATTGAGGCTCTTGACCCTTCCCTCGCCAAATACAACCACTTCCTACCTTAACTGTTGAATCAATAATATCTGCTTCAATAATTTCGATAGTTTCTCCCTCACCCGATGCCACTCAATCCTCCTGTCTGATATTTTTAATACCGAACTAAAATATTAGTATCAAGTCCAATCATTTGCCTCCTGATAAATAGCAGCTTCCATGTCTTCTAAGGTGGCTTTTTTCATCCCAGGACGATGCAAAATCCCCGATAAACTTTCAACCGCAACATTCAGAGGAATGATTTTTACCTCTCCATTTTCATCAATGAAAAATTCCACTTTACTACCTGTATCAAGTTTCAAGTAGTCTCGAATGACTTTAGGAATCGTGACTTGTCCTTTACTGGTTACGGTTGTACTCGCCATGAGAAGGAATCTTTACTAATAGTCCTTACTATATTGTATTATATTTCTAGCTAACATCGCTGAAGTGGAGATTTTACCATTTTTGACGAGGGTAAGATTCTTATTGTGTCAAGCCAGCAATCCTTAGATATCTTCTTTTGAAGTATCATTAATAGTATTAAACTTCCGTATAAATACGAATTCCAAGATATTGTTATTTTTGTTAATTTAATATCAAGGTCAATATTTTAGGCAATCACCATGACTGACAAGGATAATCAGGATTTGCAAAACGTTGCAGAAGCGACAGGTTACGCAGCGACAGGGGCAGCAGTTGGAACCGGAGTGGCTGCAACCGTTGGTGGTATGGGGTTAGTGGGTGGCTTTGGCGGTGTGGCAGTAGGGGCTGCTCCCGTCGTGGCGGCGGGTGCAGTGGTGGGAACAGCAGCCTATGGTGCGAAAAAAGCCTTAGAAGCAGGAGATGCAACGGCGTTAGGTGCAATCGCGGTAGGTGCGGTTGGAGGTGCTGGGGTTTCTGCGGTTGTGGGTGGTATGGGTTTAGCGGTGGCGGGAACTGCCGTTGGTATTGGGATGGCACCTGTTGTGGCGGCTGGTGCGGTTGTGGGGTTAGCAGGGTATGGGATTAAAAAGTTAGTCGATGATCATTTAGAAAATTTAGAACAAGAACAGTTAGGAAATGCGATCGCAAATAAACTCAATGAAAATTTAGAAACTGCAAAAAAAGCGAAATTAGAAGTTGAACAAGCTGCACGAGATGAGTTCTGGAAACAACGAGATCTAGCCGATAAATAGGTAAGTTACGGAGTGAATAAATTAAAACTAAATCGCTCAAAATTTCATCTTAGTCCCTTTTAAAAATAAAAACAGGAGTTAAAAATTATGGGTCAGCTATTTAATCGAATGGGTCGTTTAATTAGAGCTAATGTCAACTCTTACCTCGACTCTTCTGAAACCGATTCTCGCAATTTTTCAGCAGGTTCAGCCTTTGCAACGGGGGGTGCTTTAGCAGGTGCTTCTGTTGGTCAAGTTGGAATTTTAGCAGCCGGAACAGGTTTTAGTGTTGGAACAGTTGGATTAACTGGGGCTGGTGCATTAACAGGACTTGCGCTTTATGAAGCTATTAGAATGATGATAGAAGGGGATACTTCATCAGTGGGAGCAGCCACCGCAGGTGCAGTTGCGGGTGCAGGTTTGTCTGCTGCTATAGGAGGTATTGGAGTCGCCACAGGAGGAACAGCATTTGGTGTGGGAATGGCTTCTATGGGTGCTGCGGGTGCTATTGCTGGACTCGGTGTAGCGGGTTTAATGCGTCTTTTGAAGCAAGGAATTGATCCAGAAAAGCTGTTAGAACAAGCTGTTTTGGATATGCAAGAAGATGTGATTAAGTTCCGTCAAGCTATTGTTCCAGTAATTGTTGCTCAAAAACGTCTTGAACAACAATATACTCAAACTAAAATGCAAGTTAATCAATGGCAATCACGAGCCGAAATTGCTGTAAAAAAAGGTTATGAAGATTTAGCTAAAGAAGCATTAAAACGAAAGCAATTATGGTTCAATACTTTAAATACAATTAAGCAGCAACTAGATACTCATACAGAACAAGTTACTTCTCTCAAACATCAATTATTGGTTTTTGAACAAAAGGTTTCTGAGGCTAAGTCTAAGAAATCATTACTAATTTCTAAAATCAAAGCTGCAAAAGCACAGGTTGAAATTAATAATCGACAAGATTTGTTAGGTGGAATTAATTCTTATAATGCAACAACAGCCTTTGAACGAATGGAAGAGAAAATTTTACAACTGGAAGCTCGTTCAGCAGCAGCAGGAGAATTATCGGGTTTAGATTTTGAAAGTAAATTTGCTGCTTTAGAAGCAGGAAGTGACATTGATGATGAGTTGGCAGCATTAAAAGCACAAATTACAGGTAATTATACCATAAGTGTTCCTGATTTGAAACCCAATTCTTCGCCCAATACTTGTCCAATTGATGATGAGTTAGAACAATTACGTCAAGAATTGAATAAGTAATATCTCAGCTTCACGTCACCATTATTCCTGAATTGACATAATACTATTCTCTCGCTTTTGGATAAGTCCCTTGCTTCTGGATACCTTGCTTTTGATCAACTAGCGGGTCTTGAGAAAGAATGAAAACAGATTCTATTTTTTATCGTCTATTCAGTGAACTTCCTAGCAGTTTCTTTGAACTCATCGGGGGTTCAGAAACAGACTCCCTTAACTATCGATTTGATTCCGTTGAACTCAAACAAACCGCCTTTCGCATTGACGGCGTATTTCTTCCCCTAGAGTCAACTTCCCAACTCCCGATTTATTTCGTTGAGGTACAATTTCAAAAAGATCCCAATATTTATGCTAGGCTTTTTTCAGAAGTATTCGTCTATTTGAGAATTAACAACCCGGCTCAAATCTGGCGTTCTGTGATCATTTTTAAAGAACGTAATGTAGAACCCGATAGCCTCGAACCCTATCAACCTTTATTAGATTCTAACTTCGTTCAAAGAATCTATCTCGATGAATGGCAAGTTGAACCTGCTAGTATTGGATTAGGAATCATTCAGTTAGTCATCACTCCTGTAGCCGAAACCCCTGCTAAAGCCAGACAACTTTTATCTCAAACCCAGCAAACCCTTGAGGATGTCAATATCCAATCTGATGTGATAAATTTAATAGAAACCATTGTCTTGTATAAATTGCCAAACCTGAGTCGGGAGGAACTAGAAACTATGTTAGGACTAAACGATTTAAAACAAACAAGATTTGCTCAAGAAATGTTAGAAGAAGGGGAACAAAAAGCAAAATTAGAATCTGCTAATCGATTTTTAGCCTTGGGATTAAGTATGGAAATTGTGGCGCAAGGATTAGGATTAACCCTTGAAGAATTACAACAAATGCTCCAAAAAAATCCCAATCCTCAATAACCTTATCCGTAGGATAGCCATCGGTTAGATAGTCTATAAATAAACCGAGTTTCTTCTTTATAAAAAGCTCGGTTTATTAGATTTATTGTAATCCCAAAAATCGGTTTCATATAAACTCTGCATTTTCAATTCCTCCTAAATTTCTGATAGCAATAAGCAGGTTAATGTTAACAACTTCTTTGTGTCTTTGTGTCTTAGTGGTAATATTCAAGGCTTGACCCTTGTAAACAAGCCAGCGCCACCTGCTATAACAAGAGTTTTAATGAATACAAGCCGTAATTTTACCAATCTATCATACAAAATTTGATGGAACTGAGAATAGAATTAATACGGTGCGTGCGCTGCGCTTACGCACCCTACGGGGTGGGAATGGGGAGTTTGTTGACGATAGCGATAATAAGCCGAACACGCACCTTCAGAAGAAACCATTGGCGCCCCTAATGGATGTTCTGGAGTACAACGGGTTCCAAAAACTGGACATTGATGGGGTTTTTTAATCCCTTGGAGAATTTCACCACTAATACAGTCTTGACAGGGAGAAGAAACGGGAATTAACTGTTGAGAATTAAACCGTTTTTGAGCATCAAAGTTAATATATTTCTGTTTAATTCCTAACCCACTTTTAGGAATTTCACCCATCCCTCGCCATTCACGGGGGACAATTTCAAATATTTCTTGAATAATTGTTTTAGCGGTTTCATTTCCTTCTCGACGCACGGAACGATTATATTGATTCTCTAATTGATATTCGCCCTTTTCGAGTTGTTGAATACATAAATAAATCCCTTGTAAAATATCAATGGGTTCAAACCCAGTTACAACAATGGGAATTTGATATTTTTTAACAATAGGTTCATATTCGGTATATCCCATGACGGTGCAAACATGACCCGCCGCTAAGAATCCTTGAACTTGACAATTGGGACTTGATAATATGGCTTCCATTGCGGGTGGAACGAGAACATGGGAGACTAAAAGGGAGAAATTATTAATCTTTTGTTGGTGGGCTTGATAGACTGCCATTGCGGTTATTGGGGCTGTTGTTTCAAAGCCAACGGCAAAGAAAATTACCTGTTTTGTGGGGTTTTGTTGAGCTATTTTTAAGCAATCTAAGGGATTATAAATAATTCTAACATCTGCTCCGGTTGCTTTAACACTTAATAGGTCTTTTTCACTCCCAGGAACTCGTAACATATCCCCAAAGGAACACAGAATAATATTAGGAAGTTCTGCTAAGGCAATGGCTTGATCAATAATATTAATATCGGTAACACAAACGGGACAACCAGGGCCATGAATTAAGGTGATTTCTGAGGGTAATAACTCATCTATTCCATATTTAACAATCGAGTGGGTTTGTCCCCCACAAATTTCCATAATAGTCCAGGGTTTTGTAGTAATAGATGCGATCGCTTTTGCATAATCCTGAGCTAATTTCCCATCTCGATATTCATCAACAAATTTCATAATATTTTTGATAATAAATAGCTGACTTATAATGATATTAACACTTGTTCCCTGGTTCTACCAGGGAATGCAAAATGTAGGCTCTGCCTACAGTAAAAATAGAGGCAGAGCCTCTGATACTCATTCCCAGGCAGAGCCAGGGAACGAGAAAATAAGGGGATCTAAACTAAACTATGATCGGGTTGATAGGATGTAATTGACTTCATGTATTGAGCGCGTTCGTAGGCAGATTCATCCTCACAATGGAGTTGCGACATAGAACCCTGCATTTGTTTAATAGACTCATATTCGTGTTCTTCCATCCAGTGTTTCATTTCGTCTTCCATGACTTTGATATAATTAAAACCATGCCGTAATAAAGTCGAACACACTTGAGTAATTTTTGCTCCAGCCATTAACACTTTAATTGCATCATGACCCCGTTGAACCCCACTGGTACAGGCTAAATCGGTATTAATTCGACCATATAAAATAGCAATCCAACGCATCGGTAAACGCAGGTCATTGGGATTACTTAAAACCGAGCCGGGTTCAACGATTAATTCTTCGGGGTTAATATCAGGTTGTAGGAAGCGATTAAATAAGACTAAACCATCAGCCCCAGCATCAGCAAATTGTTTCGCCATATTTGCCATATTACTGAAATAAGGACTCACTTTTAAGGCGACAGGAATGGTGACTTCCGCTTTAACTTCTCTGAGGGTATTCAGATAGTTTTGTTCGATTTGTTCTCCGGTTAAATTAAAGTCCGTCGGAACATAATAGATGTTTAATTCAATCGCATCTGCTCCCGCTTGTTGCATCAGTTGAGCATATTCCACCCAACCCCCAGAAGAAAAGCCATTTAAACTCGCAATAATGGGGATATGGGTAGATTCTTTAGCCTGACGAATATGGTTTAAATACAATTCTGGGCCAACGTGAAATTCATCGGGTTCAGGAAAATAACTTAAGGCTTCTGCAAAGCTATTTGTTCCGTATTCTAAATGATGGTGCAGTTCAAATTTTTCTCGCAGTAATTGTTCTTCAAATAAGGAATGTAAAACAATCGCAGCAGCCCCAGCATCTTCTAATCGTTTAACATTATCAATATCTTCAGAAAGGGGTGCAGCCGCAGAAGGAACTATCGGAGTCCGTAAATTTAAGCCGAGATAAGTAGTCGTTAAATCCATTGTTTTAATCCTCGGTTTGTGAGTGATTCATTATTGATTTTTGTAGGAGAAGATCCCCCTAAATCCCCCTTAAAAAGGGGGACTTTTAAGATCTAGCTTTCTCCTGAAAAAGGAAGACTTTAAACATCCGGTTCCCCCCTTTTTAAGGGGGGCTAGGGGGGATCTAACAGGGGGGAAGTTGAAAAAGGTTTAGACAGGTGTTGTTTCTGAGGGTTTTGCTTCCGATGGAGGGGTCGGTTTCGCTTCTGAATGACCGTTAGAATGTCCGTTATGCTCCTTAGTTTCTAACGGACGAGCGGCCATGTATTCATACATTTTCCAACGGGTACTGACATCTTTTTGGGCTTCTTTTAACAACCGTTTGGCGTCAGCAGGTTTACTCTTGGTGAGCATTTTGAAACGGTTCTCTGAATACATAGAAGCTTCAATGGTTTTCTTCGGTGATTTAGAATCCAAAATTAACGGATTTTTGCCTTCTTCTTTCAAGTCGGGGTTATACCGATACAGCAACCAACGACCACTTTCAACCAATTCTTTTTGATGGGTCATGGCCGTTGTCATGTTAATCCCATGAGCAATACAGTGAGAATAGGCAATAATCAACGATGGCCCGTCGTAAGCTTCCGCTTCTAAGAACGCCTTCAGAGTGTGTTCATCCCGTGCGCCCATGGCCACACTCGCCACATAAACGTTACCGTAGGTCATGGCAATTAACCCTAGGTCTTTCTTAGGTGAAGGTTTACCCCCCGCCGCAAATTTAGCAACGGCGCCGCGTGGGGTGGCTTTCGAGGACTGTCCCCCGGTGTTGGAATAAACTTCGGTATCCAAGACTAAAATATTGACGTTACGGCCACTGGCGATGACATGATCTAAGCCACCATAGCCAATATCATAAGCCCAACCATCTCCCCCAATAATCCAAACGGATTTTTTGACTAAATAATCAGCCAAACTCAGTAATTGTTGGCTATCTGGGGAGTTCGTCCCTTGGAGTTTTTGTTTGAGTTCGACCACCAGTTGCCGTTGTTCCCAAATATCGGCTTCTGATTTTTGAGAATTATTGACAATTTGGCTCACTAAATTATCCCCGACATCACCGCCCAATTTTTGTAACAGTTCCAGGGCAAACCCGCTATGTTTGTCGATGGACATACGGAAGCCTAAGCCAAATTCGGCGTTATCTTCAAATAAGCTATTTGACCAAGCGGGGCCACGTCCTTCGGCGTTTTTTGTCCAGGGAGTTGTGGGTAAGTTCCCGCCATAAATGGAGGAACATCCGGTGGCGTTGGCCACGATCATGCGATCGCCAAATAACTGCGTCACTAACTTGACATAAGGGGTTTCACCACAACCGCCACAGGCTCCTGAGAACTCAAATAAAGGTTCTTGCCATTGTTGTTGACGAATTAGGTCTGGCCGTAATTTTAACCGATCGGGGTTGGGAATACCCAAGAAGAAATCCCAATTGGCCGCTTCTTGTTCCCGGAGCGGTAACTGAGGTTCCATGTTGATCGCTTTTTTGGAAGGCATGGACTTGTTCTTGGCCGGACAAACATCCACACAAACCCCGCATCCCGTACAGTCTTCGGGGGCGACTTGGATGGTGAATTTTTCACCGCCAAAGGCTTTATCTTTGACGTTGGTAAACTTAAAGCTGGCGGGGGCATTTTCTAAGGCAGCCTCATCGTAGGCTTTACCCCGAATTGTGGCATGGGGACAAACCATAATACATTTGCCACATTGAACACAGACATCCGCATCCCAAACGGGGATATCTTGGGCAACGTTGCGTTTTTCCCATTTGGAGGTTCCTGTGGGATAAGTACCATCACAGGGGAGTTTACTAACGGGCAGTTCATCCCCCAGTCCCGCCATCATCATGCCTTCAACTTCTTTAACAAAGGTAGGGGCTGCCAGAGGAACGGGTAAAGCCCGCCGTTGTAGAGACGTGACATCGCGGGTCTTGACTTCGTAAAGGTGTTCTAGGGTATCGTCAACGGCCTTTAAGTTTAACCGCACAATTTCTGCCCCTTTCTTGCCGTATGTTTTTTCGATCGCTTTTTTAATTTGAGCGATCGCTTCTTCCCGTGGCAATACTTTGGCTAAGGCAAAGAAACACACCTGCATAATGGTATTGATGCGGTTGCCCATCCCCGACTCACGGGCGACTTTGTTGGCATCAATAACATAGAATTTCAGATTTTTTCTAACAATGTCTTCTTGAATTTCTAAAGGCAGATATTCCCAAACTTCATCGGGGCCGTAGGGACTATTTAACAAGAAAGTTGTCCCTTCGGTTGCACAGTTGAGAACGTCTAATTTTTCGATAAATGTCCATTGATGGCAACCGATAAAATTCGCTTGACTAATTAAATAGATCGACCGGATCGGTTGCGGGCCAAAACGCAGGTGAGAGATGGTAACAGCCCCGGATTTTTTAGAGTCGTAAACAAAATAGCCTTGAGCGTAATTATCGGTTTCTTCCCCAATAATTTTGATCGAGTTTTTATTGGCGCCAACGGTGCCATCAGCCCCCAAGCCATAGAACATCGCCCGCACCACGTTATCGGGTTCGGTAGAAAAGTCGGGATCGTAGTCTAAAGAGGTGTGGCTAACATCATCATTGATCCCAATTGTAAAGTGATTTTTGGGTTTAGTTTGGGCTGAATTCTCAAAAACACCCTTGACCATTGCCGGAGTAAATTCTTTAGAAGATAACCCATAACGACCTCCTACTAAAGATTTGAGGTTTTTAATCTTAGCTTTGAGATCGTCGTTATCTCCTAACATTACTTCTTGAACGGCCGTTACCACATCTAAATAGAGGGGTTCACCACTAGAACCGGGTTCTTTGGTTCGATCTAAAACGGTAATTGATTTTACGGTTTCCGGCAGTTCCGCAATTAATTGATCCCCAGTCCAAGGACGATATAACCGAACTTTTAACACCCCTAATTTTTCCCCTTGGGCGTTCAAATAATCAACGGTTTCATGGACGGTTTCACAACCTGATCCCATCAGAATCATCACTTTTTCGGCATCGGGTGCGCCGTGATATTCAAACAGTTTATAATAGCGTCCCGTCAGTTGCCCCAATTTATCCATTGCCCGTTGAACAATTTCGGGGGTTTTGTCATAAAACGGGTTAACGGTTTCTCGGCCTTGGAAATAAACATCGGGGTTTTGGGCCGTTCCTCGCAGGACAGGACGGTCAGGAGTTAAGGCGCGGTTACGATGTTCATAAACATATTTATCATCGATCATTTCTCGGAGATCACTATCCTCTAACAGTTCAATTTTTTGAACTTCATGGGAGGTGCGAAATCCGTCAAAGAAGTGAATAAAGGGAACCCGTGACTCCAGGGTGGCAACTTGGGCAATTAAGGCCAGATCCTGGGCTTCTTGCACCGAGGCAGAACACAATAAGGCGAACCCGGTGGCTCTGGCGGCCATTACATCACTGTGATCCCCGAAAATCGATAACCCTTGGGCGGCTAAGGAACGGGCGGCCACTTGGATCACCGCAGAGGTTAACTCTCCCGCGATTTTGTAGAGGTTGGGGAGCATTAACATCAACCCTTGGGAGGCCGTGAAGGTAGTCGTCAAGGAACCCGCTTGTAAGGCTCCATGTACAGCCCCGGCTGCACCGCCTTCGCTTTGCATTTCGACGACGGCCGGAACCGTACCCCAGAGGTTTTTATCGCCAACGGAAGCCCAAGCATCGGCCCATTCTCCCATCGGCGATGAAGGAGTGATCGGATAAATGGCAATTACTTCACTCAAGCGATAAGCAATACGGGCAACGGCTTCGTTACCATCTAAAGTTGCGTAATTTTTTGTGTTCATTCCTCAAATTCCTCTAGCAATAAAACTTTGATGCGATGGCAGTGCCGCCTTGTGGCATCGTCCGCCTGAATACAGAATTATTTGGGCAATTCCTTTGCCTGAATTGATTCTTCTGATGTTTACTTTGGATTTCCAATCTGGGTAATTCTGTAGTTAAACGGACAAAAATTTTCTTCAGAATTACTTCAGCTTTCTCTTGTTACCCCAGTTTTTGTTTAATTTGGAATTTACCAGAGTCAAATGCCTATTGAGATTAAAACTTCCTTAAATTTCGCTTAAGGATTGTTGAGGTCTATCCTCCCTCGTGCTTGCACTAACGTGCTATCGTTCCTACTTTAGATCATCTAATAAAAATCGGAGAAATTGGATCGCTCCTTAATCTATTTTAACTTATTGTCACCATTTGTTGTAAGTCTGTTAAGGTTTGTTGTGCGGCTTGTTCATCAACAATACTCAGGGCAAAACCAACATGAACAATTACATAGTCACCCACCTGAACCTCTGGAACATAAGCCAAGTTGACTTCCTTGACCATCCCACCGAAGCTGACTTTGCCGATTTTTTCTAAGGGTTCCTCACCGGAAATACTCAGTAATTTACCTGGAATCGCTAAACACATTGCTTTACCTAAAATGTTACGTTTTTTGAAGGCAGGATGAGAGATTGATCGTTAATCCAGACCCTTTGTTCAGCCTGGGATTGTCCCACTATTTCCGTCCGATCAATGCCCCGATCCCTGATTAACCCAGGTTGATTAATTCTTTTTTTTATTTTAAGACTTTTTTCCAGAAGTTAGAAGTAGACTTACAATTTAGAAGAGAAGTAGGAGCTCAATAGAGAATTGTCAAGATAAACAACAACGGAGTTGTTTATACAACGCTCAACAAAGTCTACAATCCCTAAGTCCACAAATAGTATTCAATTTGTGATCATTTTGCTCAACTCAAGCCAACTTTTCTCAAGGTATCCTTCATTAGAAACCAGCAACAATCCACATCATTAGTAGAGAACTAAACTATGCAATCTTCTACGGTAACTGCTGCCAAACCCGATAAGCCCAAGGCTGAAGCCACAAAAGGGGGCGATAAACGGTTTAAAGTCCTCGATATGACGATGAAGCGTAACCAATATCGTCAAGACGCTTTAATTGAAGTGCTACACAAAGCTCAAGAATCCTTTGGGTTTCTGGAAGAAGAGGTTTTAATCTATGTCGCCCGCCATTTGAAACTTCCCCTCAGTTATGTCTATGGGGTCGCCACCTTCTATCATTTATTTTCCCTCAAACCCAATGGCGCCCATACCTGTGTGGTCTGTTTGGGAACCGCTTGTTACGTCAAAGGTGGTGGCGATGTGTTAACGGCCTTAGAAGCCAAAACCGGAATTAAAGCCGGAGAGACCACCGCCGATGGTCAAATTTCGATTATGACCGCCCGTTGTATTGGAGCCTGTGGTATTGCCCCGGCCGTTGTTTTTGATGGCAAAGTCGCCCCACAACTTTCGCCAGAAATGGCTTGCGATCGCATCGCTGAATGGGAATAGGGGGTGTCGGCTGTGGGTTTCTGGGTTCTACCTCAAAAAATAACAACCGTAGGGGCGGGGTCTCCCCGCCCAAAGCTCCAAACCCTAAACCTTCAAACCCTAAACCTCCAAACCCTAAACCTCCAAACCCTAAACCTTCAAACCCTTTGAGGGCGGGAAGACCCCGCCCCTACGATATAGAGGAAAACAAAAATTATGGAATATAGCGAATTATTAGAACTAGCCGAGAAGGAAGAAAAATCCCAAAAACCGATCCGGGTTCACTGTTGCACCTCAACCGGATGTGTCGCCTCAAATTCGGTGGCGGTGAAAGAACAAATGGAGGCGGCGGTGAAAACAGCCGGACTACAGGATCAAGTGCAAGTGGTCGGGGTCGGTTGTATGGGGTTTTGTGGCCGGGGGCCAATCGTAGAAGTCGAACCCGCCGGACTGCAATATGAAAAAGTTACCCCCGAAGAAGCCCCGTCAATTATTGAAGCCCTGAATGGGGGAGAAGCCAAACCCGTTCTCGGCGATCGCCATCATCCATTCTTCAGTCGTCAATTGCTCATTGTTCGAGAAAATAGTGGCAAAATTGACCCCGAAAAAATTGGCGAATACATCGCTGTTGGTGGTTATCAAGCCTTGCATCATGCCATTTATGAGATGAGTCAGGCGGAGGTGATCGCCGAAATTACAAAATCCGGTCTGCGAGGACGAGGAGGTGCCGGATATCCTACCGGATTAAAATGGGCCACCGTTGCTAAAATGCCTCCCGGACAAAAATATGTAATCTGTAACGCCGATGAAGGTGATCCAGGCGCCTTTATGGATCGGAGTGTGTTGGAAAGTGACCCCCATCGGATCTTAGAAGGAATGGCGATCGCTGGCTATGCTGTCGGTGCCACCCAGGGTTATATTTATGTTCGCGCCGAATATCCCCTGGCCATCTCCCGTCTACAAAAAGCCATCCAACAGGCCAAACGTCAGGGAATTTTAGGCAGTCAAGTCTTTGGGTCGGGAATAGATTTTCGCATCGATATCCGGGTAGGGGCGGGAGCCTTTGTCTGTGGGGAAGAAACCGCCCTAATTGCCTCTATTGATGGGGGACGGGGCACTCCTCGCCCGCGCCCACCCTATCCCGCCGTTTCCGGGTTATGGGGGGAGCCCACCCTAATTAATAACGTCGAAACCCTGGCCAATATTGCCCCAATTATTAAAAAAGGTAGCGGCTGGTTTTCCGGTATTGGGACAGAAAAAAGCAAGGGGACTAAAATTTTCTCCCTTACGGGCAAAATTCGCAATACTGGTTTAATTGAAGTCCCCATGGGGATTAGTTTACGGACAATTATCGAGGACATGGGCGGCGGTATTC
Organism: Planktothrix serta PCC 8927; assembly: GCF_900010725.2. Taxonomy (NCBI): domain Bacteria; kingdom Bacillati; phylum Cyanobacteriota; class Cyanophyceae; order Oscillatoriales; family Microcoleaceae; genus Planktothrix; species Planktothrix serta. Next base: position 139,366 of record NZ_LR734883.1, on the reverse strand, counting down.
CGGGCGGCTTGAAAGTTAAGGCCGTGCAAACTGGAGGGCCATCGGGCGGTTGTATTCCGGCAGAACATTTAGATACCCCGGTAGATTACGAATCTTTGGGCATATTAGGATCTATGATGGGGTCAGGGGGCATGGTGGTGCTGGACGAAAACACCAGCATGGTGCAAGTTGCCCAATTCTATATGGAATTCTGTCGGGGGGAAACCTGTGGAAAATGTATTCCCTGCCGCACCGGAACCGTTCAACTGTATCAAATGTTAACCAAAATTCTCAATAAACAAGCCACCACCGCCGATATTGAGAAAATGAAACTGTTGTCGGAAATGGTCAAAGCCACCAGTTTATGCGGACTCGGACAAACGGCCCCTAACCCGGTCTTGAGTACCTTGCGTTATTTCCCCGAGGAATATGAGGCATTATTGCAACCCGCAGAAAGCGGACGGGTTTCGGGGTCTTAACCTCCGGTGAAGATAAGGCGGTTTCTATCTGCAATGGGTGACGATATTGGGGTTAACAAAGCTCAAAATCCACCCATTGTATCCAATACTTTCAACTAAGGATCATAAAAAATGTTTTGCGAACAATGTGAACAAACTGCCAGTGGAAATGGCTGTCATCAATGGGGTGCCTGTGGTAAAAGTCCTGAAGTTAATGCCATACAGGATTTATTAGTATATTGCTTACGCAGTCTGGCTCCCATTGCTTTAAAAGCTTATGAGTTAGGAATTCCAAATCGAGAAATTGATCGCTTTACCTGTGAATCGATGTTTTCTACGATGACGAATGTTAACTTTAGTACCAAGCGGTTTACGGAGTCGGTTCAACAGGTATTACAACTGCGAGAAACCTTAAAACAAGCCGTTGAAAATCACAGTCCAACCCCAATTTCCTGGCCAGAAATTTGTAATTATCAGCCAGATTTTGAGGAAAATTTATCGGAACAGGGACAACAGTTTGCCTTAGATTTAATTCAAAAAGCCAATGGGAATATTGATATTTATTCCTTGCAATTAACCACAATTTATGGCATTAAAGGATTAGCCTCTTACACCTTCCACGCCTACGAACTGGGTCAAGAGGATGAAAAGATTTATCAGTTCATTTATGAAGCCTTAGTGGCTTTAGATCGGCAGGATTTAGACTTAAATGCCTGGGTTGGTTTAGCCTTGAAACTCGGAGAAATGAACCTACGGGCGATGGAATTATTAGATGCCGGACATACCGGACATTATGGACAGCCAATTCCAACAACTGTTCCCTTAAATCATCGTCAAGGTAAGGCGATTTTAGTCTCTGGACATGATATTAAACAGTTAGAAGCTCTGTTACAACAAACCGTAGATACGGGGATTACAGTTTATACTCATGGGGAATTATTACCTGCTCATGGATATCCGATTTTAAAACAAAAATATCCCCATTTATTCGGACATTATGGCACAGCATGGCAGAATCAAACCAAAGATTTTGCGAAGTTTCCAGGGGCTATTATCGTGACAACAAATTGTTTAATGCCCCCCCATGAAACTTATGATCAAAAACTGTTTACCGTTGGACCTGTGGGCTATCCGGGGTTAGGCTATTTACCCTCAAATGGAGATGGTATTCCTGATTATACTCCGGTGATTCAACAAGCGCTAGAACTCCCCGGCTTTTTAGATGATGAAACCCCCCGGGAAGTCAAAACCGGGTTTGCTCATAATGCGGTTTTAAGTGTAGCTGATCACGTCATTGAAGCGGTGAAAGCAGGCAAAATTCGTCACTTCTTTTTAGTCGGAGGTTGTGATGGGGCCAAACCGGGACGGAGTTACTATACAGAATTTGTGGAAAAAGTCCCACAAGATTGTGTTGTCCTGACATTAGGTTGCGGAAAATTCCGCTTTTTTGATCAAGAATTAGGTGCGATTGGTAACATTCCTCGGTTGATGGATGTGGGACAATGTAATGATGCCTATTCTGCCATCCAAATTGCTTTAGGATTAGCCAAAGCCTTTGATATTGGCGTGAATGAATTACCCCTATCCATGATTTTGTCATGGTATGAACAAAAAGCCGTGGCGGTGTTATTAACTCTGTTATATTTGGGTATTCAAGACATTCGTTTAGGCCCGACATTACCCGCTTTTATTTCTCCGAATGTGTTCCAATTACTTTCGGACACCTATCATCTGAAAGCTATTTCTACCCCCGATGAAGATTTAGCGGCTTGTTTAGCATAGGGTTAATTTCATGGGTGTCAAAGACGGCGGAAAAAATCTGATTACAGCCGAATCAGATCCCCCTAAATCCCCCTTAAAAAGCGGGACTTTGATCCCCCTAAATCCCCCTTAATAGGGAGGACTTTGATCCCCCTAAATCCCCGTTAAAAAGGGGGACTTTGATCCCCCTAAATCCCCCTTAAAAAGGGGGACTTTGAAATCCAGTTCCCCCCTTACTAAGGGGGGTTAGGGGGGATCAACCCCTTAACTTGACACAAATCAAGTCCCAAAAATTCTGTAAAAATTATTAGAAAAACCTGCTATAATGAAACTAGATACCTCTTAAAATTAAAGGATTAAATTTGATATTTAAACCTCATAGGAGATGAAAGCATTATGCCTGTTAAGACCCTAAAAATTGATGGCATTGATATTGCGGTAGAACAAGGAACATCAATTCTTAAAGCTGCCGAAGAAGCCGGAATCAGAATTCCCAAACTCTGTCATTTAGAAGGAGTTACCGATGTTGGAGCTTGTCGGTTATGCCTGGTAGAAATTAAAGGAATTAATCGTTTATTACCTGCTTGTGTAACAGAAGTTGCCGAAGGCATGGAAATCGTCACCACTAGCCCCCAACTGCAAGAATATCGACGCATGACCGTTGAGTTATTATTTGCAGAAGGAAATCATGTTTGCGCCGTTTGTGTTGCTAATGGTAACTGTGAATTACAGGACGTTGCCATTGAAGTTGGCATGGATCATAGCCGTTTCCCTTATCGTTTTCCAGAACGAGAAGTAGACATTTCTCACCCTAAATTTGGCATCGATCATAACCGTTGTATTCTCTGTACTCGGTGTGTCAGAGTTTGTGCTGAAATTGAAGGGGCTCATGTCTGGGATGTCGGCTATCGGGGAGCCGCAGCTAAAATTATTAGTGGCTTAAATCAACCTTGGGGTGAAGTCGATGCTTGCACATCCTGTGGCAAATGTGTTGATGCTTGTCCAACGGGTTCAATCTTTAAAAAAGGCACCACGACTTCGGAAATGCAACGCGATCGTGAAAAACTTGAATTCTTATCAGATGCAAGAGGGAAACATCTATGGACAAGATAAAATTTGCCACCGTTTGGTTGGCCGGGTGTTCTGGTTGCCATATGTCGTTTTTAGACTTAGATGAATGGCTCTTTGATCTCGCGGAAAAAGTCGATGTCGTCTTTAGTCCCGTCGGTTGTGACTTAAAAGACTATCCTGAAAACGTCGATGTTTGTTTAGTTGAAGGGGCCGTTGCTAACGAAGAAAATTTAGAGTTATTACATCTAGTCAGAAAACGGACTAAACTCTTAATTTCTTTCGGAGATTGTGCCGTAACGGCTAACGTTCCTGCCATGAGAAATATGTTAGGCAGTACGGAACCGGTGTTAAAGCGCTGTTATTTAGAACTGAGTGATATCGGGGCTCAATTGCCTAAAGAACCCGGTATTGTTCCTGAACTTTTAGAGCGCGTTCGTCCCATTCATGAATTAGTTAATATTGACATCTTTTTACCCGGATGTCCTCCGTCTGCGGATAGAATTAAATCGGCGATCGCTCCCTTATTAGAAGGGAAAAAACCCGTCATGGAAGGACGAGAAATGATCAAATTCGGCTAACCCATTCTTGCATAAGGGCGGGAGAACCCCGCCCCTACAATACAAATCCAGAGGTTAAAAATATGTCTAAAACCGTTATTATCGATCCAGTAACTCGGATTGAAGGCCATGCTAAAATATCCGTTTATTTAGATGATGCCGGAGAAGTCGAAAATGCTCGGTTTCACGTTGTAGAATTTCGCGGTTTCGAGAAATTTTGCGAAGGCAGACCGATGTTTGAAATGGCAGGAATTACCGCCCGAATTTGCGGAATTTGCCCCGTCAGTCACCTCCTGGCTTCTGCCAAAACAGGCGATAAAATCCTCGCCGTGCAAGTGCCTCCTGCGGGTGAAAAACTGCGGCGGATGATGAATTTAGCCCAGTTAACTCAATCTCATGCTTTAAGCTTTTTCCACCTCAGTAGTCCTGATTTTCTATTAGGTTGGGATAGTGATCCAGCTAAACGCAATGTCTTTGGTTTAATGGCGGCTGACCCCGATTTAGCACGGGCGGGAATTCGCTTGCGTCAGTTCGGACAAACGGTGATTGAACTATTAGGAGCCAGAAAAATTCACGCGGCTTGGGCTGTTCCGGGTGGTGTGCGTTCTCCCCTTTCCGATGAAGGGCGAAATTGGATTATTGAACGCTTACCCGAAGCCCGACAAACCACCGAATTAGCAATTAGTATCTTTAAACGGTTGTTAGATAGTGAATTAAAAACAGAAATCGATGTTTTTGGTAAATTCCCTTCATTATTTATGGGGTTAGTTTCCCCCGATGGTACTTGGGAACACTACGGCGGACACCTGAGATTTATTGATAGTAATGGGGAAATTGTTGCTGATGGTTTAAGCGAAGATAACTATCAAGATTTCCTCGGAGAAGCCGTTGAAAATTGGTCTTATCTGAAGTTTCCCTATTACAAACCTCTGGGATATCCTGATGGGATTTATCGGGTTGGGCCCTTAGCCAGATTGAACGTTTGTGACTGTATTGGTACTGAAGATGCAGACCGAGAATTAATTGAATTTCGTCATCGCGCTGGCGGACGAGTCGCCACTTCTTCCTTCTTCTATCATTATGCGCGACTGGTGGAAATTCTCGCCTGTATTGAAGCCATTGAAGAATTAGTTGATGACCCGGATGTTGTCTCAAAACGGGTGCGTTCAGAAGCGGGGATTAACTGTTTAGAAGGAGTGGGAGTGAGTGAAGCGCCGCGGGGTACTTTATTCCATCATTATCAAGTAGATGAAAACGGCTTAATTAAGAAAGTGAACTTAATTATTGCCACCGGACAAAACAATTTAGCCATGAATAAAACCGTGACTCAAATTGCTCAACATTATATTCATGGAAATGAGATTCCTGAAGGAATGTTAAACCGAGTGGAAGCCGGAATTCGCGCTTATGATCCTTGTTTAAGTTGTTCCACCCACGCCGTCGGACAAATGCCTTTACACATTCAATTAATTCAAAAAGATGGAACGGTTATTCAGGAGAAATACCGCCATTAAATGAAATTGGAGGTTGTCTGTTGACCGTTGACGGTTGACGGTTAACAGACAACATACCCCCTGCTATATTAGGAGGCAAAAAATGCCTAACGAAAACTTATATTTATGTATGGGTTCCGCTTGTCATCAGCTTGGAGTGTATGAAGTGTTACCGAAATTGCAAGCCTTGATGAGTGAATATAAGATTGATAACAAAGTCGAGCTAAAAGGCTCATTTTGCTTAGAAACTTGTAGTTCAGGAATTGTGATGAAATTTAGGGATTTGCATTTTATTAATATTAGTCCTCAAAATATTGAAGATAAATTTTTAAACGAAATCCTTCCGGCTATTCAAAACAATAATGAAGTTTAAAACCATGTTAGAAAAAACTCAAAATCATCTGTGGCAACTCTTATGGGAATATGATCCAAATGGTTTAATCGCAGTGGATTCTGACTTAATTATTAAACTCGTTAACCCCGCTTTTTGTCAACTGTTTAATGTAGAAAAAAATCAAATTATTGGTACACTAGCAACGGAAATTTTAGGTAATATTGAGCATTTTAAAAAAGTTTGGGAAACTGATGAAGTGATTCGAGGACGGGAAACCGAATATCCTCAATATCATTTATATATTCGAGAGTTTATTTTTCCGATCAAAGAAGAAAATGTTATTGCCTGTATTATGACGAATATTACTGCCGAGATGGAACGCAAAAAAGAAACCGATAGAATTAAAGCAGAAACCGTTAAAAAAGTTAATGAAGTTGTCGATAATCAAATGAAAGTTGCTCAAGAAATTGCTGGTTTATTAGGAGAAACAACCGCCGAAACTAAAATTAGTTTGCTTAAAATCATTGAAATGGTGAATCAATAAACTTGGTTTCTATTCCCTCTATTTTAAATAAAATTAATATGAATCAAGATAACTTTTTTGATATTTGTAATCTGAGCCTCAATAAAAAAGGCGAAGAACTTTGTGGTGATCAAGTTAAATTTACAAAAACCGAAACTAAAAGCACAATTGTTTTATCCGATGGGTTAGGAAGTGGGGTAAAAGCCAGTATTTTAGCCACCCTGACCACTGAAATTTTAATCACCATGTTAAATGCAGATGTTCCCCTAGAGGAAGTGATTAAAACCGTAATTGGAACCTTACCTATTTGTCAGGTGAGAAAAATCGCCTATGCTACCTTTACGATTATTTCTATTAATCATATCACGAATGAATTTAAAGTGATTAATTTTGATAATCCTCCTATTCTTTATTTTAAAAAAGGTCGTATTGTTAAATTAGAAATAAAAACCGATAAAATATTAAATAAAAAAATTCAATCTTCAGAAGGAATATTAGAACGAGGAGATTTTATTGGGGCTATTAGTGATGGTATCCTTTACGCTGGGTTAGGGGATACCATGAATTTTGGCTGGGGTTGGGATAATATTGCTAAATATATGGAGCGAATTTTTATTAGTCAAGCGACGAATTCACGGGCAATTATTGAGCAAGTGTTATCAGAAACTCGTTCCTTATATCGAGATAAAATTGGTGATGATGCAACTTTTGTGGGAGTTTATGTTAGGAAACCCAACCCGGTCATGATTTTTACTGGCCCCCCTTTAGATATTACTCAAGATGAATTATATGCAGAACGGTTATTAAGTTTTCCCGGTCGAAAAGTCATTTGTGGAGGAACAACCGGAAATTTAGTCGCAAATTATATGGGAGAAACTGTTGAAATGGATATTCCCACCATGCGAAAAGATTTACCTCCCATTGGTATATTAAAAGAAGTCGATTTAGTCACTGAAGGAATTTTAACGATTTCTAAAGCAACGGAAATCCTCAAAAAATGTAAGGGTGATATTTCTCGGTTGTCTTCTGATCGAAATGGGGCGGTTTTATTAGCACGAGAAATTATAGAAGGAGATTCGATTTATTTTTTAGTCGGTCAACAAATTAATGAGTTTTATCAAAATCCCTTATTACCTAAAAATATTTCAATTCGTCGTAATTTAATTGAAGATTTAGTACAGTTACTTCGCAGCCAACAGAAAGAAGTTATGGTAGAATATTGTTAATCGGGGAATAGGGGAAAATATGATATTAATTATCGGATATGGCAACCCCATTCGGGGGGATGATGGTATTGGTCAAGCGGTTATTGCTGAACTTGAACAGTGGAATTTAGCGAATGTGCGATCGCAATCTCTTCATCAACTCACCCCGGAAATTGCAGCAGAAATGGCTGAAGTTGATACTGTTATTTTTGTCGATGCTTGTTTAGAAGGAGAGACTGTTAACCTGACTTCCCTGGAAGCTTTACCCTCAGATTTATTTAATTGGGGTCATTCTTTAAACCCGCGATCGCTTTTATCCCTAACTCAATTTCTCTATCAAAAAGCCCCTCAAGCCTGGTTAATTGCCATCCCCGGAGAGAATTTTGAACTCAGTGAAACCCTTTCCGAAAAAGCTCAACAAGGCATTCAAGAAGCGTTAAAAATCATTAAAAATCTGATCAATAAAACCCCAAATCAATTATAATTAATCGTAGTGAGTCCTTCAGGACTCAAAAGAAACCCCTAAAAAGAAACCCCTAAAAAGAAACCCCTAAAAAGAAACCCCTAAAAAGAAACCCCTAAAAAGAAACCCCTAAAAAGAAACCCCTGAAGGGGTTACTACAAATTATGCACGAAGTTAGTATTATGGAACAAACCCTAGAAATAGCCTTAAATCATGCCAAACAACAAGGAGCAAATCAAATTCATCGAATTAAAATGAAGGTAGGGGAATTATCAGGAGTCATCCCAGAAGCGTTAGAATTTGCCTTTGATGTAGTCACAAAAGGAACAATAGCAGAAACCGCTATTTTTGAAATCGAATCTATTCCCGTTCGCTGTTATTGTCATGATTGTAACGTAGAATTTCAACCCGATGACTTTATTTATGAATGTCCCCATTGTCATCAATATAGCCTTGATATTCTTCAGGGTAAAGAATTAGAATTAACATCTTTAGAGGTTTCTTAATATGTGTACAAATTGCGGCTGTGCTGTCACCCCTGGAATGATTGAAATCCATAATCATGATCATGAACATCCCCACACCCATGAGCATAATCATGAACATCTTGATCATGAACATTCTCATCAAACCTTAACGGTTCATGAAGCTATTTTATCGAAAAATGAACGATTAGCCGAACGAAATCGAGGCTTTTTTTGGGGGAAAGGACTGTTTGTTTTAAACGTTTTATCCTCCCCTGGTTCAGGGAAAACCGCCTTTATTGAACGTACCTTAACTGATATTAATTCTCGTCTTCCTGGGGCGGTTATTGTCGGAGATTTAGCGACAGATAATGATGCTCAACGCTTAAGACGCTCAGGGGCGCAAGTGGTTCAAATTACCACCGGAACCGTTTGTCATTTAGAAGCCGATATGGTCGCTAAAGCCCTGCCTGAAATTAACTTAGATCAGGTAAAATTATTAATTATTGAAAATGTCGGTAATTTAGTTTGTCCCGCCGCCTACGATTTAGGGGAAAATAAACGAATTGCGTTACTGTCTGTCACCGAAGGAGAAGACAAACCGTTAAAATATCCAACCTTATTTAAAACGGCTGATGTTGTAATTATTAATAAAATGGATATTGCGGAGGCCGTCGGTTTTGACCGAGAATTAGCTTTAAATAATATCAAAAAAATGGTTCCCCAAGCTCAAATTTTTGAAGTGTCTGCTAAAACAGGTCAAGGGATGAATCAATGGTATCAATTTTTAGAGCAACAAGTTAAAGAAACCAGCCCCAAGTTAACGGTAAAATAAGAGAGTTATACTCTACTTATTGTTGGAAGTATTATCTGGGATAAATTAATTAGGTGGGCATAGCCCACCCTACAATTGTAGGATAATATCAAAAAAATGGGTTGGATTTATTTAATTTTAGCCGGATTATTTGAATTAGGATTTTCTAGTTTTCTGAAACTTTCAGAAGGACTCACAAAACCCTATGCAATTCTAGCCTTTATTGGCTTTGGGGCGTTAAGTGTTTGGTTTCTCAGTCAAGCAATGAAAACCATTCCTTTAGGAACAGCTTATGCAGTTTGGACAGGAATTGGAGCATTAGGAACAGTAATTATAGGAGTGATTATTTTTAAAGATCCCCTTAGTGTGGGACGATTATTTTTTATAAGTTTGTTAGTGATTTCTTTAATTGGCTTAAAAGCGACTTCCTCCTAATTTAACTCATTTTTTATTAATTTTCTTCTTCATCAACATAAATTCTTCCATTCGGCATTGTTGCCCCTTTTAACTGAGTATCTCGTAAATTTGCCCCTTTTAAATCTGCCCCTTTTAAGTTTGCACCCCGTAAATTCGCCCCTTGTAAATAGGCATTTTTGAGGTTTGCTTTACTTAAATTTGCTCCTCGTAAATCTGCTCCAGCTAAATTAGCTTCTTGAAGATTAGCTCGTTCTAAATACGCTCCTAATAAATTAGCACGTTCTAATTTTGCCCCTTTTAAATTCGCTTTTTTTAACTCTGCATCTTCTAAACTTGCTCCTTCTAATACCGCATCAATGAATTGAGCGTTATTCAAGTTGGCTTGATTAAGTTTAGCATAGCCTAACTTGGCTTTTTCTAAGTTTGCATTTTCTAAATTCACTTTCTCTAATTGCGCTACCCATAACACCGCTTCGTATAAGTTCGCATCTTTTAAATTAGCTTGATTTAAAATAGCATTTCCTAAATTAGCTTGAGTTAAATTAGCTTCCGTTAAAACCGCATTTTGTAAGTTAGCTTTGTTTAAATTAGCACCTTCTAAAATAGCACCATTGAGATTAGCATTTTTTAATTTAGCTTGTTTCAGGTTGGCTGACGTTAAATTAGCCGTCAAGAAATTAGCGGATTCTAAATTAGCAGATTCTAAATTAGCTTTGCGTAAATCAGCTTGTCTGAATGTGGCATAATTGAGGTTCGCATTTTTTAAATTAGCTTGCCATAAATTCGCCTGTTGAAAATCAGCATTATTCAGTTTTGCTCCTACTAAATTAGTATATCCTAAATTAGCACTCGCCAGTTGACTCTCGCGTAAATCTGCCCCGGCTAAGTTCGCCCCGCGTAAATCAGCTAGTTCTAAATTAGCATCATTCAAGTCGGCATTTTCTAAATTAGCTTTCCACAAATATGCTCCTCTTAAAGAAGCTTTTTTTAAGTTAGCTCGACTTAAATTACATTCAGGACATTTCTTTGTTTTTAACAAAGTTTCTTGGGGATTTTGGGGTTGTTTTTTTGCCGATGATGTTGTTAAATTAGAAGATTCTGTCTTCAAACGTTGACTGAGGCGACTATTTTCGACCCAAACCCAAATTGCTATTAATGTACTCAAAACCGCTACACTTGCCAAAATCATATTAACAACGGCTTTTCTCGGTTTAGGGGTTGAAGATTCTGATTTCAACCCAGGAAAGGCTTTTTTCGAGTCAAAGCGTTCTTTGGAGTTTGGTTCTAGCATTTTTTCTAATGATTCTACCCTTTCGGGTTTGATAGATGACAATTATGTTTTAACTTTCATACCATGATTTTCTACCGATGAGGAGGGGTTTGTCTACAAACTGAGATTAATTTTTCTATAATTTCACCCTAAATTAATAGAATTTGTGCGATCGCTTGCCAATATCGCTATAATAAAATTGTTCTAAGTCTGATCTATGATACAAGGTTCTTTTGATCTCAATTCTCAACAATATCGTCTACAACTGACCCTTCAAGGAATAGTCCAAGGCGTTGGCTTTCGTCCGTTTATTTATCGTCTCGCAACGGAGTTAAACTTAACCGGATGGGTTAATAATTCCGTTCAGGGTGTCTGTATTCAAGTTGAAGGTTTGCGGGAAAATTTAGAACAGTTTCAAGCTCGTATTTTACAGGAAAAACCTCCTCAATCTGAAATCCAAAGTTTAAACGCGGTTTGGTTGCCAATTGTCGGTTATTCTAAATTTGAAATTCACGTTTCTGAATCTACAACTCATACTCAAAAATCTGCTATTGTTTTACCGGATTTATCCACCTGTTCTGAGTGTTTACAAGATATTTTAGATCCTGAAAATCGCCGTTATCAATATCCCTTTACTAATTGCACGAATTGTGGCCCCCGTTATTCGATTATTCAAGCGTTACCTTATGATCGAAATCACACCACAATGGCAACATTTACAATGTGTTCTGATTGTCAGAAGGAATATGATAATCCTTTAAATCGTCGGTTTCATGCTCAACCGAATGCTTGTCCTGTTTGTGGGCCACACTTAGAATTATGGGATAAAAACGGGAATAAAATTGCTGGTTTTCAGGAAGCGTTAAAACAAGCAGCCGATATTATTCGTTCAGGTCAAATATTAGCATTAAAAGGGTTAGGAGGATTTCATTTAATTGTGGATGCTAGAAATGAAACCGCAGTCCAGAATTTACGCACTCGTAAACGCCGACCTGCTAAACCTTTTGCGGTGATGTATCCCAATTTAGAACAAATTAAACCAGATTGTTTTGTTTCTGAATTAGAAGCAAAATTATTATCTTCTCCGGCTTCTCCGATTGTTTTATTACGTCGAATTTCCTATCTATTAAAGTCTGTCGCACCCGGAAATCCCTATTTAGGTGTAATCTTACCCTACACACCCTTACATCATTTATTATTAGCTGAATTAAACTTCCCCATTGTGGCAACCAGTGGCAATTTTGCCAGTGAACCGATTTGTATTGACGAAGCAGAAGCGGTCACTCGGTTGAATCAAATCGCGGATTTCTTCTTAGTTCATAACCGCCCGATTGTTAGACCCATTGATGATTCTGTTGTCAGGGTAATTGCAGGTGAAGAAATGGTGCTGCGTCGCGCCAGAGGTTACGCACCGTTACCTGTTCCTATCCCAGATCCTATAGGCGCAGACAGATCCCCATTTTATCAAACTAACTTTAGTTTAGCACAAGATTCTGATTTGTCAATAGAAACTCCCCCAAAAGTTTTAGCTTTAGGCGGACATTTAAAGAATACAATTGCGATCGCATTTAATCAAAAAGCCTTCTTGAGTCAACATATTGGCGACTTAGAAAACCCCCAAGCCTTAGCCGCATTTCAAGAGGTCATTAATAGCCTTAGTAATATCTATGATTTTCAACCCAATGTAATAGTTTGTGATGCTCATCCTGATTATTATTCTACTCAATTTGCAGAGAAGTTATCTCAACAAAATCCCCCTATTTCGATGATTCAAGTTCAACATCATCTCGCTCATGTTTTTGCTGTTATTGCTGAACATAATTTACAATCTCCCCTATTAGGAATAGCCTGGGATGGAACAGGATATGGACTCGATAGAACTATTTGGGGGGGAGAGTTTTTTCAAATCACAAAAACCCAAATTCAACGCATTGCGTCTTTTCGTCCCTTTCCCCTTCCCGGTGGAGATAAAGCGGTTTATGAACCTCGAAGGATTGCGTTAGGATTGTTATATGAAATATTTGGAAATAGTCTATTTAATCAAGAGCTTAATTTGGAATTGATCAAATCCTTCAAACCCCAAGAGTTAAAGATTATTCAAACTATGCTTAACCGCAAATTAAATACACCCTTAACTTCTAGTGTTGGTAGACTTTTTGATGGGGTGGCTGCTTTATTAGGAATTTGTCAAACCGTGAGTTTTGAAGGACAAGCGGCAATGGCGTTAGAATTTGCCATTGAAGATTTAGAAACCGATGAATATTATCCGTTTGAATGGTGTGATCTTCCCCAACCTTTAGAAAAAGGCGAGAATATGAATTATTTTAATTGGGAATCTATAATTCAAGGGATATTGCAGGATAAAATTAACCAAAAACCGATTAATTTAATATCGGCTAAATTTCATAATACTTTAGTAGAAGCGGTTGTAGAAATAGCGAAAAAGTTAGGCGAAAAAACCATAACTTTAAGTGGAGGATGTTTTCAGAATCAATATTTAATTGAACACATTATTAAACGTCTTTGTCAAGAACAATTTCAGGTGTATTGGTCACAAAAAATTCCTCCAAATGATGGAGGATTAGCACTAGGACAAGTTGCCTTTTTAATTAATCGTCAACGATTTGTGCCCAATCAGTGAAGGAGGGAGGAAAAAAGTTAATTTCATAATTTGAATCTTCCCATTCTTGCACCCAGAGGGGTATTTTTCCCGGCTCAGGAGTTCGAGCAAATTGTCGTTCTTTGACTTCAATGATCCGAAAAATTTGCTTGAGGGTATCCCCTTTATCCAAAGCCTCACAAAGCAGATCATCCAATTCAGGATCAACTCGTTTGACTCTAGTTTTTTCTTCTTCAGCCCACAACAATTTCAAAGATTCTAAATTGCGGGGACTTAATTTACTTTTGAAATAGACACGTTTGAGGGTGGCAACCGGATCTAAACTGCGTTCAACACGACGAATTTGTTGTAAGCGAAGATAATGCCATTCCGCTAATCGCAACCGTTCTTCTGGACTAATTACCCCTTTACTCGTGGCGTGTTTCAAACCATATTTAGCTTGAGAACAGCCCAAATTTGCTAACAGGTGAATTAATTCTCGTTCTTTCGGTGTCGCCTGTCGCCGAACAATCGTATTCGTTGATGCCCGTTGCCTTTTGGTTTCCGTTTGCATTTGTCCACCGACCGTTACTAGAAATACAAATTCAATTCAACTCATGCAATCCTTGATGATTTCTAATCTGTAAGCCCCATTCTCCGTGACTCATGGGCTACAAACATCCTCAGACCCACGGATGCGGTTGTAGACAAACGGTATGGACTTGAGGGCATTTAAGCTTAATCTGGTTGGGCTGTCAAGTCGAACGGGAACACCGAAACAGCTAACGCCGCTTTTAAATTCCAGAAAACCTTAATCAACACGGCTAATGATCAATCTACAAGCAGCTTAACCCACAACTTCAAGCTATTCTTAAATTTGTCATAAATTTAAGTAACTGTCAGAAAAAGTGGGTGATTGCAAAAGACCTCTTGAAATCGTTAAAATCTGCCTGCCATAATCAACATAGACTCGCACACCTTGATTGATCATCTAACTTAGACGTGACTTGTCCGTAGTGTCCATGTTTGTCCAACTAACCCATCAGGGGTTCACAGGAAAGCCATCAGGAAGTTGATCGATCTGGGTATCTTGCCATCAGGTGCATCTTTATTTTCCTCAATAGACTCTTACTATGTCTAATCATAGCCTACCGGGTCAACATCCTTTTCATCCGAGTTTACAGTTTGTGACAATGTTTGTCTTAAGCTAATATCTAGGATAGAAGAATAATTGATCCGGATTTTCCCTAACTTGTCTTCCCCCCATCACAATTAACCGCAACTATTAATCTATTATAATAAAATCTGTTTGTTAATTCGTAATTCGTAATTCCTAATTCCTAATTCCTAATTCCTAATTCAGTGCAAAATGTAATAATATCTTGCACGGTTTAGGATAACTTATGCGCCTACAGGCTTTGGATGTGTTTCGGGGAATTGCGATCGCTAGTATGATATTAGTCAATAACCCCGGTAGTTGGGATTTTGTCTATCCCTGGTTAAATCATGCAGAATGGAATGGTTGTACCCCCACAGACTTAGTATTTCCCTTCTTTCTGTTTATTGTTGGGGTAGCGATGGCTTTTTCCCTCTTAAAGTATACAAAAGAGTATCGTTCTCCAGAAACGAACGTTCCTAAATCGATCTATTGGCGAATTGCGAAACGATGTGGGATTTTATTTTTATTAGGATTAATCCTGAATGGTTTCCCCACTTATAACCTCGCCGAAATTCGGATTATGGGGGTTTTACAACGAATTAGTGTCGCCTATTTTTTAGCCGCGATCGCTATTTTTAACCTATCCAAAAAAGGATTATGGATACTCAGCGCTGCAATTTTATTAGGATATTATATCGCCCTGCAATATATTCCGGTTCCCGGTGATGGTGCAGGAAACCTCACACCGGACGGAAATTTTGCCGCCTATATTGATCGCATCATATTAGGTCAGCAACATTTGTGGAAAGGGGGAGGAGGGGTTTATGATCCTGAAGGACTTTTTAGTACCTTTCCGGCGGTTGTTACCGTTCTAGCGGGTTATTTAACCGGAAATTGGATTAGAAAACAACCGATTAGAACTTATACCAGTATCAGTTTAATTGTATTTGCAATTAGTTGTTTTGTCGTGGGATATTTGTGGGCTGAAATTTTCCCCTTAAATAAATCCCTGTGGACAAGTTCTTTTGTCACCGTTACCGTCGGATGGTCATTGTTGCTGTTAGCATTTTGTTATGAAACCCTAGAAGTTCGAGGCTGGACAAAATGGGGGTTTCCGTTTAAAGTCATGGGGTTAAACGCCCTTTTTATCTTTGTCGCTTCTGGTTTTTTAGCAAGAATTCTCAATTTAATTAAGATGGGAAATTACCGGGAAGCCCCCAGCGCTAAAATGTGGCTGTATGAAACTCTATTTCAATCGATCTTTGGCCCGATGAATGGTTCTTTAGCTTTTGCGATCGCTACTTTACTATTTTGGTGGGTAATTTCCTATTTCATGTATCGTCAGGGATGGTTTGTGAAAGTTTGAAACCTGAAATCGCTACAATGACAACAGAATGACTATGAGCAGCAGAGTGTTATGATCCCAACCGTTATTGAACAATCAGGTCGTGGCGAAAGAGCCTTTGATATCTATTCTCGGCTATTACGCGATCGCATTATCTTCCTCGGACAACAGGTGACAGCCGATTTAGCTAACTTAATTGTGGCGCAGATGTTGTTCCTCGATGCTGAAGATCCAGAGAAAGATATTTATCTCTATATCAACTCGCCAGGAGGTTCGGTGTCGGCTGGTTTGGGTATTTTTGACACCATGAATCATATCCGCCCCGATGTGTCTACCATTTGTCTGGGGTTAGCAGCCAGTATGGGGGCGTTTCTGTTGAGTGCGGGGGCTAAGGGTAAACGTATGAGTCTCCCCCATTCTCGAATTATGATCCACCAACCGTTAGGAGGCGCCCAAGGACAGGCGACGGATATTGAAATTCAGGCCAGAGAAATTTTGTATCTGAAAAAACGTCTGAATGAACATTTAGCCGATCACACGGGTCAGCCCTTATCCCGCATTGAAGAAGACACAGAGCGGGATTTCTTTATGTCGGCGGAAGAAGCCATGCAATACGGCTTGATTGACCAAGTAATCAACCGTCGTCCCTCAGCATCTAATCCTGTTGTTAGTTAATTGATCTCAAAGCTCTCCCCTTCCCGATCTGGGGATGAGCTTTGAACAGGACGTTTTTTAGTAAACTGGTGAACTTCAATTAATAGATTTGGTGGGCTATGCCCACTCTACGGGTTTAAAATTAACGCAATGCTTCTTCATCCAGTTGACCCGGACGCACGGAAATTTGTTCGGTTTTTTGTCCGCGATGGAGAGTAACTTTTAGGGGTTGACCAATTTTACTTTTTTCAACTAAACGCTGTAATTGTTCAGCACTAATAATGGCTTGTCCATCAATTTCCGTAATCACATCCCCTCGACGTAACCCGGCATTTGCGGCTGGACTATTGGGAATAATTTGTACCACTAATACCCCATTAACTTCGGGAATAAACATGATCGAATTGGGATCATTATTTAGGTTTTTAGCAGCATCAGCCGTTAAACTAGCCATGCGAATACCAATATAGGGATGAGCAATTTTTTCCCCTCGAACTAACGCGGCTTGAATGCTTTTAGCCGCATCAATGGGAATAGCAAATCCAATGCCTTGACCATCAGCCCGAATAGCCGTATTAATGCCAATGACTTCCCCTCGATCATTTAATAACGGCCCTCCAGAATTCCCTGGATTAATAGCTGCATCGGTTTGAATAAAATCTAACCGTTTATCGGGAATTCCGACTTGAGAACTGGGTCGATTTAAGGTACTAACAATTCCCAAGGTAACGGTATTATCTAATCCTAACGGATTGCCTACAGCGATCGCCCAATCTCCCACTTGAACTTCACTGGAATTCCCCAAGGGAGCAACAGGTAAATTATTCCCATTAATTTTAATAACGGCTAAATCCGAGGGGTCATCACTACCTCGAACTTCCCCTTGAAATTGACGACCATCTTTGAGGATAACGGTAACTTTATCGGCTCCTTTAATTACATGAGAATTGGTTAAAATAATCCCACTACTATCAACAATAAACCCCGAACCTTGTCCCCGTTGTTGATATTCTTGGGGAGTTTGGGGCATTCCTTCCCCAAAGAAACGCCGGAAAAAAGGATCATCAAAAAAAGGATCAGGAATATTAGCAGAAATGGTACGTTCTGTATCAATTCTAACCACGGCTGGCCCGACTCGATTCACCGCAGCCGAAACAAAATTTCCGGTAGAATTTGGGTTAGGAACAGCGACAACACTCTGGGGTTGTATTGGGCTTAATATCGGGTCAGCTTGGGCGGAAGTTCCTAAGAAATTGGGGAAAAATTGTAAGCTAGTTACGGTTAACACCACGCTCAAAACCACAACAAAAAGATAACGACTAATCGTAAGAAAAGTAATATTTTGGGGCTGGGATTTTCCCATAGATTCATCCTCCAAGATCTCAATTAAAGGGTTAGACTCAGACTCTGATTCATTTTGATTCAACGTGATTATCCTCAATTTTAGCATGGCACTTTAGATCAAGAAAAGCGGAAATATTTCCATAAATCCGCTTTTCTCCTTTTTTATTATAGTCGAATTTTGGTTAAATTGCGACTAGGATTACAGAGTTTTTTGTTTATCCTTGATTCAGGATAACCGAGAACAATTGTTACTCCTTACATTCCCCCTTAACCTAACGTCACCTTAACGACTTTGTTTTTCTCTTCTTCTGCTTTCGGTAACGTTAAGCTGAGAATTCCATCTTGATAGTCAGCCTGAACTTGGGTGTTTTGAATCCGAGTGGGAAGGGGAATCACGCGATGGAATTTTCCATAATGGAATTCACTCCGAGTTACCCCTTTTTCTTCCGTTTGGGTTTGTGATTTTCGTTCCCCAGTAATCGCCACCGCATCCGCACTCACTTGGACATCTAAATCCTTGGCATCTATCCCCGGAATTTCTAATTTCAGGATAACCGCATCGGGAGTTTCATGGAGTTCCGCCGCCGGAAAGATGGACATCCCCAGTTTTTCGGTAGGAAGGGCTAAACTATCAAACAGACGATTCATTTCTCGTTGCAGAGAATCAATTTCTTGGAAGGGTTGCCAACGTACTAAAGGCATAATTGTTACCTCCATTGACGCTTTTATTTGATAGACTATTAATATAGGCTTTACTACAGCCTTGTGATTCTAAGATAGTAAATTCGGCACCAGGATAGATTCGGTTTTAACGAATCAAAAACGGGAAATAGCCGTACTCAAGATAAAATTAAGCAAGTGTTGGCAACCTTAAGCGGATATCGCCTCGGTCAACCGAACGGTATTGCAAATATTGTCAAGTCCAACTGAAAACTTATCGTTGGGACTGAAAGAGGTGGAGGAAGAGGAGTATTTGATTTTTCCCTCGCCTCAAACGGGTGATGAGTCATCAGGTGGGAAAAGCTAAGATTAGAAGCCCAAGACGGGTATCAGCATCAGGTCGGACACCGTAGCGAATGTCCTTTCTGTATGGTCTTAGGTATCAAATCGATGAAATTTGGAGTCCCTGTCCTTTATGGATGAGTACCCTCTTTGGGTTTTAATGCTCCCAAACGTTAGAACTTGTTTTAAATTTTATAAAGATTCTTATAATTGTGGGTTTATCAATGACGACAACTCTGCCCAATAATGAGGGCATTCTCCCGCAGCAAACTGAACTCGCCTCTGTCTCTGTTTCTGACCGCCTAACTAGCCTCTTAAATCGTTTACAACCCCCCCCGCAATTCTTAATTTTAATGTTTGCCCTATTAATTGGCGGGGGAACCGGATTAGTTATGGTTTTGTTCCACAAATTAGTGGAACTATTTCAACGATTAACCCTAGAAGATTTTATGGGGTTAATGATGCCATTAGGTTTATGGACAATTGCTTTAATTCCACCATTAGGGGGCCTAATTGTGGGGTTAATTCGCTGTCGTTATCAAGAATTTTTTGGCGAAGGCATTTCTTCGTTAATTAATACCCAAAGAATTTCAATTATTTCCCCCTTAAGACCCTTTATTAAACTGTTAGCTGCGGCGATTTCTTTAGGTTCAGGAGCTTCCTTGGGCCCCGAAGGGCCGAGTGTGGAAATCGGAGCGAATTTAGGGGCGATTTTAGGGCAAATTTTTCAAGTTTCAAAAGAACGTTATCGGTTATTATTAGGAGCCGGAGCCGCCGCCGGATTAGCTGCGGGATTTAATGCGCCCATTGCGGGGGTTTTCTTTGCCTTAGAAGTGATTTTAGGCACGAGTTTTGCAGCTTCGGGTGTAGGTTTAGTATTATTAGCATCGGTGGTTTCTTCTGTGGTTGCTCGGATTGTTTTGGGTGACCATCCGGCATTTTCTCCTCCCATTTATGAAGTCCGAAGCAATTGGGAATTATTACTTTATTTAGGATTAGGGTGTTTAGCCAGTTTTGTCTCCTTAGCTTATACCCAAGCGATTAAATTTGCTCAACGTTGTTTTCGAGGTGAAATTCCGACTTTCCTGTTTTTAACTAAAATTCCTCGAACCTTTCATCCGATGTTAGGGGGATTATTTGTCGGGATTATTGCGATTCAATTTCCCCATATTCTAGGGCCTGGTTATGGAACGATTCAAGCCTTATTAGAGGAAGGGCGATTTTCTTTAGATTTATTAATGATTATATTAATTCTGAAAATTATTGCCACTTCTGTAAGTTTAGGAAGTGGATTAGTCGGGGGAATTTTTGCTCCGGCGATGTTTATTGGGGCGACATTAGGCGCCACCTATGGGCAAGCTGTAGGGGGATTGGTACACCCGTTTTTACCCGATATTGCCCCTCCTGCGGCTTATGCAATGGTAGGAATGGCGGCGGTATTAGCGGCAAGTGTGCGAGCGCCGTTAACGGCGATTTTATTATTATTTGAAATGACGCAAAATTATTTAATTATTTTACCGTTAATGGTGGCGGTGGGAGTGAGTGTTTTAATTGTAGATGTGGTACAATCTAATCAATCGGATTCAGGATTAAATTTACAACAAATGGGGGTTTATTTAGAACGACCGAATGAGTTAGAAATCTTACAAACCATTCGGATTTCTGAAGTTATGGGTCAATCTTATTTAACCCTTCCCTGTTCCATGCCAATTTTAGAGGCAGGTTCGGTAATGGTACATCTCAATTGTCATACGGCTTTAATTTTAGATGAAAGTTCTCAATTAGCGGGATTAGTAACAGTTACAGATATTCGTCGGTCAATTTTTCAAGCTACAAATCAAGAGGAATCTTTGGCGTTAGGACAGCAAAATTTAAAGGATGTTTGTACAACCGAAATCCTTTGCGCCTATGAAGATGAACCTGTTAAAGCGGCTTTAGAGCGGATGGCGGCGCGAGATTTACCGCAGTTACCTGTTGTTACTCGTGCACAGCCGCGTCAAGTTGTGGGCATTATTGAAAAAGAACAAATTGCATTAGCTTGTAATATTGCTGTTACTAAAGATGCGTTACAACCCTATTTACCCAACTTGTAGTAACCCCTGAAGGGGTTAGAAAAACGGGTAGTAACCCCTTCAGGGGTTAAAGATAGAGAGTCCTGAAGGACTCACTACGAATTAGTAGTAACCCCTTCAGGGGTTAAAGATAGAGAGTCCTGAAGGACTCACTACGAATTAGAGGATTTCTCGTCTTAAATAGGGTTGTAAAACGTCAGGAATACGGATGGTTTCATCGGGTTGTTGATAATTTTCTAAAATCGCGGCCATCGTTCGACCCACGGCTAACCCAGAACCATTTAACGCATGAATATATTGTGTCCCTTTTTTACCCGCTTCTTTAAAGCGAATATTGGCTCGTCGAGCTTGAAAATCCTTAACATTGGAACAGCTAGAAATCTCTCGATAGGTTCCGGCTGAGGGCAACCACACCTCAATATCATAACATTTGGCAGCCGAAAATCCTAAATCTCCTGTACATAATTCTATCACCCGATAGGGTAATTTTAACGCTTGTAAAACTCCTTCGGCATCCTGTACTAATTTCTCATGTTCGGCTTCTGAAGTATCAGGATGAACCAGTTTCACCATTTCCACTTTATTAAATTGGTGTAACCGAATTAACCCTCTAGTATCTTTCCCATAACTTCCCGCTTCTCGACGAAAACAGGGGGTATAGGAACAATGATGAATGGGTAATTGTTCCGCGTCTAAAATATCATCTCGATACAAATTCATCACCGATACTTCAGAGGTCGGAATTAACCATAAATCATCAGAGTCACATTTAAAACTTTCTTCGGCAAATTTCGGTAGTTGACCTGTTGCTGTTAAGGAGGTACTATTAACTAATAACGGAGGCATTACTTCAATATAACCGTTTTTTGTATGACGGTCTAACATAAATTGAATTAACGCTCGTTCTAAAGCAGCACCTGCACCTTTTAACGCCACAAATCGCGCTTGAGCGACTTTAACCGCCTGTTTAAATTCTAATAAGTTAAGTTTTTCTCCAATATCCGCATGATGCAAAATATTGGGATTTTGGGGAATATATTCATCTCCCCAGCGTCTAATTTCTACATTCTCCCGTTCATCTTTTCCCACAGGAGTTGATTCACTAGGTAAATTCGGAATGGGTAATAATAATTGAGTGATTTGAACATCAATTTCTTTCTCTTTCGGCTCCAATTCACTCAACTGGATTTTGAGTTGTTGACCTTCTGCTCTTAAGACTTTAATTTCTTCCCCTTTAGGGTCACATCCCGATTTAATTTTCTCCCCAACTAATTTACCAATATCATTACTCCGGGTTTGTAATACAATGCGTTCCTGTTCCAGTTGGCGGCGTTGTTCATCTAAGGTTAAAATCGGTTGCAAATCATACTCGCCTCGTAAATTTAGGCGTTCTTGGACTACGGCTGGATTTTCCCGAATTAATTTAATATCTAACACGGCGTTCCCTTCAATATTGCTTGATTTTGGATTATGGGTTTATCTTTATAGTCTACTCCATTCAGGTAACATCAAATAGAAGGGAACCCAAAAGTTAGAGATTCATCAATTATCTCCCCCTGAATTGGGTCAAACCTCGTTCACCTTTACCCTTCCCCAAGCTGGGTCAAAATAGATGTAATTTTTGATAAATTTATCTACAATATTATTACCTCTTGATTGTAATTCTAGTTTATGAATCCTACCTTAGAAAGCTCGAACCCATCTTTAATCACATCAACTCCCTGGAAAATTAAACTGCTTTATGATGGTCAGTGCCCGTTATGTTTACGAGAGGTGAATTTTTTACAAAAACGAGACGCGGGACGAGGATTAATTGCCTTTGTTAATATTAGTGATATTAATTATCGTCCTGAAGATCATAGCGGGATTTCCTTTGAAGCTGCAATGGGACGAATTCATGCGTTACTTCCCGATGGCACAATCATCCAAAATTTAGAGGTATTTTATCAAATTTATCAAGTTCTGGGACTCGGTTGGATTTATGCACCCACTCGCTGGCCATTAATTGGCCCCATGATGAATGCACTCTATAAAATTTGGGCCAATTGGCGACTCACGCTAACGGGACGGCCTAATTTAGCTACATTAGTCCAACAACGTCACAAATCTTTAACGTCTGAAACTCCCTCAGAATGCCGTTGTCAGCGTTAATCTGGGTGAAACTTTCCTCTAAAAAAAGGGGTTTTTACAATAGGGGGTGACACCCCTCATTTTCTGTGTTATACTTCAATTATTAAGTAGATGCACCCTGAATTTATCTCCCGCAGTGAGAACTGAGAGGGAGATTTTTGTTTAGAGTTAGCTTTCAACTTCTATGCTGTTTTTCAATACTAAGGGACTATTCAGCAGACCTATCCTCAAATATGGTTTTTTGGTGCTGACTGCTTTTATTCTCTGTGTAACTTTGGCACAGTTACCGTCTTGGGGTGATACTAATATTCCCCTTTCAGGAAAGGAAGTCTTGGTGCGTCAATTCCTTTCCCATGCGTCCGAACTGGCTATCCGTTATCAGCAAAATCAAACGATTTCTTCCGTTTCTATACCAGACTAACAACCCAATAAAAAACCACCTCGGAATTTACCAAGGTGGTTTTTTAGGGTGTAGGGGAATGGAGCATATGGGAATCGAACCCATGTCCAGAACAAGTATTTACTCCTCGCTCATTCACAGACTTAGCCTTTCTGATCCTCAAGGCGGGAACCCCTCATTATCCCGAAGGGTGGGATGCAATGGTTAAATCTTAACTAACTTTTCAACCAAAGAAACTAAGTTAGAGCATCCGTTGGGGGTTTGTCTATTGTCCTTAACGGAGTCAAACGATAGACGCTCGAACCTACAAGAGGTGTTTAGGCAGCAACAGCGGCTGATTTACGAGCAAAAGGAACGATGTTGTTCGCAGTTACATTTTGTTTTGAGCCTGGATTTACGAGAGGTGACTCACTCTCGGCCTGCATCACTTGGTAGCTTTCCTTACCCTGTCGAAACCAGTAATGCCCCGTACATACAACTATATTAGACTATATTTCTGCGATCGTCAAGTTCTGGTGATGCTGTTTTACAGGAAAGGAGGCGATAAAATTATTCAAGATGAGATTATTAAACTTATTCAAGATGAGATTATTAAACAGACAGAGGTTAAATGGATGATTGTTCAAACTGAACCTGTTAACCCAATTCAGCAAATATTTCAACTGTTACATTTACCTCAAGTGGATTCGGAACAAATTTTAATTATTAATAATACAACTTGGAAAAGTTATGAATTCCTGTTAGACAATCTCGGAGAAAATTTTAATTTCAGAATTAGTTATTTAGAAGGAGTTTTACAACTGATGTCGCCGAGTCGTCGGCATGAGGAAAACAAAAAATTAATTGCGATGTTAGTGGAAACCTATTTATTAGAATTGGGAATCCATTTTTATCCCCTGGGATCAACAACCTTGAAATCAGAAATGATCGCCAGAGGAAAAGAACCGGATGAATGTTATTGTTTAGAAACTAAACAATTAATTCCTGATATTGCTATTGAGGTAATTTTAACCAGTGGTGGTATTAATTCACTAGAGGTTTATCAAGGTTTGGGTGTTCCTGAAGTTTGGTTATGGGAAAACCATCAATTTGCTATTTATTGCTTAGAAAATGAAAAATATATTAAAATAGAACGCAGTTTATTATTACCTGATTTAGATTTTAATGTCTTAGCCAATTATATTCAGTCTGAGGAACCGTTTGAAGCGGTTATGGAGTTTCGGGAGAGACTTAGTAAGGGAAATCATCAACCCGATATATAGAACTATGTTTTAATTGTTGTTAGGAGTATGATTTTCACCCATATAATTCTGGTAGCAGTTTTACAAGCTCCAGCAATTATTAACCAAGATATGAAAGCATTAATTTTCAAAAGTGTCGGTGTCAAATAAATCAAGTTGAATCTCAAAAAAAGGTCTTTTAATAACTAATGAAGGATTACCAATTTTACCAGATAAATTAATTAAATAATCATCAAATGTATCTAATACATTAACTTTCGCAAGAATCGCTGTAGCTACATGAGTTGCATCTTTAGGTTTTAATGCCTCATATTCCCACATTAATTCCCTGGCTAACTCTCCCACTGTTCGATTTACATCATAGATATATATCCACTTATGCTTAAAAAAATTACGAATTTTTTCCTCAACTTCTTTTGGAAGTTTAGGGTTTCTTTTCTCTAATCTTACTACCTCAATAAACGTTAAAGCAGAAGTAACAATCATCACTTGCTCATTCTGAGCCGCTTTTAGAACAGAGACACATTCCTGAATTTTATCTTCCTCATTTTTGAGAACAGCTAAAAAAGTGCAAGCATCCCAGTAGTGAATTTCTTTAAATAAACGCTGAGTCAATCTTTCCCTCCTAAAATCCCTATAATTTCCTGAATAGTCGGTAACTCATCTTCCGGTGGAAAAATTTCTATTTCCTCTACTTCGATGCTGAGTTTTTCTCCATCCTCTCTTGATTTGACTAAACCCGATACAGATACTCGTTTTTCTAAAGCATCTTTGATCTCATCAATAGAATTAGAAGAAAAATAACACCGAACACTTTTATTCGTTAATAGATCGTAAATTCTAAACACAGGTTTACGACTTAAATCAATCGCTTTAAGAACTCCTTCTACAGAACTAAAACTCGTATATTTACCTCCAATAATTTCATCGACATTCGCTACTAAATGTTGATTGAGATTAATTCGAGTAGAATTAACCCCTAACTGAATCATAAAAATGTCTTGTTCAACTAATTTTGCTAATGCTTTAGCACTTTCTAAAGCTCGATCTGAAAAGTAAGCGGGACGTTCAGGACGCTCGGCTATCGTCGCCATACCTGTTTCAACAATCTTGAGAACTTTGCCAATTGCTCTTAACTCCACATCTGCTTTTGGTATTCCCTCAAGGGTCAGATGAACACTACCACCCCTAACGTGAGAAACAACCCAATTGATAGAAGGACGCTGATTTTCAGCAATAGTCCGATCCACTTCGTCAAGAAGTTTCGCTAGTTGTTCTTGAGCCTTTAAAAATTTATCAAACGATAACTGAGGGCCTTCAATGTCTAAAGTTAGGCTCTTAGATATTTCATTCGATGAGATAGCCTGTCTTTTGATCATGGCTCGAAGACGGGTTTTAATTACACAAGTTTAGACCGATGGGTTCCGCGAACTAGGAAAGCCGTCACAGTTCTTTATGCTTTTACCCTAACATCTCGCACCCAATACTTGCTTAGAATCGCTCTCCAAGACCAAAGTGAATTCGACTATCGCCGTCATTATTAATCCCATAGTCAATGCGGATTGGCCCCAAGGGAGTTTGTAAGCGCACACCCACACCATAACCGAAACCACTTCCGGGTTTATCCCGTACACCCCCTGGAGAGCCGGGAACTGTCCCCTGAGAATTCAAGTCCGTCGCCGCATCGACAAATAGCGCTCCGCCAATAAAATTCGAGAAAATCGGGAAACGATACTCAATTGATCCTTGGATAAAACTTCGAGTTGATGCGATCGCACCTTCTTCCCAACCCCGTACCGAAGTTGTTCCTCCTAATGGAAAAGCTTCGTAGGGGGGTAAATTTCCAAGTACAGTTCCCCCTTGGAAATTAAAGGCAAAAGATTGAGGGCCTTCGGGAATAAAACCAGAGAAGAATTTCACAGGAATATAAAAAGTATATCCAGCCCGCAAACGATTCATTAAAATACTTCCTGAACCCACAGGAATCGATTGTTCGCTTCCAAAACGGACTAAATAACCAGAAGTAGGCTGTTGTTTATTATTACGACGATCTCGAACAAATCCAAATTGAACAGTTAATAAATCATCGCTTCCACTGCCGCTATAACTTAATTGATTACCATATTCATCCTTGCGGGTAATGTTACCATCGGAATCGGTAATATCAACTCGTTGATATTGAATTCCTAATGATGCGACCCAATTGGGATCGGCAAAAACATTGTCCGCAAAAGGACGGGTAAAACTAATCCCGCCGCCAGTTCTAACGACACGAGGGCGATCATCATTTTCTAAGCGGACATCTCGCGGCCCATTGTCAAATACAACAGAAACTGTCCGACGTCTAAAAGCATTAACGGTGTAAGAGGTACGATAGGGATCACCCGCAATCCAAGGATCTGTAAAGCTTAAATCTACTTGGAAAACGCGATTACCCGCTTCAAACTCAGCACCTAAACGTTGGTTATTTCCTCCTAAGTTAATTTCTTGATAACTCAAGGTACCAAATAATCCGGCGGCGGAACTAATTCCTCCCCCAAATGCTAAAGATCCGGTGGTTTTTTCAATCACATTAACAATCACTGTCGCTTCACGCGGATCATCTTTTCCGGGTTCTAATTGCAATCGCACATCTTCAAAAATTCCCAACCCAAAAACCCTTGCTAAATCTCGTTGTGCGGTTTGTTGGTTAAATACATCCCCAGGTTTTAACTCGATTTCACGGGTAATAATAAAGTCTCTGGTTCTTCCGTCAATGGGTTTTCCTTCTTCATCGATTGCTTCTCCATCACTATTGAGGAAACGGACTTCAATATTTTCAATAATTCCTTCCGCGACTTGTAGGGTAACAACGCCTTCTCTTGTGACTTCTGGTGCAGCAACAACTTGTGCTAAAACATAACCATTATCCTGATACCATTGATTGATTTTTTTTACCCCGGTTTCTATTTGATTCAGGTTAATAGTTTGATTATATTGATCGGCGAAACTTTCGTTAATAATTTCTTCGGGTAAAACCGTATCGCCTTCAATTACAACTTGTTTTAAGGGGGGGTTTTCTTCGACTTCAAAGGTGACTCGCACCCCCAGAGGCGTATCTTCAGGAACTGCTCTGACATTTCGGAATAAACCTGTTGCAAAAATTGCGTTAATATCTTTTTGCAATTGAGAACGGGTTGTTGTTCGTCCAGGTTGAGTGGAAATAACACTATATACTTTGTCAATTAATGTTGCATCTTCGATTCCACTTACCGCAATTTCGGCGACTAATACTTCAGCTTCAGACTGTGCGGGTGTGGTGGGAATAGGAATAGAAGTCGGAGGAATTTCGGGTTGTGTTGGTGGTGGAACTTCAGGATCAACGGGTACAGTTTCGGGTGTTGCTTGAGCAATATCTAAAGAAACTGAAGGAGAAAATTGTGCTAATTTTTCTGAAGTAAATTTATTTAAACTGGGTTCAAATAAGTTAGATTCCGTTTCCGTAGGATTTAAAGCGATCGCCACTTCTGGAATTAACCCAAAGCTAAAATTCCCAATTTTTTCTGTTGCTAATTTATTTAATATAATCTCAGAATTCGAGGAATAATTAGCATCTACACTAGCGATTTGTTCGGGAATTGCTAGGGGAAATTGCGCTGTTTTTCCTAAATCTTTATTTAAACTGGGTTCAAATAAGTTAGATTCCGTTTCCGTAGGATTTAAAGCGATCGCCACTTCTGGGACTACCCCAAACGTAAAATTCCCAATTTTTTCTGTTGCTAATTTATTTAATAAAATCTCGGAATTTGAGGACGCATTAATTTCTGTATTCGTTACATCAGGGGAAACCTCTATCGGAAATTGAGCTAATTTTTCTAAATCTTCTGTCGCTTTTCCTTTATTAAGAATAAGTATTTTCCCTTGAACATCAGCAATAGGACGTTCTACTAAAACATCTAATTCTGCGGAATTCAAGGGAAATTTTAAAGACTCGTTAGTGAGAGGTTGAGATGGATTAAACGCTGTTGAATTTTGGGGAGATAAAGTATTAACCCAAGGAGACGAAATATTTTTTCCAATCGATTCGCCCAGAGAAAAAGCTAGATCTGAATTAACCGATTTCGTTTTATTTAAAACTATTTCTTCAAAGGAATGAAGGGGTGTAGAGGGAGGAATTTGATTAACAGCTAAAGATTGTTCATGGGTTTCCGATGGATTTAAAGTCGGATCTACCTGATCAAAAGTTTCTTGGGAATTTGATAAACCTTCTGAGTCTGGGTAGGCGGTTTGACCACTTGCAGAGTTTGATAATCCAAACGTAGCTGAAGCAGCAAAAACCGCAACTAAGACAGGAGATAAACGCATGATACTCACTCTTTTAGACAGTCCCACACCTAAAATTTGTCAGTCCTCAGCTAAACGTTAGGGTGATGATTACACTCAACGCTGGCGCTGCGACATCTGACATCTTAACAAGCTTTGACACTTCTACAGCTAAAAGCTTTTAAAATCATAGGTTATGATCCCCCTAACCCCCTGAGAAAGCGGGAAACCAGAATTTTCAGTCTCCTGAGTAAGGGGAATTCAGAGGGATCAAGATTGATGGATTTATTCAGAGGGGTTGGATGTATGTTCTAAAACCCGTTTAAGCACTTGTTGATACGCGGATTCAACATTACCTAAATCTCGACGGAAACGGTCTTTATCCAATACTCGACGGTCGGGGTCTGTTTCTGATTGATCCCACAAACGACAGGTATCAGGACTAATTTCATCCGCCAGTACCAATTGGCCATCAGAGGTAATACCGAATTCTAATTTAAAATCAACTAAAGTAATCCCACAATCATTAAAAAATTCTGAGAGAATTTGATTAATTTGTAAGGATAATTGGGTAATTTGTTCCAATTGTTCCGGTGTGGCTAACTTCATTAA
This sequence comes from Planktothrix serta PCC 8927, assembly GCF_900010725.2. Lineage (NCBI taxonomy): Bacteria > Bacillati > Cyanobacteriota > Cyanophyceae > Oscillatoriales > Microcoleaceae > Planktothrix > Planktothrix serta. The sequence continues at coordinate 109,697 of NZ_LR734883.1, read as the reverse complement.
TAACAGTCGTTCACGAGTTAATAAGGGATCACCTAATTCATCATTTTTATAGCAAAATTCTACTATCGGGGGTTCGATAATTGTACCTACTGGAATCCCCGTTTGTTTGCAAAGACTTCCGGCGGCAATATTGCGAATAATGACTTCTATTGGAACAATTGTTACCCGTTTCACCCGCATTTCATTAGCCGTAGGACAATCAATATAATGGGTAGGAATCCCTTTCGCTTCTAACCGTTGAAATAGATGGCTAGAGATGGCGTTGTTGATTTCGCCTTTACCTTGAATTGTACCGCGTTTTTGGGCATTAAAAGCCGTTGCGTCATCCTTGAAATAGGCGAGTAATATTTCAGGATCATCTGTAGGATAGATGATTTTAGCTTTACCTTCGTAGAGTTTTTCGGGAGTAGACATAGAAATAGACTATTGAAAGGTTAAAAAATTAATTGTAAATCAGATATAGCAATCTTAATTGAGTAGGGGCGAGGCGNAAACTGTTTAATTGTTAACAATAGAGCCACAAACTAGCGTCGCATTCGTGGGTATTATGATCCAGAAAACGTAGCTGTTAGGCTTAGGCGGGTACGAACTAACTAAAGTTAGAGGCATGAAGCCCCGTCACAGAGAGTGCGGGGTGCTGACGGTAGCCGAGGTAGTGTTTGAGCAACTGTGCAGAGAATGGAATCAATAGACAACACGCCCTATTGCTGGAATGGGGGGTTGTTAAATCAATTTTGCAGGATAGCATAGAAAAGTAAGTTTAAGGGTCGCTGAGATTAAACCTTTAGAGCGGCTGACGGGTGTAATATCTTATGGGGCAAAAGCTCAGACCATTAATTAGACTAAGGCAAGGAGTACAAATTGCTGTAGTATGTTTGGCAGCATTGGTACTTATAGCTTATCTTGCTCACCATTTTTCGATGTTTACTTGGCTCATGCCTATTATTGCGGTGTTTGTGGCTTTGTTAGTCGCCTTAATTGGGTTCATTTTTTATCAAAATCTTCAACAATTAAGGCAGGAAAAAGCTAATTTACAAGCATTACTACAAACCACAAAAGAAAAGTTTCAGCTAGAAAAAGCCGATCTCGAACAAAAACTTAAAATCACGCAGGAGAAAGCTCGTGCTGTTGAAGCTAAAAATAAAGTTTTGCAGGAGATGAATCATCGAAAGGATGAGTTTCTTAGGCAAACTTCCCATGAGTTAAGAACGCCAATGAATGGGATTATTGGTTCGCTACAACTGTTATTAGATGATTTATGTGATGATCGAGACGAAGAACTAGAACTTTTACAACAAGCTCACCATTCCTCTCTGCATTTATTAACGTTAATCAATCAAGTTTTAGACTTAGCTCGAATAGAAGAAGGTCGAGTTTTAGTTGATATTAAAACAATTGATTTACACGCCAGTTTAACCGCCGCTATCTATCTGCAATTTTCTAATATCCGTCAAAAGGGATTACGACTTTATAAACAAGATTATTCCCACCGAATTGAAGTTAAAGCAGATCCAACAAAACTCAAACAAGTTTTTATTAATATTATTGGGAATGCGATTAAATTTACAGACCGAGGGAGTATTTCAATTAGCTCTGAAATTCGCTCCGTTGCTAATTCTGAAACTCAAGAAAGTGAAGACATGGCTGTGATTACCATTAAAGATACTGGAATCGGAATTTCACCTCAAATCCAAGAAAAACTGTTTCAACCGTTTGTTGTTGAAGATGAATCCAGACTCCAAACATTAGGAAGTACCGGATTAGGATTAGTGATTTCCAGAAATTTAGTGGAACTAATGGGAGGTAAAATTCAATTAGTCAGTCCTGGGAAAAATCAAGGAACCCTGGTTGAAATCTTTTTACCCTTAAGTGATGGAGAAACCCATAATTCAGATTTAACCGGATAAACTAACCTAAAGAAGTGGGGAAAAATAGGAAGGAAGAGGTTAATAATTGTTGCGGTTGAATATTTTCCAAAAACCCAATAATTTGACCTGTGGCTTCAACTTCAATTAAGGTTCCCCCGCCGAGATTACGCTCAATACTGGGAAATAATCCTCTTACTGCTTCCGGGGTAATTGAAATTAAACTCAATTGAGCAAAGGAAGGAACCCCACTGACGACAACCACATCTTCTCCAGGGGTAAAATCTGTAATCACATCCGCATTATCGGGAATAAAATCCGATAGTGAACCCGTATTTTCCGAAGGAATAGAACGAACTGCAAAGTGATCAAATCCAAATCCTCCTGTTAACTGATTTACGCCTTTATCCCCAGCGAGAGAATCATTTCCGGCTGAACCTAGAAGGGTATCATTTCCCTGTCCTCCATAAACAGAATCATCTCCATTTCCCCCATTAATATAATCTGCATCTAAATTTCCTTGGATAATATCATTCCCATTTAAACCGATTAAACTATCATTTCCTTTCCCCCCAAATAAACTATCATCTCCTGCACCTCCAGATAGGGTATCTTGATCTTCTAAACCATAAATTATAAACTCAAAGGGAGCCAAAAAAGGAGAAACTTCAATATAATCAGGGCCAGTTGTCCCAATATATTCACCGTTCCTATTGACATCTTCATTCGTAATTGTGATGATATTAACTCCTACTAAGGAAGTTGTACTATCTGTGGCCATTCCTACAGGTTGACGGGTAGATGGGGATGAAAAATTGGGTTGCGTCGTCATAGATTAAATCTCCATTAAACATTAAGGTTAAAGTAATCAATCCGTTGAAAAAGTACAAATTATCCTACTATAAACTCAGTAAATTCGAGAAACTTTTAATAAATTAATCGCTTGCCAAATATATTCCGGCGGCCCCTCTTCCTGTTTTTTCTCTTGTTAAGTAAGATTAAGGCAAAATTAAACAGAAAACGCGGAGGGGTTCAAAAGCTGTAATATCCTTCATGGATTGATCCTATCGTGAACTACCTACACCGCCCTAATCGGTTCGGTGCAGGATCAGCGAATTCACAGACCGATGCCCTTTCACCTTGCGGTTATCTGGTCTTACACAGCCTCCATCGGCAAAGACGGGGTTCCCTCCGCCTTCAGTTAATATTCTGATTCCTTCATTCCTGATGTTAAGTGCAGCGTTTATGTCGCGGTCATGGTGAGTATGGCAATTTGGACAAGCCCATCCTCTAATATCCAGAGATAATTCATCTAGGACATAACCGCAACTCGAACAAGTTTTGGAACTAGGAAAAAAGCGATCAATTTCTACAAGTTCACTATTTTTTTGCTTCAACTTGTAATCAATAAAGTTGACAAATTTTCCCCATCCCACATCAGATATAGCTTTTGATAGCTTCCGGTTTTTAACCATTCCCTTGACGTTGAGGTTTTCAACGACAATCACTTGACTTTCGTTTACCAATTTTCTTGATAATTTATGCAAGAAATCTTGGCGGGAATTGGCGATTTTCTCATGAACCTTAGCTACAGTTTTTCTAAACTTCTCTCTCGAAAAACTACCTTGAGTTTTTTGAGAGAGTTTTTTCTGTTTTCGAGCTAAATTTTTCTGGTGACGATATAAATGTTTGGGGTTAGCATATTTAGTTGCATTTTCTCCATTATGAGTAATTACGAAATCTTTTAACCCCAGATCAATTCCAATAATCTGATCTCCCGACTGTTTAACATCAGTTCCTTCAACTTCACATAAAATTGAAGCAAAATATTTATCAGTCGAAGTTTTTGAGATTGTTACCGTTTTAATCTTCCCCGTAACTTCTCGGTGAAATACCGCTTTGATTTCACCAATTTTAGGAATTTTTAGGTGTTCACCGTTAACAGTAACACTTTGGGGATACTGAATTGATTGCTTGTGATGTTTAGATTTAAAATTGGGAAATTTAGCTCGTCCCTCAAAAAAATTTTTGTAGGCTCTATCTAAGTTTATAGCTACACATTGAAGAACCGATGAGTAGCAATCTTCTTTGAGCCAAGGATATTCTTTCTTGAGTTGAGGGAGCATTCCTTTATAAGATGTTAATTTTAAACTTTTGCCAGTTTCTTGATAGTGCTGAATACAGGTATTTAAGGCATAATTCCAATACCACCTTGCACAACCAAATGATTTAGCTAATGCTAATTCCTGTTCGGGTGTTGGATAGAGCCTGACTTTTGTTGCCTTCAGCACTTTGAATCACCTCCTTTTTTTAATGATCACCAATTATTGAACATTCTAGTCCCTGACCGCAATTCATCCCACGACCTCATCGGGTCAGTCGTGGGGCACGCATGCGGAAGAAGCTAAATTCTGGGCGATCTCGACCATAAAATGAAAATTTTTAGCTGTTTACTCCTATAATTCTGTCCATAGCAGTTAAGATTTAAGGAATAGTCGGGACTCGCGCTTGCCAATGAATCCAGAATCCACGCTCAATCAGCTTAAAGCCTCCCTTTCTGATGGTCAACTGCCTTCTAGTTATGGTGTCTACTTCAAGAATACGCTAGTGGCGTTGTGTCATGCACTTGAAGATCACATTTTGCAAAATAGTGAGGCGACACCAGATCAACAACCTCTAGTGTTAGTAACATTTCAGGAGGGAAAATGGTATCTTCAAGAAGCCGAGCGCTATTTTGATATCGTTCAATCTTGTCGCCATGTTGTGATTAGTGCCGTTGCGGATAGTGGATTTACAACCCATCGCACCGGACAATTAGAGAATGTTTCTTTAATTAATTTAGACCGTTCTGATAGTTTGGTAATGGAGTGGAATTTAATTATCCTGGCTCCGAGTTATACGACAATGGTATTGTGTCATGAATTGATGCTGGATGAATATCCTGCCAATAGCAAACCAACAATTGATACAGAACGCAAATTTTATGGATTATGGACATTTGATCAAAAGTTAGTTCGGGAATCTGCTAGGATTTTGATTGAGCGTTTTCGACCCTATAATTCTGAATTAGCAGATCGTTTATCGCAACAATATCAAGAAATTATAGCGACACCGTATCATCAAGTTCCTGATTTAACTGGGGTTGTTTCTCGGATTGTGAGTTATTTACAATCTTCTCAACAAGAATTAATTACAGTCAATCGTCAAACCCGTGAATTGTGGAAATTAGAAGGGCAAGCTAAACGAGTCAGCCGTAATATTAGTGCGAATAAATTACAAGCGTTTTTAAGAATGGCGCAACGGGTCGATGAACGGGATCACGATAACCCCTGTGCCTCCTTACAAGTGGCGGCTTTATCTGAAACTATTGGACAAATTTTAGATTTGCCTACGGTAACGTTAAGACGGTTACAATTAGCGGGATTATTACATCGAATTGGGTTAACATCTGCACCCGATGAAGTGTTTACCCAACCTCCAGAAGAAATGGATGATGCGACTCAAAAGTTTTGGTCAGAACGGGCTTTAATTGGATCAAGATTATTAGAATCTATGCCAGAATTAGGAATCATTCGGGATGTAGTCGCTCATCAGTTAGAATATTGGGATGGCAGTGGTAAACCCGATGGAGAAAAAGGGGAAGAAATTAATATGAAAGCCCGAATTTTAGGGCTAGTTGTCTATTTTCAAGACTTAACTCAACCCAGAGGAAAACGTCCGGCTTTAAGTTCAACAGAGGCCTTAGAAAAATGTCAGGAGTTAAGTGGAATACGGTTTGATCCGACCTTAGTTGAAGCCTTAAAAACCGTTGTAAAATTAGCAGAAATGGGGTTAATGCAGTTACCCCAACAACCGAGTCAATTACCCAATGTCTGGCTAGAAGAAGAGTTAAGTTCTAAATCCAAACTGTCAAAAGAATCCAAAGTTTAATCTTGAAATCATCCCTCATGAACACTATGACTCAATCCCCATCTCTGGACTTAAATGCCATTAGGCGAGGAACGATTAAAGACCTGAGTAATGTTAATTTATCCGGCGTGGATTTATCCGGCGCTAATTTGGCTCAGGTGAATTTATCGGGCGCTAATTTATCGGGCGCTAATTTATCGGGTGCTAATTTACAAGGAGCACAACTCCGAGCTAATTTAAGAGGAGCCGATTTATCGGGGGCTAATTTACAAGGCGCCGACTTCAGAAATGCTGATTTACGAGGAGCAATTCTATTCGATGCTGAGGTGACAGAAGCAAGTTTTACAGGGGCATTTTTAACAGGCGCCACCTGTGGAAATTTAGATTTGAGTGGAATTGATTTAAGGGGGGCTGATTTACGCGGGGTGAATTTATCCCACGGCATTTTATATCAAGCGGATTTAAGAAATACTAATTTATCGGGGGCTGATTTATCTCAAGCCGATTTAGAAGAAGCTAATTTATCCGGTGCTGTCCTGCGAGGAACTAATTTAGAACGGGCTAATTTACTCTGCGCTATTGTTGAACAAACATTATTTTTAGGTGTGGTTTTAGATGGTGCTTGTATTCAAGGAACAGCGTTAACAAAGGGTTGACGGTTTCTAGTTTAAGTGGGTCTAAAATCTGTTAGATTATGATTATAATTAAGCAGTTGGCGAGGTGCTATGCGGTCAATTGAACAACTGACAGAAGAACTTTTATCTCTCCCTAGCGCCTCAAGAGCGCTTTTGGCAGAAAAACTCGCAGAAAGTTTAGAATTTGATACCGATCCAAAGATTCAAGCAGCTTGGATATCTGAGGCCCATAAACGACGGAACGAAATCCAAAGCGGTGCTGTGCAAGCAATTCCAGGGGATGAAGCCTTAGCTCAAGTGAGGATGTTGCTTGACCCATGAAGTATGTCTTTCATCCTCGCTGGGCTATATTTGACAAAAATGTTCGGCGATGTTTGACGCGCAAATTTCCCTATAGCATCCTCTATACCATCGAGCCAGACTACTTGAATATATTGACAATAGCTTGATTAGCGAATTTGGCACACCTACTTGGCGTCAATGAAGGACTTGACCCTGGTAGCGATTATTTGTGCGATAAGCATTACTAATTTTTACAAAACTTTATAAAAAGTTATAATGAGTAGGTCGGCTAGCGAGCATAGGAATGGTACAGGCTTTGTTTGGAAGCACTTCTTTTCAGACTCAAAGTGGCGATCGCCTCGTCAGCAAGGTTGTTGGGGCTGCGATCGCGGCTTTATTCAAGCGTTCTGAAAAAATTGAAGCCAACGTTCGGGCGGAACCTGTAGCCAAGCTATTGCAGGGAAGCGTCGATGGTTTTGATTTCATCGGAAACGGGATGCTGATGTACAATGGCCTCCGCATTGCAGTCATGGAACTCTATCTGCAAGCGGTGTCTATTGATTTCAGCGCCATTTTTACAGGTCAAGTGAAGTTACGACAACCCACTCAAGCGAGTTTGCGGGTTGTGTTAACAGAGGAAGACTTAACGGACTCTTTTAACACACCGTTTGTGGTCGAAAAACTTCAGCGCCTTCAATATCAGGGAGAGCCCTTAACGTTCACAAAAACCCTGATGACCGTTACTCCTGAAAAAGCCTTGAGAATTCAATCAGGAATTCTAGTTGGAAATTCAGAGGAACCCATCCAAGTTGATTTTACAACTCAGGTGGAGGTGCAAGACCGTCAAAAAATCCGATTTGTCGATGTTCAATATAGCGGAAATCAGGAGGAAATTAACCTGAGTCAAGCCCTAGTAAACCATGTTAATGATTTATTAGATCTGGACAAATTTGCCTTAGATGGAACTCAATTGCGGGTTGATCGACTGCGAATTCAAAACAATTCCGTGATCTTTTATGGGTCAGCCCAAATTAACCAATTTCCGAAAGGGAAAAAAAGCTAAACCGTTGTTTATTAACCGTTAAAAATTCTATCGCTGGAGGAGAGTTGTTAAAGACCATAGCTTTTGGTTTAAAGTCGGGAAAAGCAACTGTTCTTCCCGACTTTCATCTTGAAAGTATTGTCTGAAACTTGACAAGATCAATCCAAATTCATCTGGTATCTAGCTCGAAAATAACCTCTAGGAATCAAGGGAATTGAAACCCCAGAAGATCTACAGACCCCTTTCGCCTTTAGTTCTTCTCATCCTCTTGATTCACTTTAGGAATATAATCCGGTCTTTCTTTATCTTCCCAACCGGGAGGACGCTTGGAATTATACCAAGCAATTGATCCAATACCAACCGCCGCAATAAATCCAACAACAAGCACTGCAATTGGAATCCAGAGGGTATTACTCGCCATAATGCCAATTTTTCCTGAATTGAATGATACGTTAACGATTATCTCATTTTTGGTTAATGAAAAGCTAAAGGTTGTGCGGATCACTCCTAATCAAATATTATCAGAACTTGGGGAAGAATCGAGGTTAGCATTAAAAATAACGTAAACCCCAGCAGTAATTAAAATATTATCATTCACCGGATGGGGTAGCGATCGCACTTTTTAACCCGCCATTGATTACAATAAAACGGAGTAATCCTAAAATCCCCATCTGTAACAAATCTCTGGATGTTTTCTGGGTTAGTTGGTGATCAGGAACATGGGGTTTAATTTAAAAACAAGGTGACACCCGATCTAATTCTTTAAATCTTGAGCATTAGAGGAGAATATTTCTCATGTCTTTTTGGGCGATTATATTACTATTAATCGGTAGCTTTAGTTTAGGAGCATTACCCCTAACAGGTTGGGTTGTCCAACTTCTATTGGGGAAAAATTTATCCCAATTAGGAACAGGAAATATTAGCGTTTCCGCCGCCTTTTCCCAAGCAGGAAAACTAGCGGGAATTATTGCTGTTGTCCTAGAAATAGCACGGGGGATAATTCCGGTAATTGCTGCTAAGATTTTATTCCCTAATGCTCCAATTTGGCAAATATTTAGTTTAATTTTATTAGTCGCAGGGCGATATTTTATTGCTAAAGGAGGAGGCGTTACGAATGCGACTTGGGGCATATTAGTGTATTCTCCAATTATTGCCCTCAGTAGCGGAATTACAGGATTATTAATCTGGCGATTCAGCTATTTATTATTGCCGATTTCTAAATCTTCCTCTCGACTTTGGGCATCTCGTTTGGGTTGTTTAAGTGCGACATTTTGGGTGTGGTTTTGGCATCAAATTTTTCAATCTCCTCCCTTCTTATCCCCTTGGGAACTGGTGGCAGTTATGGGGTTATCTTTGGAATTAGTTATAATTAATTTAGCTCAAAAAGATGATGTAGGATTGTATATGAAACAACAAATTTTCAACTTAAAAGATAACCTTGATATTCAACAATGTGGTGAAAAAGCAACCCGATTAAGTGAGTTAAAACGCGCAGGGTTTAAAGTTCCTTTAGGATGGGTTTTACCTGCAATTCACCGTTTAGAAGATACTACTATTCCTTTTAAACAACAAATTAACTTAATAAATTATCCCTTAATTGTCCGTTCTTCAGCCCTTGGAGAAGATAGTAATCATTCTTCGGCGGCGGGACAATATCAAACTATTGGCCCTATTTATTCTGCTTCAGAATTACAACCCGCAATTATTCAATGTCGTCAATCCTATTGGACTCCTGAAGCTATTTCCTATCGTCAAAATCAACAACTTCCTGATAGGGGAATTGCTGTATTAATTCAACCCTATTTAGCTAGTCAAGTTGCGGGAGTCATGTTTACTAGAAATCCCTTAGATGGAGGTTCACAAATTATTATTGAAGCATTACCCGGAGGAGCAGAATCCGTTGTTGGAGGTCAATTTACTCCCGTTCATTTAGAAATAGAAATAAACACCTTTATTGAGAATTTAGAACTTCCTAGTTTTTTGCCAAAAACCGTTATTTTAGAATTAGTTAAAATCGCCCAAGATATCGAAACCTTTTATCAAGGTATCCCCCAAGATATTGAATGGTGTTGGGATGGGGTAAAAGTGTGGATTTTGCAAAGTCGTCCCATTACTAATTTACGCCCCATTTGGACGCGGACTATTGCAGCAGAAGTCATTCCTGGGGTAATTCCGCCTTTAACTTGGTCAATTAATCGCCCCTTAACCTGTGGTGTTTGGGGAGAAATATTCACCTTAGTTTTAGGGAAAAAAGTAGCAAAATTAGACTTTAATCAAACCGCTAAATTATTCGGTTCTCACGCCTATTTTAACGCCACCTTATTAGGAGAAATCTTTACTTTAATGGGATTACCAAAACAGGGGTTAGAGTTTTTAGTCCGAGGGCAAAAAATGGGAAAACCCCCCCTGGGTAAACTTTTCCCTTCTTTACCTGGTTTATGGCGATTAATTCAACGCGAACGACATTTAGATCAAGATTTTAAACGAGATTTAGAACAGCTATTTTTACCAACATTACAACAGCTAGAAACTCATTCATCCCTGGAATTTTTTACATTAAATCAACTCTTAGAACAAGCTGAAACTATTCAAACTCTATTAAAATCAGCCACTTATTATAATATTATTGCCCCCATTGGGTTAGCCATTCGACGAACATTATTTAAAGTTTCTGATGCTTGGATACCCACCCATACTACCCCAGAAGTGGCTTCAATGCAAACCTTACAAAGTTTAGCAGATCAAATTAGAGAAACCTTTGAAGAAGCCGAAGAAATAACCCATCAATCCTTTAATCAAATTTTAGCCAAAAATCAACATTTTAGTCAACAATTTAATACTTGGTTACAAACCTATGGCTATTTAAGTGAAGTGGGAACGGATATTTCTGTCCCGAATTGGTTAGAACAACCAGAGATATTCAAAGAAATGCTATTTAAAATCCTCAAAAATCCTAACTACCGCATGGAAAATTTAACCGTTTCTAATTTAACCCTTTGGGAAAAATGGCGACAAGCTCAATGTTATCAACGCACCTTAACAAAAAGCAAAATTGCGGAAATTTACGGTAAACTATTAGCTCATTTACGATGGACAATATTAGCGATAGAATCTCAAGCTATAACCCAGGGAATATTAGAACATTCGGGAGATATTTTTTATTTAGAATGGGATGAAATTAAAGCTTGGATAGAACAGAAAATTGAGCCTGATTTTATTCCTAAAGTTCGTCAACGTCGGCAAATTTTTCAAGAAGATAGCGATCGCACGGTTCCCTCTGTTATTTATGGTAACATATTACCTAAACCTCGATCAACAACGCTTCAAAATTCGGCTATTTTGCAAGGAATTCCTGCTAGTATTGGATCGGTAGAAGGAACCGTTAAAATCTGTCGGAGTCTAACGAATATAATTGATACAACAGAAGATAAAATTCTCGTTGTTCCCTACACCGATGCTGGATGGTCGCCGATTTTATTAACAGCAAAAGCGATTATTTCTGAAGTCGGCGGACAACTTTCTCATGGTGCAATTATCGCGCGAGAATATGGCATACCTGCGGTGATGAATATTCCAGGCGCGACTACCTATTTAAAAGACGGTCAACGGGTACGAGTTGATGGCTATCTAGGAACTGTTGAAATTTTAGACAGTAAGGAATAAGAAATCACTCGTTTCTAGTTACTTAAATTGTCGCTTCAGTTATCCCCAGAAATTTTTGTGTTTGTTCAGTAATACCAAATAGTTGATCAGCGTGACAAAAGATTTCCCAAGCGCGAATTCCCATAAAACCAATTCCTGCCATCGCCAAGGGTATCGCTGCGGCACCTAAAAGCGTGGCAATGGGGGGAAAAATCATACAAATTGTTAACAGAATCGCAGTAATTACACCGCCAGCAATACCCGCTTTTGCCGTGGCGGTGGCGACATTTTGAACTAACTCTGACTGGGTAATTTTGCCTTCAACATATAACAAAGAATTCTCCAAAATCGAAAAGACTAACTCAATAACTGCTGCAACAATTGCCCCTTTAATTGTTACCCCAACGATTTCGGTAACTGCTGTTTTAAAGGCGGCATCTGCTAAAACTTTCTTTGCGACTGCTAATTCTTCAGCCGTCATATCGACACCACCACGAGCACGATTCACCTTAAAATATTCAAAAATCCCGTTATTTGCTTCGCTTCCGCCTCCATTAACGTGTGCTTGGATGTGACTCCAATCTTTATCTTGATAGAAATTACGAATAGCTTCTGGCCCTTGGGCGCGAATTTGGGCGGGTATGGATTCAAATACTTTTGCGGCTTCTTGAACACTTCGCATCCCGTCACGCACACCCGCCCTAGCAAATTTGAATTGTAACTGTGTGGGTAGGTTTTCAAACCGGATATTATGAGCGATTTTAAACGCTTCTTGAGTAACAATTACCCCAGCACCAACAATTGAACTGGGCGCTGATTCTACCCATGTCGTTACCACATTGGTACTTTCTTGAACTTTAGCAGCAATTTGGTTAGCTAAGTTTTGGGTATCGTTAACCGTTTCTTGTACCTTAGCCGTCAAAAATTCGAGGGGATTAGGGTTAATTTCCATGTTAATCTGGCTTCCCTGGTTAATGATTTAACTATTCTCACTATAGCAGAGGTAAAGCTTTTTATAAAGTGTGATATTTTTCTTAATCAAACCTTTGTTGTTTAATCTGTTTATCGGTTTAAAATGAATAGATAACCAGTAGCAGTTAAGACCATGACGGAACCCTCTAAACAGCCAGCTATCCAGAATCTTCGGGGTAAACTCACCAGTCCAGACATCCAACAACGACTTAAAGCCCTTTCAGACTGTCTGAAAGTTGATCAAGGTTTAGATTTACTGGCGCAACAAGCATTAACCGACCCTTCAGAACAGGTTAAACAATCTGCTTATTGGGTGTTGTATGGTGATCATCCTTATTTAACTGAAAATGTTAATTTGCGATCGCCTAATATTATACTTCAAGATACAATTTCCTGTGTAGCAATTAGTTCAGAGCATAAAATTATCGTCGGTGGCGGTTGGAAAACCATCAGAATTTGGAATTTAGAGACAGGAAAATTAGTTAATACAATTAACGCTCATTCCCATTGGGTTTTATCCGTTGCGATTAGTTCCAATGGTCAATATTTAGTTAGTAGTAGTATTGACAAAACTGTTAAGTTATGGAATTTAAAAACTAAAATTAATTTGCATACTTTTACAGGTCATACCAGTTGGGTTAATGCTGTTAAAATAACCCCAGATCATCAAACCTTAATTAGTGGAAGTGCAGATAAAACCATTAAAGTCTGGAGTTTAGAAAAGAAACAACTTGTCCATACCTTTAACGGTCATACCGGATGGATTTCTTGTTTAGCAATAAGTTCTGATAGTCAAGTTTTAATCAGTGGAAGCACCGATAAAACAATAAAAGTATGGGATTTGACAAACAAACAATTATTAAGAACTATTGAAGAACATTCAGATTGGATTCAAAATGTCGCCATTAGTTCTGATGATCAATCTTTAGTTACAGGGAGTCGAGATGGAACTCTTAAAATTTGGCAAAAAGATCCCAAGACTCCAGCCAAAACTGAAAATTTTAATATTCCTTTTTTAACCGATGCTTTTGCTTTCTTTTTTGGAAAGAGTAATAATGAATCCCTATTTCAATTACTTGTCAATAGTTTAAAATGTGTTAAGACTATTACAGGAAAATTTCAAACAATTACTAATTTTGATATTACTCCTAACGGTAATATTCAAGTCATAGGAACAAATAATGGCAGTATTTATATTCAAAGCCCTAATCAATACTCTAATCAATCTCGTATCAATGGTCATGCTAGATTTATTAGTTCTATTGCTGTTAGTTCTAATAGTAAATTATTTGTTAGTGGGAGTCGGGATTGGATCAAACTTTGGGATTTGCAAAAAGGAGAACCTTTATATCTCCTAGAAGGTGAGTATCCTAAGCTAAAATCATTACAAATTAACCCTGATTATAGAGAGCTATATTGTGGGGAATCTCAACAATTTAATGTTAAAGGTTTTGATCAATATAATCAACCTTTTTCCCTCGGACAAGTCACTTGGACTGCTCAAGGAGGAACGATTAAAAACGGACGATTTACAGCCGGAAATATATCAGGTTCTAACTTTAAAATTCAAGCACAGGTTAACTCAGTTAGTTGTCAAGTTTTAATAACAATTCTTGAAAAGCCTAAACTAACATCGTTAAAAATTAACCCTTCAGAAACAAGTCTATATTGTGGTAAATCTCAACAATTTAATGTTAAAGGTTTTGATCAATATAATCAGCCGATTAAAATTGATCAAATTAATTGGACAGCTACAGGAGGAACAATTAAAAATGGACTATTCCAAGCCGGAAATATATCAGGTTCTAACTTTAAAATTCAAGCACAGGTCAACTCAGTTAGTTGTCAAGTTTTAATTACAATTCTTGAAAAACCCAAACTAACATCGTTAATAATTAATCCTTCAACAACAACTTTATATTGTGGTGACTCTCAACAATTTAGTGCTAAAGGTTTTGATCAATATAATCAACCTTTTTCCATTGGAAAAGTCACTTGGACGGCTGATAATATAGAACTTCCTAATCATGGAAGATTTGTTGCGAGTCACTTTGAAGAAACAGTTACTATTACCGCAACAGTTGAAACAATTAGTCAATCTGTCCAAGTTGAAGTTATTGAATTTCCAAGATTAACCTCTTTGAGCATTTCTCCATCATTGATAGAAATGTGTCCTGGTCAAACCTATCAATTTACAGTTGAGGGTTTAGATCAAAGAGGAAATTCTATTGCAATTAAAAATGTCAATTGGACTGCAACCGGGGGCACAATTTACGACAAGGGAAATTATACCGTTGGGGATAATAGTCAAGGACAATTCACTATCACCGCTTCAATTCCGGGTCAAACAATTAGCACAACGGCTAAAATTATTGTTCCTTCTATTTTAACTAATCTGATCATTTCACCGCAGACTATTTCTGCTGAACCTAATGAACCGATAACGTTTCAAGTCATGGGTTTAGATCAGATTGGAAATTGGATTTGGGTGAATAATATTGAATGGAAATGTACCGCCGGAGGTCGAATAGACCGAGAGGGAGTTTTTAAGGGCGGTTATGACAAAAAGCAAGTTACTGTGACGGCTAAAGTTGGCTTACTTCAAGTTAGTGCAACTGTTAATATATTACCTGTTTTAAGACGGATTAAAATTTATCCCCCTCAGAATATTTTTCTTGAACCCAATGAAAATATAACTTTTAATGTCGTTGGGTTTGATCAATATGGAAATAAATTTGAAACAGGAAATATTGTCTGGGAAGCAACAGGAGGAATAATTGATCAGAAGGGAAAATTTACCGCTAAGGATAATGATAAAGGGTTATATAAAGTAACGGCTAAAGTTTCTCCATTATCTCCCTATGATATTCGCTCAAAAATATTAGCCTTGGGCATTTATACAAAATTAATATCTCGGAGTATTTACTGGACAGAACGGTTATCTTCTGTGAGTGATAAAATTCGGAGTGTATTATTTCCTAATTCTGCGGAAACAGAGATTCAAGAGGAATCTGAAACAACTAATAATATCTCCCCCGCTTCTGAGCAAAATTCCTCTTCAGAACTATCTAATTTTGAAATTGATTTGCAAGCTTGGTTGATTAAACAAGCGATTAAAATAACTATTCGTTTATTAAATTGGGTGGGTGACTCTTGTATTAATTTTGCTCAAATTAGTGATTCTGTTAATATCCAGGTTATTCCTGTTTTAAGAAAGTTAAGAATTCAGCCAGAACAAGTGGAAATTAAATCTGATCAACATTTTCAATTTGAAGTTACTGGATTTGATCAGCAGGGAGATTTTATCGAACCTAATTATATTGAATGGGATGCAACAGGGGGAACAATTAATCAGAATGGTGATTTTGTTCCTTCAGCATCCTCTAATGGAAGTTATGAAATTTATGCTACAGCTATCCCAGAGAATATTAGCGATTTAGCTGAAATTAAAATTGTTCGGGTGACTCAAAAGCCAGATGTTTATATTACATCAGATTTTAGCAATAGAAATCCGGGTCAACCCTCTGTCATAGTTAAAGTGATTAAAACGGTCGGTTTGGATAATTCCAAAAATAATCCTAACCCCGAACAAACATCACGTCCAACACCGAGTCCGACTCCACGTCCAACACCACGTCCGACTCCAACTCCGACCCCNGGGGATGGAATCGGAGTTCTAACGGTTTGAGGTGGGGGGGATAGAGGAGATATAGTTTGTAACTGTCGGGCGATCGCTACAGGTATGCCACCTGGATGTAAATCTTTTAATACTTTTAAAGCAGAATCATAACGTTGACTGGGTAATACTGCTAACATTTTATCTAGGATTTTTCCTAATTCTGAACTTACAGAATGATGTTTTAAATAATCTCGCCAAATCCAGCGATCCTCATGAATATCATATAAATCAAAGGGGGAAATTTGCGTCATTAAATAAATACAAGTTACCCCTAAACTATAAATATCACTGCTATAAATTGCCTGTCCTCTCGTTTGTTCAGGAGCAACATATTCAGGACTACCAATTACTGTTCCCATGAGCGGAACTTGACTATCTGTTACCACTTTTGCTGCTCCAAAATCAACTAATACTAACTGACCTTGACGTTGAACACCCGCAGCCAGATTTTGAGGTGAAGATTGTCCTCGAATTTGTTGTAAAATTTCAGGACGAACTAAAGGCAATTGTGCCGATAAAGAACCATCTCTGAGAATAATATTAGCGGGTTTAATATCTCGGTGAATGACTCGATGATGATGAATAAATTGTAAAACAGGTAATAAATCATCTAAAACTTGACGAATTTGGGCTTCATTAAAAACCCCTTGACGCAAAAGTTCTTCTTCTAAATTCGGCCCATTAATAAATTCTTGAACTAAATATTGATGACTATCTTGTTCAAAATGGGCTAATAATTCAGGTATTTGCTGATGTTTTCCCAACTCATCTAAACGTTCTGCTTCTCGATGAAATAATTCTATGGCTTTTTGAGTATTTCCCTGCATTTGCGGGTGAAATTGTTTAATCACACAGGAAGGACGGGAGGGTTTATCTTGATCGATTGCTAAAAACGTTTTGCCAAACCCCCCATGACCAATCACTTTAACGGCGCGATACCGTTCTCGTAATAACAATTTTGCCCCACAGGTTAAACAGAATTTAGCCTCTGGGGTGTTCTGAGGTTGAGGACAATGGGGATTTAGGCAATAACTCATTATGATATAACTCAAACCAGCCTAAGTTTATTTTAATCTAATATAACCTTAAAAAACCGGGTTTTTGGGATCATACCTTCGCTATTGTTTTTCTGTAGAAGCAACCCCAAAGACACGAAGACACGAAGGAAGAGATCAAGGAGGTATTTAAGGTTGATAGCAGTTTTTATTCGGGTGAGGGACTTGTGAGGGTTTCGGTTTTGTCCCTCCTATACTCAGACACTGCTATCCGTTATCCGTTGTCACCTGCGGTGATAACTTCTGGAGAAGGATATGATTAAACAAAATCATATCCCTTTAATCATCGTTTTTCTTTACTTTTCTTTGTGTCTTTGTGTCTTTGTGGTGACAAGTTCAGAAGCATTCTTAAAGATCACCGTGACAACAATCGCCTATTTTAATTGTTATACTATCGTTATATGTGTATAATTTTGGATTAAAACTATTAAAAGCTATGATGGAAACTGTATTAGAATCAGAATCAGAAGCTAAATTAATGACCTTAGAGGAATTTCTGGACTGGGTTCCTGATGGTTATGGACGATATGAATTACATCAAGGAGTTGTTAAAGAAATGCAGCTTACAGGAACTCATGAACAAGTCGCAGGAGAAATTGCTGCGGAGTTAACCTTAGAAATTCGGCGTTTACAATTACCTTACTTTATTCCTAGACAATGTATTATTAAACCCATTGATTCTGATAATTCAGGTTATATTCCAGATGTGACCTTGATCAATAAAAATGCGCTAGAAAATGAACCAATGTGGAAAAAGCGCTCAACCATTACTCAAGGTGAAAGTTTACCTTTAGTTATAGAAGTGGTCAGTACCAATTGGCAAGATGATTATTTGATGAAATTATCAGAATATGAAAAATTAGGAATTCAAGAATATTGGATTATTGATTATTTAGGGTTAGGAGGTCGGCGATATATTGGAAATCCTAAACAACCTACAATTTCGGTTTATCAAATGATCGATGATGAATATATGGTGAATTTATTTCGAGAACATGACCGGATACAATCTGCTATATTCCCCGAATTAAATTTAACTGCTGCACAGATTTTTGAATTAGGAGAATCATGATTTTATGTATAATTCTCCTCTATTCCCTATTCCCTATTCCCTATTCCCTATTCCCTGTTCCCTGTTCCCTGTTCCCTGTTCCCTCAACAATTATCTAGCAATTTGACCCATATAATCCCGCCATAATTGAGCCGCATTTCCACTGCTTCCATTAGTAGGAGAATTATCATCATTACCTAACCAAACTCCCGTGGTTAATTTAGAATCAGGAAGATAACCAATAAACCACAAATCAACATTATCGTTTGTTGTTCCAGTTTTACCCGCTTCTCCTAACCCGATATAGGCGCTTTGACCCGTTCCCCGACGAATAACTCCTTGTAATAATGTTGTCATCGTTTCCGCCACAGAGGGGGATAAAACAGAAGGAAATGTTGGATTTTCTCGATCATAAGCATAAATCACCCGACAGGTATTAATATCATTAATATCCGTACAATCACTACTATCTAAAATTCGTTTAATCGCATGGGGAGAATGATATAAACCCTCATTAGCAACGGTGCTATAAGCTCCCGTTAATTCTAATAGCTTGACTTCACTTTGACCCAGAACTAAACCGGGAACCGGATCAAGTTTTGATTGAATTCCTAAGCGTTTTGCCATATCAATCACCCGATCTAATCCAACTTCTTGACCAATTCTCAGAGCGATCACATTTTCTGATAACGCTAACCCCCGATACATATCAACATTACCGCCACTCCTTTCGCACCCTTGATAACTTTGTCCTTTCCAAGTTAAGGGTTCACAGGAATAGGTTTGACCGGGTGGAATTCCTTGGGCTAAAGCAGCTAAATAGGTCAATAATTTAAACGTTGATCCGGGTTGACGTTGAGCTTGGGTAACGCGATTAAATTGACTTTCTTTATAATCCAAACCTCCAGCCATTGCTAAAATTTCCCCAGTATTAGAATCTAACGTTACCAGACCTCCTTGAGAAAAATTATTCGCTGCGCCTGTGGTCTGAATTGAACGTTTCAGAGAAGCTTCTGCAATAGTTTGAATGGGGGGATCTAACGCTGTTTCTACAATAAAATTGCCTTCACGCGCTAATTGTACCCCTAATAATTCTTCCAATTCAACAAAAATATAATCATAAAAATAGGGAGCAATGGTACTTTCTAAAAACTCCTGGGCTTTGGGATTAATTTCAATCCGAGAACGACGGGCACGATCGGCTTCTTCTTCAGTAACCATGCCCTTTTCTAACATTCGGCTAATAACGCGATCGCGGTATTGTACTGCTAACTGATAATTTTGAATCGGATTAAAACTATTGGGGGCGGGTAAAATTCCCACTAAAGTTGCAGCTTCTGAAAGCGTTAAATCCTTGGCTGATTTGTTAAAATAAAACTTAGCCGCATCCTCAAAACCATATAAATTAATCCCTAAATATACCCGATTTAGATAGGTTTTGAGAAGCTTATTTTTCCCATAAACCGCTTCTAATTTCAGGGCAACAACTGCTTCTCGAAATTTGCGTCCGGCTGAATCTTCTGTACCTACATAATCGCGGTATAAACTCCGGGCTAACTGTTGAGAAAGGGTACTTCCTCCCTCTCGAATTTCCCCACCCCGCACATTGGTTAATAAGGCGCGTAATGTTCCGACTGGATCAACGCCCAAATGCCAATAAAACCGACTATCCTCCGAAGCGACAACGGCTTTCGGTAAATAGGAGCCAAAATCTGCTAACCGATCCGTTTCCAAATGGGCGATGGTATTGGCTTCTCGCAGAGGACGACCATCGGCCGCATGAACAATAACAGGCCCCGTGACCGTTTCTGGTAAGGGATCAACTTGAAATTTCTGCCACTCAAACAGTACCACCATCCCCACCGCAGCACTGACACCACAAAATCCATAAAATCCATAACGGATCGTTTGAATATACCAAGGAGGGGGATCATTATATTCAATCCGGGCAACAGAAGCCAGTTCGGGTGGCCCCAGGGTTAAACTATCCCCATGTCGTAACGGCAGCATCTTAACCCGTCGCCGTCCCAAATACAAGCCATTGGTAGAGTCTTCATCCTGAATCATAAACCCTGGACGACTGGGCAGCAACTTTGTCCCTTTGGCATCTCGGATGACACTGACATGAATTTGGCTGACCAGGGGGTTCCGTACCACAATATCGCAGGTTCGGGAGGAACGTCCGACCACATAGCGATCGCCCAACAGGGGATAAACTTCCGGTTTATCAATATCTGCCTGATGTACCAGCAATTCTGGGACTTTCGCGTTGGGTTTGAGGATCAGTCGAGAAAAATTAACTTTGGCGTGAAGTGTCTGGACAACCTGTGTGATTGTGTTCAGGAGAGTTTTAGGTTTCTGAGGGGGCTTGGTTGTGGACATTTTCAGCACTCAGAGTTGCATTGGGCTGTATTTATTGTATAGCAGGGAACAGGGAACAGGGAACAGGGAACAGACAGGAAAAGAGGGGTGTACAGTTTAGGTTTTAGCATCAGTCTATGTCCTAACACCCCGGGCGCGACTGCTATACATTCTCGTTTTAGGACTCAGGTTTTAATTCTAAAAGTTGCAATAATTAAACACCAGATTCCTATATTAATCGAGATATCTGCCAAATTGAACACGGGAAAATGAATCAGTCGAAAATCGAGGAAATCAACGACGTGACCCGAAATAAACCGATCAATTCCATTGCCTAATGCACCCCCTAATATTAAACCATATCCGAGTTGTTCCCAACGAGTGAAACGGGGGCCGAACCAAGCCATTGCCATTAATCCGAGACTCACCAACAAGGATAACCAACGTAACCAAGCGACACCCCCATTACTAAATAAACTAAATGCTGCTCCTGTATTTGTAACATAGGTCAAGTGAAAGACATCTAGCCAAAGGGGTAAAGTTTCTCCCAATTCAAAATTTTGTACCACCCACAATTTAGTCAGGTGATCTAAAATTAAACTCACAATGGCAACGATCCAAAAAATAGAATTTTTCTTTAATTGCATAATTAGGGAACAGGGAACAGGGAACAGGGAATAGGGAATAGGGGGAGAGAAGAAAATAATTAACACCCGACACCCGACACCCGACACCCATTAACCGTCAACCGTCAACATCAATAAAACATTAATCCCCTTAAAATATAAGATAAAACAGCTACCGCACAACTGACGGCTAACTGTCCGGGTAGAGGGTGGATCGAATATTTTTCAACCGCTTCTCCCAAAGCAATTCCTTGGGTTGCGGCTCCATTCATTAAATGACTTAAGGTTAAATAAATTAACCCCATACTGTGAACGGTGAGTAATCCACACAAACAACTAAAGGCTAATAATTCTAATTTTGGTAAGGCTTTAAATGCTAAAAAACCACAGATCCATCCCCCCGGAATAAACCCTAATAAATACCCAAAAGTAGGCTCTTTTAAATAATCTAGTCCTCCTCCTTCTGAAAAAACAGGTAATACCGTTAATCCTAAAGCCAGATAAGCAATTTGGGACATCGCGGCTGCATTTTTTCCCCCCAAACAACCCACCAGCAAAACCGCCCCAATTTGATAGGTGACACCTAAAGAGTGAACTTCAACATTTTGTTGTTGCCATAGCCAAGATGGATCGGTGACAAATGCTTCTAAAAAAGTGCCACCAATCGTTAATAAAACACCGATAATTGCCCAGAGAAACTCAAGAGGAGGAGTCACAATACCAGAAATATTGCCTTTAGGAGAAACCAGGAACAGGAGCTTCACCGCCTTGGAGTCCCAAGGTGGCTAACATCGCTTGATCCTGTTCAGGAGGTTGACCCAAAGTAGTTAAATAATTGCCAATTAACATGGCATTAATCCCCGATTTTAAGCCTAACCCTTGCAGTTCTCCCATGATGGCTTCCCGTCCTCCCGCATAGCGGAGAATTTGCTGCGGAAGAATTAAACGAAAAATCGCGATCGCTTTTAAGGCTTCATAAGGATCAAGTTGAGATTGTTCTGATAACGGCGTTCCTGAACGGGGGTTTAATAAATTAATCGGGACTGACTCTACCTCTAATTCCTGTAACGAAAAGGCTAAATCGATCCGATCTTCCCAGGTTTCTCCCATACCAATAATACCACCCGTACAAGCTTGAATACCAGCCGCTTTTAAGTTTTTAACAGTTTGTACCCGATCTTCCCAAGTATGGGTCGTGACAACTTGGGGATAAAAGGCTTTTGAGGCTTCTAAATTATGGTTATAGCGGGTAATACCAGCCTCGGCTAAAGCCTGAGCTTGTTCTAAGGTTAATTCCCCTAACGCACAACAGGGCTTAACATTTGTTTCTTGAATAATCCGGTGAACCGTTGCTAAAATTTGTTCAAATTCAGAAGATTTCGGACTATTATATTTAATTCCTCGTCCCTGAGAAACCAAACAAAACCGTTTAGCTCCGGCGGCTTCTGCGGCTTTAGCATGGTCTAAAATTTCATCACTAGACTTTAATCCATAAATCGGAGAAGCTTCACCCGGATGATGAACGGATTGGGAACAAAAACCACAGTTTTCGGAACAGTTTCCCGATTTAATATTAACAATACTACAGAGATCAACGGTATTACCACAGCAAGCTTGACGAACTTGATCGGCGGCTTGACAGAGTAATAAAATTTGGTCTTGATCTTCGAGATGAGTCAGGGCTAGGGCTGCTTCTCGACTAATGCGATCGCCTGATATAATTCCTTCGACTAAATGATGCAGCCAGGTTTGCAAGTCTTCTAGGGTTTCCCAATGTTGAGGAACTTCCAAGGAGTAATCGCGGACGGAAGATAAACGGTTGAGGGCGGGTGGTGCTGAAACTACATTGATCATGCTGGAATTGCCAGTTATCCAAGGGTGTCTCCTGAGTTATCTTATCATCAAAGCATACAGAAGACGCTTAACCCTCCACGTCTAGCCTCACCATCAAGGTTTCCGGTCTTGTGGAATCCTTAACCTTTCCTTTACCTGAATTTGTTATAGAGACGGTATTCTCTACGGTAGCCACTCTAAAAAAACATTAATTTTTTTTATGCTGTTTCGCCTGAATTCGATTAATCCTTCTAGTCGGTTTGTAGCTAGATTTTCAGCCTTAGCCTTGAGTTTGAGTTTAGTCGCTTGTGGCGGAAGTAATACCACGACAACTACGGCTCCGAATCAAACAACAGGTACAGAAGGAGCATCCACCACAACTCCTAATGCCCCCTCCGGTGCAGCCCAATTAATCAGTTTAGAACAACCCGTGGCATTAATTGGTGCGGGGGCTTCATTCCCGGCTCCTTTATATCAACGCTGGGCCAGTGATATTAGTAGTGCAACCAAAAATCTACAAATTGATTATCAATCCGTTGGGAGTGGGGCTGGGGTAGAACGTTTTGTACAAGGGTTAGTTCAATTTGGCGCCAGTGATGTCGCCATGACCGATGAAGAAATTGCTAAAGTCCCCAACGGCGTTTTACTATTACCCATGACTGCCGGAAGTATTGTTTTAGCTTATAATCTCCCCGATCTCGGCGAATTCAAACTATCTCAACAAAACCTGATTGATATATTTTTAGGTAAAATTACTAATTGGAATGATCCAGCGCTCGCTACAGATAATCCGGGTGTGACCTTCCCTGACTTACCCATTCGAGTTATCTATCGTTCTGATGGAAGTGGAACAACGGGAGTTTTCACTAAAAATTTAGCAGCGATGAGTGAAGAATGGAAAAATGCTGTTGGAGAGGGTAAAACCGTTCAATGGCCTGTGGGTATTGGTGGTAAGGGGAATGAGGGGGTAACGGCTCAAATCAGTCAAACTCCCGGTGCGATTGGCTATATTGAATACGGTTTTGCCAAAAGTGCTAACTTAAAAATGGCTCAGTTACAAAATCAATCGGGCAATTTTATCCTACCTACGGATGAATCCGCAGCAAAAACCCTCGAATTCGTAGAACTACCCGAAAATTTACGCGCTTTTATTACTAATCCTGAAGGAGCCGAATCCTATCCGATTGTTAGCTACTCTTGGATTATGGCTTATCAAAAATATGATAATCCTGAAATGGCTAAGTCCGTTGAAGCGATGATTCAATATGGATTAACTGAAGGTCAAAAAGTCAGTCCCCAACTGGGTTATGTTCCCCTACCTGCTCCGGTGGTCAAAAAAGTAGCAGCAAAAGCGGATCAAATCAGCCCAGACTTTACAATTAAAGTTGACTAACGGGGTCATCCCTTTAGCTGAACTTGCAACTTGTAAGCTATGAGATAACCTTTAGGGAACTCAACTAAAAAACAAAAGGAAAAGACAGCATTTGAGAGATTTCAACCCGTTGCGGTTAAACTTTGAATTGCTTCTTTTCCCCCAGAATTAAGGTGATAATTTTTATCTTTTACCCAATGGTAATCAAGGTTAAAATTAACTAACCTTAAATTTCAATTATGGCGATTAATCATGTACAATATTAATGTATGGCTATACCCAATCAGAATGTAACCGCAATTCCTCAATCTCGTTCCCCCCTAGAAAAAAAACTTGATCAAGGGTTTATTGGGCTAACACAAATTTTTGCCTGGGGGGTTATTGTCGTCTTATTATTACTGGGTTTTCCCATCGCTCAACAAGCAATTCCCGCAATTCAACAGTTTGGGTTAGGGTTTTTATTCGGGAGTGATTGGAACCCAGTTACGAATCAATATGGCGTCCTTCCCATGATTTCGGGAACGTTAGTGAGTTCATTAATCGCCCTATTATTTGCCGTACCTTTGGGTGTGGGAACAGCAATTTTCCTGAGTGAAGATTTTATTCCGCCTTCGATTCGCACCGCCTTAACCTTTCTGGTGGAATTGTTAGCCGCGATTCCCAGTGTGGTTTATGGTCTTTGGGGAATTTTTGTCTTAATTCCTTTTTTAAGACCTTTTGGAATGTTCATGTATAAAAATTTCGGCTGGATTCCTTTATTTAGTACCCCTCCTGCTGGGCCGGGATTGTTTCCAGCCGGGGTAGTTTTAGCAATTATGACTCTGCCGATTATTACGGCAATTTCCAGGGATTCTTTAGCCAGTTTACCCCCTGATTTACGTCAAGCTTCTTTGGGGTTAGGAGCAACCCGTTGGGTGACAATCTTTCGGGTTTTAATTCCTGCGGCTTTTTCTGGAATTGTGGGGGGAGTGATGTTAGGACTGGGGCGGGCAATGGGAGAAACGATGGCAGCTACAATGATTATTGGTAACTCTAATAATCTGAAAATTTCCATATTTGCTCCGGCGAATACGATTGCTTCTTTGATGGCAAATCAATTCCCAGAAGCTTCTGGTTTACAGGTTTCGGCTTTGATGTATGCTGGATTAGTGTTATTTGCTCTTACCTTGTTGGTGAATATTGCGGCGGAGTGGATTGTTAATCAAGTTAAAGCAAAATATCAATAATCTGAACCGGGAATCATTAATCCTGTTTTCAGAATAGATGAGTTTGAAAAATTTACTGTTTTTTCTGTATGTCAAATCTAGCAAAAAATCCCAATTATTCTGAAAGCCAAAGCTTCAGTTTAGTTCGGAACTCTAGAAGTTCCAGAGATATTTTTGAATTGTTAATGACGGGGATTGCATCGGCTTGTATTGTGATTACCTTGATTCCGCTTGTGGCGGTTTTGTCTTATATTTTTATCAAGGGGTCTGCCCGTTTAAATTTAGATTTATTCACCAAACTGCCTCCGGCTGCGGGACAAACCACCGGAGGCATTGCCAGCGCGATTCTAGGAACAATTCAAGTCGTTTCGATTGCCACTTTAATTGCGGTTCCCTTTGGGATTCTAGCAGCTATTTTCCTCTCTGAATTTGGGGGAAATGGTCAAGTTGTGCGTTGGATTCGGTTTACAACTAATGTTTTAAGTGGTGTTCCTTCTATTATTGCGGGGGTGTTTGCTTACAGTTTTATTGTATTGAAAATGGGGGCGTTTTCAGTCCTGGCGGGGGCAATTGCCCTCTCGGTTTTGATGTTACCGACGATTATTCGCACCGCCGATGAAGCCTTACAAATTGTTCCCCAGGAGATTCGCTGGGCTTCAGTTGGGGTGGGCGCTTCTAATTATCAAACGGTTTTGCAAGTGGTGCTTCCGGCTTGCTTACCTGCGATTTTAACGGGCGTAACCTTAGCCGTCGCCAGGGCTGCTGGAGAAACTGCACCTCTATTATTTACCGTTGTTTATACCAATAACTGGCCTGGAGGTATCTTTTCTCAAACTCTGCCATCCCTAGCTTATTTAATTTTTGAATTTGCCAGAGGATTTGATCAAGTTTTACAGGAGTTCGCTTGGGCAGCATCCTTAGTAATTGTGTTTTTAGTTTTATTAACTAGCGTAATTGCTCGTTTTGCGACTCGCCAAAAACAGTTTTAAGTTGAAGCTTTAAACTGAAAAGGATAACGGCTAGGTTATTCTATTTTAAGTTACTTTAACCTGGAATTAAACGGTCATCAGAATTTAGTATTAATAAATTCATTAAACTACTCAATTTTGGTGTTGATTTTTTTCATTATTCTATACTTTAAGGAGTTAATCTCATGTACGATGTTCATCAACACGCCTCGGTAGAAATGGAAGCGGTCATCCAGACGGAGAATATTGATATCTATTATGGGGATTTTAAGGCGGTTCGGGGTATTTGTTTAGAAATTCCTAAGAATAGAATTACTGCTTTTATTGGGCCGTCAGGTTGTGGAAAGAGTACGATTTTACGCTGTTTTAATCGTCTCAATGATTTAATTCAAGGATTTCGATTAACAGGGAATATTTTCTATCATAATCAAAATCTCTATGCCCCTAATGTTGATCCCGTAGAAGTTCGTCGTCGCATCGGGATGGTCTTTCAAAAACCGAATCCTTTCCCGAAGTCGATTTATGATAATATTGCTTACGGGGTTCGGGTGAATGGATTAGCTAAAAATAAAGCAGAATTAGATGAAATTGTCGAAAAATCCCTGCGTCAAGCGGTATTATGGGATGAAGTTAAAGATAAACTCGGTCAAAGTGGGTTTGCTTTATCTGGAGGTCAACAACAACGACTGTGTATTGCACGCGCTATTTCCATTAATCCTGATGTCGTGTTAATGGATGAACCCTGTGCTTCCCTTGACCCCATTTCTACTTTATCCGTTGAAGATTTACTCCACGAACTCAAACAAAATTATACGATTATTATTGTTACCCACAATATGCAGCAAGCCACACGGGTTGCAGATATGACCGCATTTTTTAATGCCAAAGCGATAGAAGGCGGTAAACGTTTTGGCTATTTAGTCGAGTATGATGACACCCAAACCATTTTCCAAAACCCCAAAGAAGAAGCCACTCAACAATATGTTAGTGGTCGGTTTGGATAAATCAGTTATCAGTTGTCAGTTATCAGTTGTTAGTCAAGAGTTTTTAGCCAAAAACCATTGACGATTAACTGCGAAATCTTCACTGATAATTGCTAACTGATGACTGATAACTGATTAGGGGTTTTTAATCCATTGACGCAGGAGATTATCTTTAACCATACTTTGGCATAATAGTTCGATTAAATAATCTTGGGCTTCTTCTAAATTTAAGGTTTTGACTTGTTCTCGTAGAACTTGTAACTTGAATTGTTGTTCAAGACTGAGGTTTGCAGGCGTTTTCATGTTCACTCCTCTGACTAAGTTGTACAAATCACCAAGATTCGGACTGACTAAGCTGACCTGTATCACACTAAATGTAAATTATCGTAACAATAGCTTGACAAACTGTCCATAAGGCACATTTTGAAACTAATCTCTGTTGCAAAAATTCACAACTAACTCAGAATCGCTCTATGATAAAGGGTGAAACCAAGAAACATCAGTGAGTGAAGGGATTTTAACTGTGATGGATGCAATCGAATTTTTTCGCAAGAGTGCAGGGACATGGCGATCGCAACGGACAACTCACCATTTAGCCTTTAGACAGGCTGAGAAAGGATTTTCAGAGATTGAAGTCACCAGCTTGGATGCAGACGATCCTAGAGTGATCGAAATTTGTCAGATGCACGAAGTTGACCCCAGTTTAGCTGCCGGGGGAGCATACGTCACCTGGGCGGGGGAAATGGCTTGGGATAAGGACGATGAAAACCATAAAGGATCAACGGTATTTGCCATTGTTCCCGATCCTGAAAATCCCCGTAAAGGCAAAATGTTGCGAGAACGGGGTTATGCAGAAATTATGCCCGTGGCGGGTCAATTTGAAATGGACGAGGACGATGCCTTAATTTTAATTACTGAATATGAAACCATGAGTTCAATTGAACGCTTTTGGTTTGTCGGTTCAGATGTGCGGATGCGAACCAGTGCAGTTAAGCGGTTTGGCGGGTTCAATACCTCAACATTCTGTACGGAAATTCGGGTTAATCCTAATGTTGAAACGGGATCAGAATCTACCCCTGAGAATAGTCAATTTTATTCGGCTTTCGGTTGGTAATTTCTATCGGGTGGGTGCGATATGCTTACCCACCTAATTCTTACCTGTGGGTAAAATTTGGCGTTGAATGCGATCGCTTGGTGTCATGGGTAATTCCTCTTTCTAAGCTTATGTAAAAATCTCGATTGGGCTGCTTCTTATTCTTAAACGTCTAATCTAAAAATTTTTTCCATTTCTCCCCCATGTTAATTTAAACTTTGGGGAGGTCGGGGAGAAAAACACGGGAAACAATAATGGTTACTGAGGGTTCAACTGAGCGTAGCCTTAAACCCATTTCTTTGGTCAAGACAAACAGTGCAATGGTTAGAAAAGAAGGTTTTCTGAAATATTTAACAACCGTTGTCTTGGGGACAACTGTATTTTTAGGAGCAGTCCCAAAACGGATGATTGCGGTATCTGTTCATCCCCAAAATCCGATTCCCCTGGCTCCATCCCCGGTTAAATTATTAACCCCCAGAACCCCTAAATTTGCAACTTCTACCTTATTCCCCCCATCAAAACAGCCAATTCCTAACACCATTGAAGTTAATTTACAACTGGTAATTAAATTAAATCAACGTCGTGTTTATGTCTATCAAAATCAACACCTCCAAACCAGTTATCCGATCGCCGTTGGTCGAGAAGGTTGGGAAAC
Organism: Planktothrix serta PCC 8927; assembly: GCF_900010725.2. Taxonomy (NCBI): domain Bacteria; kingdom Bacillati; phylum Cyanobacteriota; class Cyanophyceae; order Oscillatoriales; family Microcoleaceae; genus Planktothrix; species Planktothrix serta. The sequence goes on along the minus strand of NZ_LR734883.1, from coordinate 80,469 downwards.
TCCTGTCGGTCAATATCAAGTGATTTCAATGATTTCCCATCCCACTTGGGAACATCCCCTCACCGGAGATATTATTCCTCCAGGGCCAGATAATCCCTTGGGTGAGCGTTGGATTGGGTTTTGGACAGATGGAAAAAACTCTATTGGGTTTCATGGAACTCCTAACACCGAAACCGTTGGACAAGCAGCATCTCACGGCTGTATTCGGATGTTTAATCAAGATGTTCTGACTCTATTTGAGATGGTGAAAATTGGCACCCCTGTCATCGTCGAACCTTAAATACGGTAAACTGAACGCAGATTAACCTTGCTGCACCCATTGAAATGTTGAGATCAGTTTATTAAGCTGACAAAAAAGACAAACCTCGATCTTTTTATGTAAATATGACATTATTATTAGCCGGAGATATTGGTGGTACAAAAACGATTTTGCGCTTAGTGAATGCCACTATTACAGTTGAAGCCCCCCAAATGCAAGAACGATTAAAAACTCTCTATGAGTCTCGATATTTGAGTGGGGATTATCCTGATTTAGTCCCGATTGTGCAGTTATTTTTGCAAGCAGCAAGTGAACAACTGGGGTATATTCCCCAACCGGAAACAGCTTGTTTTGCCATTGCGGGGCCAGTGGTAAATCAAACTGCGAAATTAACGAATTTGCCTTGGCGCTTAGATAGCCTACGTTTAGCAGCAGAATTAGCCATTGCTTCTGTAACTTTAATTAATGATTTTGAAGCCATTGGTTACGGGGTGACGGGTTTACCGGAAACTGATGTTTTAACCTTACAAAAAGGACAGCCTCAAGCTGGTTCTCCTATTGGGGTAATTGGTGCAGGGACGGGGTTAGGAGAATGTTTTGTTACACCTTTAAGCAATGGAATTAAGGTGTATCCCTGTGAGGGAGGTCATACGGATTTTGCTCCCCGTTCTGAATTAGAATTTCAGTTAATGAAATATTTGTTAGCGAAACATAATATTGATCGAGTGTCTGTTGAGCGGGTGGTTTCTGGGCCGGGAATTGTGTCAATTTATCAATTTTTACGCGATCGCAATCTAGCAAAAGAGTCTCCAGAAATTGCCCAAGTTGTTAAAGAGTGGGAGCATCAAATCGGGTTAGCAGAAGTTACGGTAGATCCCGCCGCCGTGATTTCTCAAGCCGCTTTAGAAAAACAGGATCATCTTTCACAACAAACGATGCAGCTTTTTGTTGAAGCTTATGGAGCAGAAGCCGGAAATTTAGCGTTAAAACTATTACCTTATAACGGGTTATATATTGCGGGAGGAATTGCGCCTAAAATTTTACCTTTATTAGAAACTCCTGAATTTATGCAGGCTTTTTCTAATAAAGGCAGAATGAAACCCATCTTAGCAAAAGTTCCCGTTTATGTCGTCTTAAATCCCCAAGTTGGGTTAGTTGGGGCGGCGGTTTGTGCTGCAATTCTTTAAAGTTTATTAGACGTCTCCCCCAACCCCTCAACCGCAGGTCAAGGGGAGAAGAATTCTTAATATAGCAAGTCTAAATCAGTTGTAATATTTTATCGTAGGGGTGGCGTCCCTCCAAACCCTCTTGGCGCCTGGGTTTGGAGGGACATCACCCCTACAGGTTTTGATCAGAAATCCTACACGGATTGCTATATTAAACCACACTTACAGGACGCTGTTGTAAGGACACTTCAAATCGTTCTCCCGGTTGGGGATTTAGTACCCGTGTGGATAGATTTTCTCTAGCTAACATTGAGCGAAAATCCTCAAGATTTCCACTCACTTTTAATAGAGAAACTAACAACCCTTCATAAACCACATCCCCGGCTTCGGCGGTGGGTAACATCACCTGGGGATGAACTAATTTTGCTAAGTCTAACGCCGTTTGTTGTCCGCGAATAATTGGCCCCACTAAGGGTAAACTAATATTAATTAAGGGGGTAATGACAACATCAATAGCAGCCATTTCTTTTAACTCAGGAGCATGATATCCATGAGGTTCATAATAAACAGTATTTCCGGTTGTTAAGTCTTTTAAAAGATAGGCGTTTTCGATAGTTGTTGGGCCAATGGGAGAACCGGGAAGTGCTTTAATTTCAATCTGGTTTTCTAAACAATAGGTTGTTCCCTGTTCCAAAGCTCGAACTTGAGTATATCCTAACCCTTGAGCAACTTTTGCCGCATTGGGAGAACCCACAACGGGGATATTTTTATTCAATTGTTTTAAGGTTTCAGGATGGGCATGATCTTCTAATCCCTGAGATAATAAAATTAAGTCAATCTTTTGCGGAATGGGTCGCGGGTTTCGTCTTTCCCCTTTAAATAACCAATTCAGATTCCCAAAGGTTAATGCACCCACTAACCAAGGGTCTATCAGAATATTTTTTCCGCTTATTTCCAGTAACCAAGAATTACTATCTAGCCAAGTGAAATACATAGAATTTGATTTGAACACATCACTACTATTGTAGTGTAGAGAAAAACTATCGTTATTTTTTTTAACGAACCACAAAGACACGAAGACACGAAGAATAGGATAGAATCAAGGTTCTACCTTGAAATAAGATTAGGGAGGATCTGCTTCCCTGTAGTATTCTGTTGATCTTGGTGTAAAGCCAAGCCATTATTGAATCTCTGTAAATAATTTATAATTTCGACAAATTGCAACTAAAGAGATATCACCTTCCAATCTAAAATAAACTAGAGGTGATGAATCTATATCCTGATAATTTTTCTGAACAAAAGGATAGGATAAAACTGATAAAATATCAGAATCATTTGGGTTTACAGTTTTTAATTCAACTTCACCGACCCAATAGCAGAAATCTTGATCATCTGGGTTGAGGGGTTGAGATAGAATCAAATGGACTAAGTGATTAAGTTCAATTGCTACATTAGGGGACTCTGGCCCAAATGTAAAATTTAAACGTAAACCTAAGTTTTTTTGCAAGACAGAAATACCAACTAAATCAGCACTTTTTAAGTCTTCTAAAAAGGTATCAAGACTAGGAGCAAGAGTTGCAAAATTCATAAAATTAAGTGTTCTCCTATATAAGGAAATTACACCCCAAAACTGGGTCTATGAACGTAATACTTTAACTAAGTGAGCTAATTCGGGTATAATTAGTTGTTCCATTGCTAATTTTACGGCATTAGAAGATCCCGGAACAGAAAAGACTAATTTTCCTTGACAAACTCCAGCAACAGCACGGGAAGCGATCGCTCTTGACCCAATTTCAGCATAACTCAAAGTTCTAAAAATTTCCCCAAATCCGGGTAAAGTTTTTTCTAATAATTTCTCTATCGCATCATAGGTGGTATCTCGCGGAGAAATTCCCGTCCCGCCATTCAAAATACAAGCATCGAGTTGAGGAATTTGACAGAGCTTTTTCAATATTGCTGTAATTTCCGCAGGTTCATCTTTAATAATTTGATAATCGAGAATTGGATAACCGGCATTCTGTAAAAACTGGTGAATCAATTGACCACTTTTATCTGTTTCTAGGCTGCGAGTATCACTCACCGTAATTACAGCACAATTCACTAGAAATTCTGAAGAAGTGGGATGAGGAACCGTTGAACTCATAAACTGTATTTTCAGAACCATAAATATTAGAAGTTAGAAGCCATAATTCCTATATTTCCCCCAAATTATGCCGATTAAATTTAGAAATTAGACCCCTAACTCCTAAGAAGTTAGGATTTAGAGAATTCTAATCCATTGACTTCTGCATAACGTTCCATAAACCTCATGAAACGCTCCCATTCTTCAGGAGATCTCATTAAATGAATGGCTTCAATTTCCGTTGGTCTTCCATTCACAAACTTAGCTTTAACCTCACGGGTTATGATTTCTCCTTCATCATCAATCATATACATTCCCGTGATATCTGCCGTTGCATCATCAGCTAAGGCTTTAGGTTTCTGAAAATAAAATGTTGCTGTTCCTTGACTACCATCTCGTGAACGAGTGAGGCGAACATCAGGAATTGCTTCTTCATCAATACCTTTTGAAAACTGAATTTTAGCTACCATATTGTTTTGTTAAACCTTTTTCGTTTAAGAGTTAACATCTTATTTTCTCACGATATGGCAGTGAACAACACAAAATCCGGCTTTTGTTATGCTTACACACCCTAGACACCGCCCCACTCCGCCGTTGACAGATGATTTTACCCCCGCCTTTGAGTACAATAGTGTGATTCGATCTCGCTGATTGCAGTTCATGGCTAAGATTCGTCCATTTTGTCTGACTTTGATCCTCTTGTTGAGTATTTTCCTAGTCCCTTGGGGAAATTCCACCCCTCTGGGGGCTGAAAATCAATCCCTATCTTCCGATTTAGATGCTATGCTTGGGCAAGCGTTTACAGCCACTCAAGCGGGTGAATTTGCTCAAGCAGAAACTTATTGGACTGAAATTCTCGATCAATATCCAGAAAATCCGGCGATGTGGAGTAACCGAGGTAATGTTAGAATTAGTCAAAATAAACTCAATCAAGGAATTTCAGATTATAATCAATCGATAGAATTAGCTCCTAATTTTCCTGATTCCTATTTAAACCGAGGGGTGGCTTATGAAGGTTTAGGAGAGTGGAAAAAAGCGATCGCAGATTATAATAAAGTCTTAGAAATTAATCCCAATGATGCTGTAGCTTATAATAATCGAGGTAATGCTGAAGCGGGATTAGGAAAATGGGAAGCTGCTCTTTTAGATTATCAAACCGCCAGTGATTTAGATAAAAATTATTCCTTTGCTCGTGCCAATTATGCCTTAACATTATATCAAGTTGGACGACAGGAAGAATCGATTAAAACCATGAAAAATCTAGTGCGTAAATATCCCAACTTTGCCGATATGCGAGCCGCGTTAACTGCTTGTTTATGGGATAGCGGAAAACCTGGAGAAGCGGAAAGCAATTGGGTCGCTGTGGTTGGACTTGATGCTAGATATAAAAATATTGATTGGGTGAAAACTGTTAGACGCTGGCCGCCCAAAGTTGTTATTGCCTTAAATCATTTTCTGACATTAAAATAAACAATAAAAATGCACTCCGCCAGCCAGGGAAGTGCATTTTTGGAGCAGATAGTGTGATAGACAAATCTATTACTTTTTATAAGATAAAGCATTAGGCTTAAGTCTCCCCTCTCTCAATAGCATGACTTCCATCTCACCCTATGGGGTGAGTTACCATTCCTTTAATGCTGTACAGTTGTTAGCCTAATATCGGGGTATGCGATCGCCAACTTCTCAAATCAATAATAAATCCAGGTTAAAACAGGTTAATAAATACAAATCCTGAGTTATCTTTAGATCACTTTAGCTTTCAACCCGAAATTTATTTCCGGGCATTAATAACTTCCCCAACACGCTATGCTTTAAGTACGATTCAATAGGTGCAACGATTCAACCCCTAACTTGCTATGCGGCTGCAACGCCAGTTTAACGGACAAATCATTACTCTCGATACCCGCACCCCTCTAGGGAGTGGGGGGGAAGGACGCATCTATGGCATTTTAGAAGATGCGAATTTAGTTGCCAAAATCTACCATAAACCCACCGACGAGGACGCCGATAAACTCACCGTCATGTATAACTATCCCCCTGCAACGGCGATGGTTTCCCCAGGACTGACGGCCATCGCTTGGCCCCTTGACCTACTGCATACCACCGATCATAAACGGCAAATTCTGGGTTATTTAATGCCGCGTGTCAAGAAAGCCACCCCCATTCATATTTTTTATACTCCTAAAAGTCGCCGCGAACAAAAGCCTTTATTTAATTATTTATATCTCCATCGCACCGCTCGTAATTTAGTTGCATCCTTTGCCGATTTACATAGTAGTGGATATGTGATTGGAGATGTTAACGAATCTAATATTTTAGTGAGCGATACCGCCTTAGTCACCCTCGTTGATACCGACTCTTTCCAAGTGCGAGATCCCGATACCGGGTTTATTTATCGTTGTCCCGTCGGTAAAGCCGAATTTACCCCCCCAGAACTCCAAGGACAAGCCTTTCGGGAGTTAAACCGCACCCCAGAACAGGATCGGTTTGGACTGGCGGTGTTAATCTTTCTGCTGCTGATGGAAGGAACACACCCGTTTTCCGGGGTCTATCAAGGGAGTGGCGACCCTCCAGCCATTGAGTCTAGGGTCAGGGCGGGTCATTTCGTTTATGGGACAAGACAGGTTCCCTATCAACCGATGCCCTATGCTCCCCCGTTTGAATTATTATACCCAAAATTACAACAATTATTTATTCAATGTTTTGAGACAGCTTATAATAATCCCCAAGTTAGACCCGATGCGAAAACTTGGTTAATGGGATTGAAAGAAGCTGAAGCCAATTTAATCACCTGTAGTCAACAACCTGAACATCGTTATGGCAATCATTTAAGCCGTTGTCCTTGGTGCGATCGCGCCGAAAAATTAGGAGGGCGAGATCCCTTTCCTTCCCGTCTAGCCGTTACCCAAAAACAACATTTACAACCCCTCAAACGTAAACGTAAACGAGTTTTAAATAATAAACCTGCCTCTGTTAATCAACGGTCTTTATTTACTCCAGTAAATCGTTCTATTTCTGCCACTCCCAGGGTTAAAAATTCCCTGGTTTTGCCCCAAACTTCTAACTTGCACCTGCAAACTTTATTCGGGAATTTATTTGAAGGTGTGGTCTTAGGAGGACTGTGGGGAACGTCGGTTTTATCAGCAATTATTGCCTTAATTTTTGCCTTTGTGCAAGGCAAAGAAGCGATTCTAGGCGGGTTAATTGTGGGGGCAATGTGGGGCAGTTTTTTGGGGGTCGTAATTAGTGTGTATCTCCCTCCACCAGGGGGGATACACCGAGGAATTGCCTTAATTTTAGGGGGCTGGTCAGGGATTTTTGTAGCGGCGGTAATTGCCGGGTTTATCTTTGGAGTAGTAGAACAGGAACCCCTGATTGGTCAAACCTTAATTTGGGGGGGGTTAATGGGAATGATTTGGGGGGCAATTTGGCATTTATTTAAACCGCCCTTATCCCTTCCCCATATTGGGCGGTTGTGGGGCAGACGAGGCGCCTTTGTGGGAGGAGTTTGGGGCTCATATTTAGGAACTTTAGGGGGAATGGGATTAGGAATTTTAGCCGTTGGCTGGCAGCAATTTGAACAAATCAAACTCAATGTTAATTCAACATTATCTTTCTCGGAAATTGCCCTGAGAATCATTGCTACTACTATTGTGGCGGCGGGTGTTGGAACCCTTGGAGGAATCGTTGCTGGCGGGTTATTTGGAACCGTTGGAGGTGCCCCTAGTTTACCTTTATCTCTGCATTTATCCGGGCGACGGGGAGCATTTTTAGGCGCAATTTGGGGTAATTTTTTAGGAGCAATTTCAGGGGCAGGTTTAGGGGTTTTAGGCGCCACAACTTTTGCTAATGTTTTAGATAGTTCTTCGACAACAGGCGCAACTCCTCTATTAATGGGTGCAATTATTGTATCGGCTGGAATTGGCAGTATTTGGGGGCTAATTTCCGGTTTAATTTGGGGGGCTTTTGGCAAACTCTAAGGGTTGATTATATTTAAAATTTTATCAGAAATATGAATAACTAAAAATGCGATCGCTATTGGAAACCGGGTTTTTCAAAAATACTGTCCTCGGATATTGTTATTTGTCACCTAGGGCTATAAAAAAGCAACCACAAAGGCACTAAGACACGAAGAAAGAGGGATCATCAAGGGGGTATTGAAAACTATATAGCAGTCCTAAATAGGTTGTAATGTTTTATTGTAGGGGTGATGTCCCTCCAAACCTAGACATAAAGAGGGTTTGGAGACCAAACCCCTACAGAATTTAATAGCAGTAGGGTATAATAGTGATAATCACTGCCAAAAATCGAAATTGTTTGAGTTTCGGTTAAGCTTATAAGAAACTGTTTAATTTGTATTGTGCTTAAAGTTATGGTTATTGAAACTAATGTAGGAATTTTAGCCTCAATTCAAGGGATGACAAGTTCACCCACTCTTGCACCGACTCGCTCTAGCCAAACCGTTAATCAACCTTATCCCAATTATAAAGTAATTGTGTTAGATGATGATTTTAATACCTTTCAGCACGTTGCTAATTGTTTGATGAAATATATTCCCGGAATGAGCAGTGATCTGGCTTGGGAATTAACCAATCAAGTCCATTATGAAGGACAAGCGACCGTTTGGGTTGGCCCCCAAGAACAAGCTGAACTCTATCATCAACAATTAAGTCGAGAAGGGTTAACAATGGCACCTTTAGAAAAGGCTTAAATTGTGGATTTGAGATAAAAAGGGGGCGGGTTTATTCAGGTTAATGATCATAACGAAAATCTTGGTGAACCCGTCCCTAAAATTTCAAATTAATAATAATTAACACAAGAAATTTATATGGCTACCCAGGTAAAAAAAAAGAAAAACATTAAAAAATCAAAAAAAAACAAAGGGAAATCCCAACCGACTTTAAGTAAAAAAGAAATTAAACAACGGAAGAAAGAAATTGAGAAAGCAATTAAGAAATTTATCTCGGCTTCCTCTGGAATTATTGCGGTTTCTGTGATTGTGGGGGTTGTGTTATTTTTTGTAGCAGAACCCAAATTAGCGATCGCAGGTGGGGGAGGAATTCTAGTCTTAACAATGTCCTATCTTTACCCGATTGCAGCCCTTTGGGGATTTCTAATTTATTTACCCTTTAATGGTACTGTCACCTATTGGATTGGGGGAGGGAGCCCGATCTTTCAATTAGCAAAAGATGGGTTTTATATTCCGGCATTGGTAGCGTTATATCAACAATGGAAAAGCAAAAATAAACCTCTAATTGTCCCCAAATCGTTAAAACAACCTCTAATGGTTCTCTTGGCAGTTTGTGGCTTAACCCTAATCTTAGTAAATGGCTTACAACAACTCAAACCCGAACCCGGAGATAAGCCGATTTTGGTAGGAATTCTGGGATTAAAAGCTTTTCTTGGCTATTTCCCTTTAATCACCTGTTCCTATTATCAAATCAAAGGAAAAAAAGAACTATTATGGTTAACTCGCCTCACCGTTATTTTAGCCATTATTTGTTGTGTTTTAGGAGTTATGCAATATCAATTTCTAGTTTCCGGTCGCTGTAAAGGGACAGATCATTTAATCGGAGGTGATTTATTTAAAGCCACCATTGAAGCCAAATGTTTAGTGGGTGGTTCTTTAGTCTTTAGTCCCTCCCAAAATATGATTCGTTTACCCGGAACCTTTGTAGCACCTTGGCAGTGGGCTTGGTTTTTAATTTCTAACGCCTTTTTTACCTTTGCAACTGCTTTTAGTGATCCTTCTCCCCTCTGGCGAATGGTCGGTTTAGGAGGAATGGCAATTGTATTTTTAAATGCGGTAATTTCTGGGCAAAGAATTGCTTTAGCTTTAGTGCCTGTTGTCACAATTATTCTATTAATTTTAACAGGTCAAGTTGCTAATTTAAAACGGTTTATTCCCATGGCTTTAGGATTAGGTCTTCTCTTAGGAGTCGCCGCCATTGCCAACCCTCAATTTTTGCAAGAACGAGTTGATAGTTTTGTAGGTCGTTGGAACGCCTCACCGCCAACAGACTTTATTTCAGAACAGTTTGGACAAACCAGTGAAGGACAAAAAGGCATTCTGGGTAAAGGTGTAGGACGGGCAACAAACGCTTCTCGCGCCTTTGGGAAAACAGCTTTAATTGAAACCTATTACCCTAAAATGCTCTATGAAATTGGGCCGTTAGGGGTGGCTGCCTTTCTCTATCTTGTGACAACCATGACGGTTGTTGGCTTTAAATCCTATCGTTCCATCAAAGATAAAAATTTACGCAGTTTTGGTGCTTCCTTTTGGGTATTTGTGTTAGTAATTAGTTATAATACTTATTACTACCCTCTGGATGTTGATCCCGTTACAGTTTATTATTGGTATTTTGCGGGTGTACTCTTTAAATTACCCGAAATTGATCGGGAAGAACGAAAAAAACTTAGAGACGCAGGTGAACTAGAAGCCGAGATCTAAATGAGGATATTTTTTCATGTCTAGTACAGTAAATCCCCCTCAAAAACAGCGTTTAGACTGGATTGATCAAACCAAAGGTTTAGCCATTTTAGGTATTCTTTTCTTTCACTTTTTTCAAAATTATCCCGACAAACTGCATCTTGTTTCTCTATTAGACCGAAATGGAGCAAAAATTGGCTATGCCGCCGTTGATATCTTTTTTGTCATGGCTGGATTTAATACCAGCTACATTCTCGCGGCGGCTGCCCAAAAGTATCATTTACCGGAAATTACGACAAACTGGAAATCTTGGCTTTTAAAACGATTAGATAGAATTTATCCGACTTACTTTATAGCTGTTGTTTGTAGTTTATTTCTCTACTTTATTTTTGGACATGAATACCCGATTAAATCTCCCCTGGGATTTATCCTCAGTTGTCTAGGGTTAGCAGGTTATCAATGGCAATCTATCAACCCCGGATTTTGGTTTTTCACCGTTATTTTAGAATTATATTTGCTGACCCCTTTAATTTTTTTGGGTTGTAAAAGTAAACCTAAATCAATTTTGATTCTAGGAATTATTGTTGGCGTTATTGCTAAGATTTTTGGATTTTATCTCTTAGTAATTCAATCTAAATGGTTTGGGTTCTTCTTGGGAAATAATATTTTCCTAAGTTACTTCTTTCAATATTGTGTAGGATTATATTGGGGAATTATTTACTACCAAAATCAAAACCGTTTTAGGCTTCAAGATTTTACCCGTTCAGTTCTTGCTTTTGGAATCGGATTAATTTTTTATCTTTATCTGGCATTGACGAAGGTTGATATTGTTTATATGCTAGGATTTGATATTCTGTTTACTCCCCTAATGTTTTTAGGGTGTTATAGGTTGTTTCAAGGGTTAAACCGATATAAAGGAAATTTATTCTATGGATTAAGCCTGTTATCAGGAATGGGAATTTATTCCTATCAGATTTATCTGATTCATCAGCCCCTTTTCTTTGTTATTCTTCCAGTTTTTAATCGCTTTCTAAGTTTAAATCCCTATCTAAAAATTATAATTTCTATCATCGGGATTAGCATCTTACTCAGTATTTATCTAATGGGGTTTATTCGTTTAGAACAGTGGATCAGGAAAACAATTCAAAAACAATTCAAACCTTCATTTTAGGAGAATAAATTCATGAATTTACCGTTAATTTCGGTCATCATTCCTACCTACAACCGGGAACAAGTATTAAGAGAAACCTTAACTGAAGTATTACAACAAACCTATCCACATTTTGAAGTTTTAGTGGTAGATCAAACCCCAACCCATGAACCCGAAACCCAAACCTATTTAGAACAATTAACCCAAGCCGGAAAAATTCAATGGTATCGTTTAGATTGGGCAAGTTTACCCGGTGCTAGAAATTATGCAGTACGGCGTTCTCAAGGAGATATTCTCTTATTTATTGATGATGATGTTCAACTTCCTGAAGGATTTTTACTCGCCCATGCTCGTAATTATATCCCAGGAGAAACCTCTGCACCCGAAAAGATTGGGGCTGTTGCTGGACGAGTTTTTGATCGAATGAAATTAAGTGATTCAGGCGGAAAATTAACCATTGAAAATTTACCTCCTGAAGCTCAAGATCCCGGTATTGCTTGGTATCATCTGGATTTAGTTCATACCATTAAACCCCAACAAGTGATTTCTGTAAGGGGATGTAATATGTCTTTTCGGCGAGAAATTTTTGATCAATTTGGTTTAACCTTTGATGAACGATTTAAAGGCAGTGCCGTGCGAGAAGAATCGGATTTTTGTTTAAGAATCAGACCAACAGGTTATGTAATTTGGTACGATCCCGAAGCCTATTTAATTCATTTAGGAGAAGAAGCCGGAGGCTGCCATGATATGAGTACCCGTTCTGTACAATATCAGATTACTTTTTATCATAATCACTTTTTTATGGGATTAAAAAATCTAACTCCGGGTCAATGTTTTCGCTTCTTTGCTAAATTGTTTGACTGTCATGTTTTAGGACATCCCCCCTGTAATAAAAGTGGCTCCCCTCTCAAAATTATTACTCGTTTTTGTTTCTATAAATTAGGCTTATTAAAAGCTTTAGGAACCTGGATTACATCCCTCTGGGATCAAGGACAAATTTACACTCAAAAAGACCATTCCTAGTGTCAAACGCCGTTGTTGCGCTTCAGCGCACCTTAACGATTTAATCGTGTGTTTGATGAGTGCTTATGCACCCTACAATGAGAACAGTTAATCGGGAGGAGATTGATGAAAGTTTTAATAGCCAGCCATACCTATATTGTTGACTTAAATCGAGAAAAATTTAGAGCCTTAGCCCGTTTACAACCTAATATAGAAGTTACCATTGTTGTTCCTAAACGTTGGCGACCGGGAGGAGTTCAGAATAAAATCATTGAATGTCAATATTTAGATGAAGGAAATTTTAAGGTTGTTCCGATTTCTAACTTTAGTCAAAATAATCAAAGCTTACTTACCTTTGGACTCGATTTAGTGTCTCTATTGAAAGCTTTTAAACCTGATATTATTCAAGTTGAACAAGGTTCAAAAGCTTTAACCTATAGCGAATTTATCACCTTAAATCATCTTTTGAGTTTAAAAGCCAAAAACGTCTTTTTTACTTGGTGGAATTTGCCTTATGAGTTAAAATTTCCCCTTTCTCTCCTAGAAGCCTATAACCTGAAATATACCGATGGAATTGTTGTTGGTAATCAAGATGGAAAAGATATCTTACGCCAAAAAGGATACACCCGACCCATTGAAGTGATGCCCCAATTAGGCATTGATGAACAGCTATTTAAACCTCAACCTGAACCCGAATTAAAAGCCGAGTTAGGGATTAAATCCGATGAATTTGTTGTGGGGTTTGTGGGGCGTTTTGTTGAAGAAAAAGGATTAATTACCTTAGCCAAAGCTTTAGCAGGGTTAAAAGATTATGCTTGGAAATGGGTGTTACTCGGTCGAGGAGAATTGCGATCGCAACTCCTAGAAATAGCCGAAAAATTTGGGTTTAAAGACCGATTAATTTTAATAGAAAGTGTACCTCACGATCAGGTACAACGCTATATTAATCTAATGAATACCCTGGTTTTACCTTCAGAAACCACCTATAAATTTAAAACCCTAACAGCCACAGGTTGGAAAGAACAATTTGGTCATGTTTTAATTGAAGCAATGGCTTGTCAAGTTCCCGTAATTGGTTCTGACTCTGGCGAAATTCCCCACGTTATTGCAGATACGGGATTAATATTTCCTGAAGGTAATGAGCAAGCTTTGGGAAATGTTCTCAGCCAGTTAATCACACAGCCAGAATTAGCCAAACAGTTAGGAAAACGAGGCTATCAACGGGCAATGACTCACTACACCAATACCGCACTAGCTCAAGAATTGCTAAGTTTTTATCAACAATTATTGACTACTTAACTTCTACTTTTTATGACTTGTTGATTTCGGAGACTGACAGAAGAGGGATAAATCACTGAATACAATTTTTAATCCCCAAAAAATCTGTCTATAAAAATCGGAGACGGCTGAAAAGACGATATAAATAACGCCTAGGCTATCTCCTGATTTCTAGTATCAGAACGAGTAGAAACCCCCTATAAATCGAGTTATCGTGTCGGGTTATTTCCCTGTATTTGTTGACGACCATTACGAATCACTCGCATCATTTCATTTAACTGTTGTTCGATACTGCCTAGAACGTGATCCGCATAGTCATCTGCACCATTTTGAATTTCTTCACATTCAGCCATAGTCCGCGATCGCATTTCTTCTAATTCTTGTTGAAGACGATAACGAATTTGTTCAATTTCAGACAAAGTTTGTTGTTGAAGTGTCTCACATTCGTGTTGCACTTGTTGACGCAATTGATCCGCTTCAGCTTTTGCCTGTTGAATTAAACCCATCTCATTCAATATTCGAGCCGCTCTTTGTTCGGCTGCATCGATAATTTCCTGAGCATATTCTTCCGCTTCTTGAAGAATTTCATCCTTATGGCGGACGATAATATCTGACTCTTGAAAAGCACTCGGTAAATTCAATCGAATTAAATCTAATTGATCGAGTAACTGTTCTTCATCGACTAAAGTTCGTCGAGTTAAGGGAATCCTAGGACTATCGAGAATCATTTCCTCTAGTCGGTTTAGTTCCCGTTGGATATCAATTCCAGGGGAATTATTCACCGGAGTTTCAGACTCTACACGGAGTCCATTTTGTTCGGGTTCAAGTCTTGGGGTTGATTCCTGGCGTAACATTTATAGATTTTTTTAGCAACGTGATTAGGAACAAGATGATCAACGGAACCCCCAAATCGAGCAATCTCTTTGACAGCACTACTAGAAAGGAAACTATATTCCTTTGAGGTTGCCAAAAACACGGTCTCAATTTCTGTTGATAGGGTTTTATTGATCAAGGCCATTTGCAGTTCTAATTCAAAATCTGAAAGAACTCGTAGCCCTCGGAGCAAAACTTGAGCGTTCCGTAGTTTTGCATAGTCTACCGTTAGACCATCAAAACTGGCTACTTCTAAATTGTTCAGATGTTGGGTACTATCGCGCATTTGTTCAATCCGTTCCTCTACGGTAAATAAAGGTTTTTTGTTCGGATTTCCCAATACCGCCACAATCACCCGTTCAAACAGTTTACAACCTCGTTCGATAACATCTAAATGTCCTAGCGTAACCGGATCAAAACTACCAGGATAAAGGGCGATCACGATAGAGGCAAGATTAAAGTTACTGCAAAATTATAGAACGAAGGGTGAGTTGAGGGTTGGCTGTTTCTGTTGTCTGTTGTCTGTTGGCGGTCAACCGTCAACAGTCAGGGGTCAACATTAAGCACTAAACGGCGATTTACCTTCTTTGAATTGGCGGGCCATACCAGAAGAATCGATCCCGGCGACGCGGAAGCGACGATCTAAATCCGTAGCATCGGGAGAGACTTTTTCGGCTTCTTCCATTGTCACCCTCGCGGCTAACACCTGTTCAAATAACGCTTGGTTAATGAGTTGCATTCCTTCATAGGTATCGGATTCCATTAACTGTAAGGCGCTTTCCTCGTCTCCTTTGAGCAGATAATCCCGCATGGCTGGAGTATTAACCAGAACATCATGAACCGCCGTGCGTTTATTATCAACGGTAGGAACTAATAATTGAGCAATCACCGCCACTAAAGAATCACAAATTGAAATCCGCACGGCGGGTTGTTCATCTACATTAAATAGGTTTAACAGACGATTAATTGAGTTTAAAGCGTTGCGGGTGTGGAGGGTTCCTAATACTAAGTGACCCGTTTGAGAGGCTTGTAACGCTGTGTTAACCGTAGTGCGATCGCGCATTTCCCCAATTAGAATTACATCAGGATCTTCCCGGAGAACTGCGCGTAATGCGTTATGGAATTCTAACGTATGTAAGCCAACTTCCCGTTGACTAATCAAACACATCTTCGAGGGATGAACAAATTCAATCGGGTCTTCAATGGTAACAATATGCTTTTTAGCCGTTTCATTCAACTGACGAATCATAGCGGCTAAGGTCGAGGATTTCCCCGAACCCGTTGGCCCAGTGACTAAAATTAAACCCTGGGGAGAATCAATAATATTTTTGAGAACAGGAGGCAATCCTAACTCATCAATAGAAGGAATTTGCAAATGAATCAGACGTAAAACCATCGCCCCCCCAGTCAGGGAGTCAAAACAATTCACCCGACAACGCACTAACCCTGGATAAAATATGGCTGTGTCTAATTCTTTCGTTTCCGCAAACTGTTGGCGTTGATGGGTCGTGAGAATTTCATCTAAATACTGTTCAAACAGTTCAGGAGTCACTTTAACATGATCCTTTGCCCGTGCCATTTGTCCTTGAATCCTAAATCGAGGAGTATGTCCGACTCGAATATGAATATCTGATGCTTTTTTGCTATAAGCATCTTTTACCATCAGTTTAATCGAGGAAGCAGAGGCAATGGACATCGATGCAGACTCCACTGAAACAGGGACAGGAGGTGGAGGCATTTTGGGGATAGGTTTGGGGGAGGCGGAGTTCGTCATAAGCTGTATGGTTGTTTAGCTGACTTCAACGCAGTTGGGATTAACTGAATTATAGGCAATATATTCCTTCCCTGTAGCCTTTGTAAAAATTTTTTGACACTTCCACTTCTCTGACTTCGACAATGATGAGGAATTTACTCCCTTGATTCTTCGATTTCCCTCTGACTGGTAATGTACTGATAGGTTGTAATAATTTTAAACCTCTATGAAACAGTCAAAAGTATTCCCCCTATTGCAAGAGTGCTCATTGCAATAGTGCCTTTTGCTCCGAAATTTTCAACACTAATCAAATAGGATTGCTATATTAGTAAGTGAAATCGCTGAACGAAGAATTCCCCCCATTGTAGGCGTGGAAAGTATCAAAATGCTGGTAATTACAATCCATTCAGCAAACGAGCAATGACTCAGACTCCTTCGGTGAAAACTCAACAGATGCAGGTCGGTGGTATGGATTGCGGTAGCTGTGCCGCCAAAATCGAAGCAGGTGTACAGAAAATACCCGGTGTGGCAGAAATATCCGTGAGTGTGGCGACGAAACGCTTAAGTGTGACTTATGACCCCAAGCAGGTAAACGAACAGGAAATCCGCGATCGCGTCATCTCTTTGGGCTTCACCATCATCAGCCCAAAATCTGATTTAGAGACTCACGACCATGAGCATAATCACGGTTCAGGGGAGTTTAACCTAAAACGGGAACTTCCCTCAGTGTTGGTAGTAATTACATTATTTGTTGTAGGAATAATTTTCGAGAAACCCTTGCATAATACGCCCTACAATTGGGGTGAGTATGTAGTATTTATTCCTGCCTATTTACTCAGTGGTTGGTCAGTGTTGAAAACGGCGGGACGGAATATTCTCAGGGGACAGGTGTTTGATGAAAACTTCTTAATGACGATTGCGACGGTAGGAGCGATCGCCATTCATCAACTCCCCGAAGCCGTCGCCGTCATGCTGTTTTTCCGCATCGGAGAATTGTTTCAAGAATACTCTGTGAGTCGTTCTCGCCGCACGATTAAATCTCTGCTGGAAATTCGCCCGGACATTGCCAATTTAAAAGTTAATGGAATAGTCAAACAAGTCTCCCCAGAAACCGTCAACGTGGGAGATATTATTCTCGTCAAACCCGGAGAAAAGATTCCCTTAGATGGTGAAATTCTTGAAGGGAATTCTCAGATTGATACTTCAGCATTAACCGGAGAATCTGTTCCGCGTAGGGTGAAAGTTGGAGAAAATGTCTTAGCAGGGACGATTA
Organism: Planktothrix serta PCC 8927; assembly: GCF_900010725.2. Classification (NCBI taxonomy): domain Bacteria; kingdom Bacillati; phylum Cyanobacteriota; class Cyanophyceae; order Oscillatoriales; family Microcoleaceae; genus Planktothrix; species Planktothrix serta. Next base: position 63,163 of record NZ_LR734883.1, on the reverse strand, counting down.
ACCAAAGTGGTGTTTTAACGATTCAAGTCACCAAACTTTTTGGGGAATCTTCGATCGTCAAAATTCTCGATCTTGTTGAAAATGCTACTAGCAAGAAAGCAGAAACCGAGAAATTTATTACCCAATTTGCCCGCTACTATACCCCCGTTGTTGTTGTTTTATCTCTAGTTGTAGCCTTTTTACCCCCCCTATTTATTCCCGGTGCAACTCACACAGAATGGGTTTACCGCGCCCTAATTTTGCTAGTGATTTCCTGTCCCTGTGGACTGGTGATTAGTATTCCCTTGGGCTATTTTGGTGGCGTTGGAGGGGCTGCCAAACGAGGAATTCTGGTCAAAGGTTCGACGTTTTTGGATACCCTAACAACCGTTAAAACTGTTGTTTTTGATAAAACTGGAACCTTGACCCAAGGTGTGTTTAAAGTAGCGAAAATTGTAACTCAAAACGGTTTTTCCGAGTCAGAATTGCTGAAGTTGGCAGCCAAAGCAGAAGCTCATTCTAACCACCCAGTAGCACAGTCAATTCGAGAAGCCTACGGTCAAATTATTGATCACGAAGATGTAACAAATTACGAAGAAATTGCGGGTCATGGGATTCGGGCAAAAGTGAAAAATCAGGTCGTTTTAGCCGGGAATGATCGTTTGTTGCATCGAGAAAATATTGACCACGATACCTGCAATTTAGAGGGTACTATTGTTCATCTTGCAATTGATGGATGCTATGCAGGTTACATTTTAATTGCAGATGAAATTAAGGACGATGCCATTAAGGCAATTCAAGATCTTAAAAGTGTGGGAGTCGAGCGAATTATAATGCTCACGGGTGACAACCGGGCTGTTGCTAAAAGCGTAGCAGAAAGTCTAGGTTTAGATTCTTATCTAGCTGAATTATTACCCGAAGAAAAAGTAGAGGTAATTGAGAAGTTGCTGAGTCGAGCCGGAAAAGGCAAAGTTGCATTTGTGGGTGATGGCATCAATGATGCTCCTGTGATTGCTAGAGCCGATGTGGGTATAGCAATGGGAGGATTAGGGTCGGATGCGGCTATTGAGACGGCTGATGTGGTGATTATGGCCGATGCTCCGTCTAAAGTGGCAGAGGCGATTCAAGTTGCCAAAAAGACTCGCCAGATTGTCGTACAGAATATTGTATTAGCAATGGCGATTAAAGGATTATTTATTGTTTTGGGTGTGATCGGGATAGCAACCTTGTGGGAGGCAGTATTTGCCGATGTGGGAGTGGCATTACTAGCAATCTTGAATGCTACAAGAGTCCTCAAGTAGCAAGTTTTTCGCAATTATGAATTAGTATTTATTCTAAAAATTGAGATCAAAATTTTAATTTCAACTTTCAACGATCAACTTATTCCCTATTCCCTGCTATCAAACAAACTGAACAATCCATTTGTAAAACCTTGAACATTAGATCTGTCTTCTGGATGAGGAATTCCTGGTTTTTCTATGCGAAATTGGAATCTATGAAAATGAAATTTAGAAGATTGGAGAACACAACATGGTAACGACTTTAACGGATGCAAAACGGGAAGCAATTGGTCAAAAACTAGCGACCATGAAAACGGTGCAACAACTTTTGGTCGAAACTGAACAGTTGTTTGTCCGAGATTGTAATGTCTCAGAAATCCGTCAACAATTCCAAGAAATGTTAGAGGATGACCAAAAAAATCTTGGCATCATGGATACGGTTATTACCCAATATGGCATTCAATCTCAACCGAAAGAGCAAGCCACTAAAATGATCAATCTCGCCAAAGAGATGATGAATAAATCGGACTTAACTTTTTATGAAAAAGTGGCTCAACTTGAACTGCTGAAGCATGGACAAGTGATGTCGGGTTTATTAGTTCATAAATCGGCTCAAGTGGTCGGTGCTGATGTGGAAGCTGCTATTACACCTTTAAATACGGTTAACTTTGAAAGCCGCGCTCATCAAGAAAAACTTAAAGGGATTTTAGAATATTTAGGAACCCAAGAATTAACGGGTCAAGCTCCTGATCAAAGCATTTGGGGACGGGTTCAAGATGCGATCGCAGCCTTATCGGGTGTGATGGGTAGTGCTGTTACCCAAAATTCTGATAAGTCCGATATGAATATTCAAGATGTGATTCGTATGGATCATCAGAAGGCTAAAACATTAATTGCTGAAATTGAAAATTGCAATGATTCGCAAAAAATTCAAGAATATTTCGGACAATTATACAAAGATTTAAGTGTCCATTCGGAAGCTGAAGAACAAGTGCTTTATCCTAAAGTTCGTTCTTTGTATGACGATACTCAAAATCTGTATAATGAGCAAGCTGAATTGAAAGTTGTTTTAGAAGAAATTAAATCTCTCAGTCCGAGTTCTGCTCAGTTCAAAGATAAAGTTAAAAAAGTGAAAGATATGGTTAACCACCATACTCGTGAAGAAGAAAATGATGTCTTTGCTGTGATTCGGCGAAACTTATCAACCACTGAACAAGAACAGTTAGCCACCCAATTTAAAGAAGCCAAAAAACAATTGCAAACTAAAATGGCTTCTCAAAAATAAACGGTTAAAATCGTAGGCTGTTGAGGATTTTAATCTAATTTAACTCAACTCGCCTTTTCACAGTAGAGACGTGCCATGGCACGTCTCTACTTGATTTTGAGTTGAGTTTTGAGGATCTATTAACGAACACCAAAATCACGAGATCCGGTAAATCCTGAAACCTCTGATAACTTTTCTAAACTTAGAACTCCTGAATACATCTGACCCTTAATTTCCCAAGTCGGATAAGCGTCAACCTTCTTGGCTTTACATAAATCCGGCTGAGGATTTTTTCCCTGTTGATCACACTCAATATAAGATAGTTTTTCCACTGCTTCTTGACCCAATAATTCTTTCTGGTCATGACAGTGAGCACACCAAAAAGCCCCATACATTTTAGCTCCAGACTGCGTTAAATATTGAGCGAGTTCAATATTGGCTGGATTAGAAGTTGTTGTGATCTTAAACAAATTTTCTTCAGCGCGAGGGCTATTAATGGGAGAATAAACTGCTAAGGTTGCAATTAATGTAATCATCCCCACAACGACCGCAATAAAAAACAGTTGACCTCGATCTTCCCAATCTCGACCTAATAAAGCTAAAATAAATAAACTCAGGGAACAAATTGCCGAAGCAATACAATAAATACACAAAGATTTAATGACAAATGCCATTAAATACATGAGATAAAAACTAAAAATCATCATCGCAGAAGCTTGGGCAAATATCAATAGCCATGTCCAATCTTCTGTTTTTGTTCTTAAACTTTTTTGGGTTTCAGGGTTAATTAACCAAGGGCTAATAGCCATCCCTGCCATAATCACATAAGCCAAAAACCCAAATAAAGGTAGAGGTAAACCAAAGACAACTGCATAGGGACTTGACAGAACTTGATCACAACCTGTTATCGGACAAGCCGCAGTTCCCCCGGTCAGTTTGAGAATGGTTAAATAGGCGGTTATCACAGCACCAAAGGCGGCGAGACTAGCAATGATAAATCTGGATTTTTGATGAATCCAAGGGGTTGAACGTCGGCGAATCATAACACTATTCTTGTGGGTTATACTGGAAAAAATTTTATACCCTTTTAGAGATTGTAACTCATGAAAATTTTGTTAGTGGAAGATGAACCCGATTTAGGAGAAGCTATTAAACGAATATTAACGCAGAAAGCATACATTGTAGATTGGGTTTCCGATGGTATTGAGGCTTGGGATTATTTGGAAAATCAATGGACACAATATACTTTAGCTATTTTTGATTGGTTGTTACCGGGCTTATCGGGTATTGAACTTTGTCAAAAGCTCCGACAAAAAGGCAGTTTTATTCCGATTTTAATTTTAACCGCAAAAGATACCGAAGCCGATAAAATTATGGGGTTAGATGCTGGGGCGGATGATTATTTAGTTAAACCGTTTGGTATGGGAGAATTGTTAGCTCGTTTACGAGCTTTACAACGGCGTTCTCCTCAACTTCAACCCCAACAATTACAATTAAATCATTTTATCTTGGATTATCAATTTTATACATTTTCTGATCAAAAAAACTCTGATCATCCTTTAACTATTAGTTTAACCAATAAAGAATTTCAACTGTTAGATTATTTTATGCGTCATCCGAACCAAATTGTTACCCGTGACCAACTTTTAGGTCAACTTTGGGAAGTGGGATCAGAACCCGAAAGTAATGTTGTTGCGGCTCAAATTCGCTTACTGAGACGGAAACTTTCAGAAATTAGTTGTGATCATTTGATTGAAACCGTTTATGGTTTAGGATATCGGTTTTTAATTGATCATCATTCATGAATCAAAACTCACTATTTAAACGGACAAAATTACGGTTAACCTGTTACTATGCTGGGGTGATGGGCGTGATTCTCAGTATTTGCGGTTTAGGGGTTTATGAAGCGATCGCCCATGCTCATTGGATTACCTTAGATCGAGAAATAGAATCCGTTGCTGGAGCATTACATGATAGTTTAGAAACAGTTTTACAACAACCCGGACAGTTAGAACCTGATGTTTTAAGAATTATTCCTGATCTGTGTTTCTTAAAAGCAAAGAAAAGTAATTATATTGGGTTAAATTTAGTTAATTATCCTAATAATAAACTCAAAAAAAACTCGCCATCATTTTCTCCTAATTTTGAATTAAATTGTTTACCTATTATTGATGAAAATGGGCAAAACTTTCATCGATTAGCACCCTATCATAATAATTCTTATTTAATTCGTTTATTAAATAATTTAGGGGATTTAGTTGCATTTACTGGAACCCATAACCTCGATTTATTTCCCCATTCTCAGGGAGAAATTTGGCAAACCTTCACTGATAAAAGCGGAATTCGCTATCGTCAATATTCTTTAATTTTACATACTCGAAATCAACAAAATTGGGGAACGTTACAACTGGGGCGATCGCTACAGGATTTTGACCAATATATGACCATTGTAACATTAATTTTGGTGATTGGTTTACCCTTGGCTTTAATTCTAGTTGGGTTTGCGAGTTGGAAATTAGCCGGAATTGCTATGCAACCCATTTATTATTCCTATCAACAAATTCAACAATTTACCGCCGATGCTGCTCACGAATTGAGAACGCCTTTAGCTGCTATTCAGGCTACCGTAGAATCCAGGATCAAACTAGAACCTTTAACCGAAACTGAAGCCAAAGAAACGTTAAAAATTGTAGACAGGCAAAATCATCGACTTTCCCAATTAGTCAAGGATTTATTATTATTATCTCGTATGGATCAAGATGCTATACCTCTGTCTAAAAAATTATGCTGTTTAAATGATTTAATCAGTGATCTTCAAGAAGAGATCGCTGTCATGGTATTAAATTCTGAATTATTTGTAACCACCGATATCCGAGAAAAACAACCCATTTATATTCTAGGAAATGAAGAACAACTCTATCGAGTTATTTTCAATTTAGCCATTAATTCCATTCAATATACTCCCCCTGGTGGTCAAATAATCTTGGGTTTAGATTCTAGTCATCAACAGGCTATTATTCAAGTTAAAGATACGGGAATTGGTATTCCTTTAAACGAACAATCTCGAATCTTTGATCGATTTTATCGAGTCCATAGCGATCGCTCTCGCAAAACCGGAGGATCAGGTTTGGGATTAGCGATTGTTAAAGCGATTATTCAAGCTCATCGTGGTAGTATTGAGGTGGAAAGTCAACCCGGAAAGGGTAGCACTTTTACAGTTCGATTTCCCTTAAAACCAACCGCAACTTTTATGCCTTATTCATAATATCAAGCAGAGAGCTAATTTCTCCTTGATATTATGAAGATTTGCTATTTTTTATAAAGTTTTATCAACTTCACTAGACTCTCCAGCTACAGGAGACTTTATCATAGATCTATCAGTAAAACTGGTTAATTCATCAGAGGGACTGAACCGTCAACAACCCACCACTGACTTGAGTACAAGTACAGTGGGGGCTTGAAATACAGCCCTAGTTGACCCGCCTAAGTCTTAACTGACTCCGTTATTTAGGTCAAGACACCGGAGGATGCGTAGCTAGTCCCCTGCTCTGTCGCTGAGTATTAAACAGCCATTTGGGAGGCAGTGTACTCAGCCTAACNATCCCCCTCCATTTTCCTTTGATTTTAACATTGATCTACAACTTTTTACTCACACTCTACAACCGATTTTAAGGAAAAAATAACCGAACAACCGCACTAAATCCGGGTAATAATGGGGATGTAATTTCATCGGTTTCTAATAAGGTTGCAACTTTAACTAATTGTGCTTGTTCTCGACGATAAATTTCAACTTGTTTCGTGAAATAATTAATAATCCAATATTCTTGAACTCCGGTAATAGAATAGAGTTTTAATTTAGCTTGTTTATCGCGGCGTTCATTTTGTTTTCCGGGGGATAAAACTTCAATAACTAACTCAGGTGCACCTGTTAAATGTCCGGCTTCATCTTCAATTTGTTCAAGTCGTTCATGAGTGACCCAAACGACATCAGGAATGACGCTATCAAACTCGGAAAAGATTAAACCTGGAGCAAAAATTGTTACGCCTAAATGACTCGACTCTGACCAACTATCTAGTTGACTAAAAATTTTACCACAAGTCTGTTGATGGCGACGATGGGGAGAGCGAGTCATAAATAGTTCTCCATCGAGAATTTCATAACATATCCATTCATTTTCTGGTAGTCCCTCAACATCGTGAATTGTCCAGCGTACTTGTTCTAGGGTTTGAATCATAATCACCCTCCATTTTCCTTTGATTTTAACATTGATCTACAACTTTTTACTCACACTCTACAACCGATTTTAAGGAAAAAATAACTGAACAACCGCACTAAATCCGGGTAATAATGGGGATGTAATTTCATCGGTTTCTAATAGAGTTGCGACTTTAACTAATTGTGCTTGTTCTCGACGATAAATTTCAACTTGTTTAGTGAAATAATTAACNAAACCCCAAGAATTCACTATGTTGCATAGACCCCGCCCTCTCTTTCCTCTCACCGCCAAGCTGAGTACAGCTATGGCGGGAGTCTCCAGGGAGGAAGAAAGATGAAAAATAATCGATCTAAAACCAAATTAACAGGCGTTTTGATTGTCACAGGAATTGCTTTTATTTCTCTGGGTAATTCCCCGCCTTTGTTTGCACAACCTAACTCAACTTCTCCCCAACCAGCCCCTACAAATGGCAATAATTTTTATCCCCCCTGTCAACAACTGATGGGGCAAAATCGTCCGATGATGGGTCAAGGTGGAAGGGGAAATCGTTCAGGACGAAAAGGGCAATATTCTGGGCCCATGTATGATCCCAATCGTGCAGAAACTGTCCAGGGAACGATATTAGAAATACAACCCGGAAATCGAGGAAATCAAATGCCTCACGGTATGTATTTATTGATGAAAACGAATACAGAAACCCTCGGACTTCATGTTGCCCCCGTGTGGTATTTAGATCAACAAAACTTTCAAATTCAACCCAATGACACCGTAGAAGTTACGGGAACACGAATTGACGGGGGAGGACAACCCGATTTAATTGTTGGAGAGATTAAAAAAGGAAATCAAACCTTACAATTACGCGATGAAAATGGTTTTCCCCGATGGATGGGATGGCAACAACAAACCCCTAGTAATTAATCCTTAATAGGTTAATATTAAGTAAATCCGGTTTTCTTGATTTTCAATTGTCAAGGATAGCCGGATTTTATTAATTGTATCTCCCAGATTAATGATTAAAAGATATATTCAAAGTTAGCAGTATGAACTGTTGTTTCTCCAAGGTTAATATTGATCAAAATTATTATATCTGCGTTCTGCTTCCCAAAAATGGTAATATCAGCAATCAGCTTGTTCGATAGACAATGATGGATATAGCAGAGTTAGCAGCGCCTTTAGAAACCTTTGGACGACAGAGCCAATTTCAGCAGATCACTCAGGCGTTGGCCCGTGATCGGGATTTGTTAATTGCGGGGGTTCCGGGTAGTGGCCGCCGAACCCTCGTCAGACGGGCTGCGGTGGAGGTAGGGGCGAAAATCATTGAAGTGGACTGTATTCGAGCAACGGATGGCTTGCGGTTGACTCAACTGTTGTGTGAGGGGATTTCCCAGGCGGTTAAAAGTCCAACAGCGATTCAATGTTTGCAACAGTGGACAACAACAGAAGCTGCTGAATTTTTTGTTTGGCAAGGAAATATGGCAAAAAGTTTGCGGTTAATTGCGAAACCGGAAGAAGTTTGGCAAGCCTATCAATTATTAATTCATTTTCCTCAACAGTTAGCAGAATTTGTGGGGCGACAAGTGGTGTTAATTTTGCAAAGTTTTCCTCATATTCGCTCTTGGGATCGACAGGGAGATTGGGAAAAGTTATTGCGTCAAGAAATACAACAACAAAATTCTGTGAGTTATGTTTTAGTGGCAACTTTGGCAGAAACAAGTAATCAAGAGGAGTTTCATAAAAATTTAGATATTGTGCAGTTAACACCCTTATCTAATGATGTAGTAGCGGCTTGGGCGCATGGGGTTTTGCATCGAGAAAATTTAACATTTGATCCGCGATCGCAAGCATTAAAACACTTTTTAGAAGCGGTGCAAGGACATATTGGAGATGCTTCGGCTTTAGTGCGTCGCTTGTGTAGAGTAAAAACAAATAATGGTTTAATTGGGGATGAAGAAATTGAGGAAACGTTACAGGAATTATTAGCGGATCTTTCAACGGTGTTTGAGTCGTTGTTAGTGTTACTTCCATCTTCCCAAGCTCAATTATTAGAGTCTTTAGCGTTAGATCCAACGGATAAACCCCAAAGTCGAGAATATATTACGAAACATCATTTATCGAGGGGAGGAAGTTTACAGGGGGCGATCGCAGGTTTACAACATAAAGGCTTAATTTATGGTTCAGAATTAGGCTATAAATTAGCTTTACCGCTATTTGGGTTATGGATCAAACAACGGTTAAGTTAAATTGATTTTGTTGAATGTTGAATGTTGACTGTTAACTGTCATCCTGAGCTTGCGAAGGATCAACACCTGAAACCCGAAACCCGAAACCCGAAACCTATTTATCAATAATCGTTATAATTTTATGAAAAGAACAGGTTTATTTCTATTGTTATTTTTGTTAACAGGTTGTGAAATCTTATCGGAACATTGGCAACAACTTTCAAAGACCATGAATATTGTTAGCACGAATTCCTCTGGGAAAATCGAACAATGTTCTGAACAACCCCAAGCTAATATTGATCCGAAAAATATTAAATTAATCACTTTAACGGCGGTTAATACCAAAGAATCGGGTCAAATTCGCCAAGGAAATTATTTGGCTTATCAATTTCCTGCCAAAGCAGGTCAACAGTTAAATTATCGCACAGAAGATAATTTATGTATTTGGATTTATGCGCCAGATCGACAACTGATTAAAACTAAAGATTTGCCCCAAACAGGTCAGTATACAATGGTATTAACGGCTTTAAAAGGGGCAACAACTTTTGATATCAAAATGAATTTAAGTTCTCGTGGTGTGACAGGAACACAACCCCTACAACCCTTACCGCCTTTTGCTAATTCTCCGACTCCTTCCCCTACCCCCACAGCAACCGCCTCTATTTCTCCTGAAGTTAAAACCCCAACAGAACGAGTCACTTTTGACCCAGGAACAACGGGAAAAACGGTTACAGGGACGATTAAACCCACTGAAAAACGACAATATACATTAGAATGTGCTGCGGGACAAAAGATGTCAATTGATGTCAAAGAAGGGACGGTTAATATTAATATTATAGACCCTAATGGTCAAACAATCGGCACGATTAAAAATGGTAAAAACTGGCAAGGAGAATTACCGACTAATGGGGATTATTCTATAGAAGTTTCTGCCCCAAAAGACGCGAATTTTAAACTTAATGTTGATGTTTCTGCTTTGTAATGATCTCACTTGAATTCTGAATCAATATTGGATACTATAGAGTGATTAGAGCAAATTTTTAGGGCATAAGTTGATATGACTGTGCAATCTATTTCCCGTTATGTGAGTCGTAACCCTGAAATCCTTCAAGGTGAACCGATTATTTTAGGAACCCGAACTTCGGTGCGAGCTATCGTTGGGTTATGGCGTTTAGGAATATCTCCTGAAGAAATCCCAATACATCTACCCCATCTAACATTAGCACAGGTCTTTGATGCCTTGAGTTTCTATTTAGATAATCAAGAGGAAATTAATCATTATATTGAACAAAATCGAATTCCTAAAGAATTATTAAAACCCTAGCGAGCGAGGACACTCACACTACAAAGATTTCAGGATTTAAAAATATAACAAGGAGTAGAAATGGTGTTTAAAACTTCTTTGTGTCTTTGTTTCTTTGTGGTTAAATTAGAACTGTATTAACTCAACCCAAATAAATGAAAAACTTTATTGATTTGTTTTCTGGCGCAGGGGGAATGTCCTGTGGATTAGAAATGGCGGGAATGAACTGTTTATTAGGAATTGATTTTGATCAATCTTCCTTAGAAACCTTTCAAGCTAATCATCCCCATTCTCAAACAATTTTAGGAGATTTACGCGAAATTACCACAGAATCAATTCAAGATATTATCGGAAATCAAACAATAGATTTAATTTGCGGAGGGCCACCTTGTCAGGGATTTTCGACCATTGGAACTAATGATAAACAAGATTGTCGTAATTTTCTATTTTTTGAATTTTTGCGAATGGTAGAAGCTTTTAAGCCTAATTTTATTATTCTGGAAAATGTTACAGGTTTATTATCTAAGCGCAATGAAAGTACATTAGCATTAATGATTAACAGTTTTAATCAATTGGGTTATACTGTGGATGTTAAGGTATTATCGGCACATCATTATGGTGTTCCTCAAGCGAGACGACGGACTATTTTATTGGGAAATCGTTTCGGAGTTAATAACATTTATCCAGAAAAACAATTTAAAGATTCTGAAAAAGATCCTGATGCTTTACCCTTACCCCGAACTGTTGAATGGGCTTTTAACACCTTATTAGAGTTTGAAGGTCAAAGCTTTAATCATAATTTGCAAACGGCTCAAATTAAAAATGAATTAGAACGCAAAAGAATTCATTATATCCCTGAAGGTAAAGGGATTCGTTATGAACGAGATCAGTTAGCGTATCTTCCGCAGTCATTATGGTATGATATAGATTGGAAAACAATTCGAGAAGAACGATTTCGAGAAACGAAATTAAAGCGTTTAGATCGTTACTCCCATTCAGGTACAATTAATACGAATAAAACCACTTATTATCATCCCACAGAAGATCGTTATTTGACTCCTAGAGAAGCCGCTGCTATCCAATCTTTCCCAGCCCATTATATTTTTTATGGGACATTATCTCAACAATGGCGACAAATTGGTAATGCTGTTCCCCCGTTATTAGCTGCATCAGTAGGAAAAGCTATTTTAAAGTTAGATAAATTGAAAGATAAGTTAGAAAAATCTTATTCTATACCCGATTTTAATACTGTTCGTTCTTATGCGTTTAATTATAGGTTTAAGGAAAAAATAACCGAACAACCGCACTAAATCCGGGTAATAATGGGGATGTAATTTCATCGGTTTCTAATAGAGTTGCAACTTTAACTAATTGTGCTTGTTCTCGACGATAAATTTCAACTTGTTTAGTGAAATAATTAATAATCCAATATTCTTGAACTCCGGTAATAGAATAGAGTTTTAATTTAGCTTGTTTATCGCGGCGTTCATTTTGTTTTCCGGGGGATAAAACTTCAATAACTAACTCAGGTGCACCTGTTAAATGTCCGGCTTCATCTTCAATTTGTTCAAGTCGTTCATGAGTGACCCAAACGACATCAGGAATGACGCTATCAAACTCGGAAAAGATTAAACCCGGAGCAAAAATTGTTACGCCTAAATGACTCGACTCTGACCAAGTATCAAGCAATTTAGAAATCTTAACGCAAGCCTGTTGATGGCGACGATGGGGAGAGCGAGTCATAAATAGTTCTCCGTCGAGAATTTCATAACGTATCCAGTCATTTTCCGGTAGTCCCTCAACATCGTGAATTGTCCAGCGTACTTGTTCTAGGGTTTGACTCATCATAGCCCCCTTTTTGGGTTTGATAATTGTAATTATAGTAAAAATGGTGCCTGTGTAATTATAGTAAAAATGGTGCGTGCGTTAACACTTACGCACCCTACTGGTTAGCAAATACATTAAAATGATTATACCAGAAATCGACCATGACTTCTTGCAATTGACGAGGACTGGCAAAGGCTCTTAATAACCGTCCTCGTTTCGCTTGCTGCATAATTTTTTGATTAAAGCTTTGTTTAATTTTCATCATCGATTTGCTATCTAAACCCAGGGTTTTTGCTTGTTCTAGGGTTTGTTTTTCCGCTAGAATCACCTCACCGGGTTGCCAAATTAATGTATTTAAAGGGTTTAGTCTATATAGTTAATCATTATTTAAACTAGATCTTGAAACTAACCCGAAACTTAAACCCTGATCAATTCGTAATTCGTAATTCGTAATTCGTAATTCGTAATTCCCTATTCCCCATATTGAGCCTCAATAATAAATTCTAAAATTTGACCTTGGGAACTGCCAAATTTTAACTGCATTCCTGATATTAACGGAATTTCTTGATGATGAATGCGCTGCCATTCTTGAGTATTAGAAACTAATGTTCCATAACGGGAAAAATCCCTTAAAAAATAATTGGGTTTGGTTTTACCATCGGAACTATGACGACAAAAAATTTCGGCGTGTTTGGAAGAAACCCACTGTTCAGAAACAATTACATCATTTCCTTCTCCTCGACCCACCCGCACTAATCCGGTTTCAACGGGCCAAACTTGTGCCGCAGTATTCCCCACTGGATTATACAATCGTAACCACGCCCTAGGAACATCCCCAAACCCCGTGACAGCCGTATTAGGCATTTCTGTTCTAATTTGTTCTAACGGCTGCACCAACACCCCGTTAAATTCCGGGTGCATATACAATATGGGTAATGTCCAAGCGGGTTGATTAAATTTATACAAGGCTAACAACTGCTGACGGGCCACCGCAACGGCCTGATCTACCGGAAGACGTTCTCCTAATGCTCTGGCGAAGGCCTGAATAAAGCTTAACGCCTCTGAGTCAGTAATTGAGTCCCGCATTCCCAATACGGCCGGAACCCCGTGATGGATCAAAACCTTTGCTAAACTACTACTAGGGATGGCTTGAAATAAAGGATTAGAAGAAGTTGATACGGCTTCGACCGCAGGTTGAGCGCTCCAACAGGTATTAAACACCGCTAAAATAATTCCACATCGGACTAAAACTTGAGCGAGTTCTGTGCCATTAACGGTGGTATCGGGACGTAAAAATAATAACCCACCATCGGGAGCAGGAACCCCATGTCCGGCATAAAATAAAACATTATAGCGATCGGTTTCTAACTCAGCAATCAGTTGTTCAACGGTCGGTTGAATTAAGGTTTTGACATTACAGGAAACATGGGTATCGATTTTATTTCCTTGAATATCAATGCCACATTGTTCAAAAGCTTTACCTAATGCGATCGCTTCTTCTTCTAATTTTAGTTTTAATTTTAACAGGCAAGATGCCTGTTCCACAACTGCATTGTGAATTTGATTTTCCCCTAAAATTAATAAAATATTTAACCCTTGAGCGACCAAACGCTGGGGTAAGGGGTTAACATCAAAGGTTGTGCGACTAAACCACAGGTTTGGACTCAAGGAAATCGCGGGTTGACCTGCTTGGGGTTGCATTGTTTCCCAAGGAATGGGGATTAAATCTGGATCTCGTAAATCTAAGCGAATTCGTAGGGGTTGATCCTGTCCAATAGCAATACCTTGACTGCGATGTAAACTGGCTTGAATTGACCCTTGAAATAACCATTGCCAGAGATTAATTCCCAATTGTTGCATTAAACGGGTACTGTAACTCAATTGCCGCCCCGAATCAGACGGGGTGATTAAGGGTAAATTAGCGGTTGGTGGAGAGCACAGACTATTGGGAACACTTTGGGGCGAAAATAGTTCTAACCACGCTTGCCAAGTTTGGGAAAGGGGTTCTGGCCAGCTACTATCGTGGTGAACATATCCATTCCAATCGGGAGATTGTACCACCCAAGTTGCAAAATGATCAGCAACGGAGGTATTCATCCGAGCGATGGCAATACTTAAGCAAGGGATTTCTGACAACGACATTCAACTCATCACCCAGTAGGGGGAGGGTTTCCCCGCCCATTTGTTGAAATTAATAGGGATTTTTTGCTATTTTATCTTGTTTTCAGCCGGGATGATCAGTTGTCGGAGCAGTGTACCCCAATTAACGGTAATCTAGGTTAACGTTACAAACTAGAAACCAACATTTCTGTTACACAGAGAATTATTCCACAAGAAACGGGGTCAAGCAATTGAACTTAGCAATTAACAACACAGAAAACCCACAAGGAGTTAAAGGCGTGAATCTTGAGGTCTTGTCCGGTCAAAGTTTCCCCTTGGGATCTACGGTTTATCCAAATGGGGTAAATTTTTGTGTTTTTTCTAAAAATTGTATTGCTATAGAATTATTACTGTTTGATAGCCCGGATGCGTCTGAACCGACTGATATTATTCCCTTTAACCCGAAACAAAATAAAACCTTTTATTATTGGCATATTTTTGTTCCCGGAATTGAAGCCGGACAGATTTATGGCTATCGCGTTTATGGCTTATATAAACCAGAATTAGGCTATCGTTTCGATCCCGAAAAGGTATTATTAGATCCCTATGCTAAAGCCATTGTTAATACTGAAAATTATAGTCGATCAGCGGCTTCTGTGCCGGGAAATAATTGCGCCCAAGCGTTAAAAGGAGTTGTGATTGACAAGAGAACTTATGACTGGGAAGGGGATAAACCTTTAGAATTGCCCTACTCCCAAACGATTATTTATGAACTGCACGTTGGCGGTTTTACTCGCAATCCTAACTCAGGAATTGCCCCAGAAAAACGGGGAACCTATGCGGGATTAGTGGAAAAAATTCCCTATTTAAAAGATTTAGGAATTACCGCCGTTGAATTACTCCCCATTCATCAATTTGATCAACAGGATGCAGTTCCTCCTCGAAGTAACTATTGGGGATATAGTACCATTTCATTTTTTGCTCCCCATCGAGAATATAGTTTCTGTCGAGATGATTTTGGCCCGGTTAATGAATTTCGAGATATGGTCAAGGCATTTCATAAAGCCGGAATAGAAGTAATTTTAGATGTGGTTTATAACCATACCGCCGAAGGGAATGAAGACGGCCCGACGTTATCTTTCCGGGGATTTGATAACAGTATGTACTATATTTTGGAAAAAGATAATCTGGCTTATTATAGTAATTATAGTGGCTGTGGAAATACGATTAAAGCGAATCATGAAATTTCAGGACAGTTAATTATTGATAGTCTGCGATATTGGGTTTCAGAAATGCACGTTGATGGGTTTCGCTTTGATTTGGCTTCGATTTTATCGCGTGATAAAGAAGGAAATCCGATTGATGATGCGCCGATTTTATGGATTATTAAATCTGACCCGGTATTAGCCGGAGCTAAATTAATTGTTGAAGCCTGGGATGCGGGAGGATTATATCAAGTTGGATCATTAGCAGGCGATCGCTTTGGAGAATGGAATGGACAATTTAGGGATGATGTCCGTCGTTTTGTTAAAGGGGATGAAGAACAAGTTGAAAAGTTAGCTTATCGAATTATGGGAAGTCCTGATATTTATCCCCATCCCGATCGAGAAGTGCATTGTAGTATTAATTTTGTCACCTGTCATGATGGCTTTACTTTGAATGATTTAGTCTGTTATAATGAAAAACATAATGAAGCCAATGGCGAAGAAAACCGAGACGGTTCTGAGTATAATTTTAGTTGGAATTGTGGAGTTGAAGGTTCAACGGATGACCTATATATTCAAGCCTTACGCCTGCAACAAATTAAAAACTTTTGGGTGATATTATTACTGTCTCAAGGAACTCCGATGATGTTAATGGGGGATGAGGTTTGTCGAACCCAATTCGGGAATAATAACGCCTACTGTCAGGATAATGAATTAGGCTGGTTTGATTGGAGTGATGTCGGCAAACATCCTGATGTATTGCGGTTTGTGAAAAGCTTAATCCGCTTTAAAAAAGAACTCCATCTGTTTCAATTAGAGGATATTTTAGAAGTGGATATCCAGAGTGAGTTACCCCATGTTATTTGGCATGGAGTTCGCATCGGAAAACCTGATTTAGCTGAAAATTCTCGCACGATCGCGTTTAGTTTATATCATCCTGAAAAAGGCGAACATCTCCATATTATGTTAAATTCCTATTGGGAACCCTTGAACTTTCAGTTACCTCCCCTCTCTAAAGGGGAACGTTGGCATCGTTTGGTTGATACAGCCTTAGCGGTTCCTAATGATATTAGTAGTTTAAATGTTGCACCACCGATTACAGGAAAATATTATCATTTGAGTCCTCGTTGTGCTGTGGTTTTAATAGCTCAATCCTAACTAGGTGTAGCTATAAGGGAATTAAATTCTGCCATCACCGGAAAATGATCCGACGGCCAAATATCTTCGATTTGATTAATATCAATGGTAACAGATTTTAAGGGTAAACGATGGTCATAATAAATCGTATCAACGGCGGCGATCGCTTCCCCTGTAAAATCATGAAAGGTTTGTTGAGATTCTAAGGGAATATCGGATAAACTATCTAATAATTTAATTTTATTAGAAAGGGGTTTTAATAAAGCTAGTCGTTCTTCGCTATTGGGTTCAGCGTTAAAATCTCCGGTTAATATTAATAACGAATTCTCCGGGTTAACTTGACTCAATTGTTTTTGAATTAACGGAATACTCAATTTTCGAGATTGTTCACTGTGATAATCTAAATGGGTATTAAAAACGGTAATTTGTTGTTGGGTTTCTCTGGAAATAAACACCCCAAAACTCACTAATTTAGGCGTAGAATTTCCCCAGGTTGAACTCATACTCCCCACTAAGTTCGGGGTATCACTTAACCAGAAATCTTTTGATTTAATACATTGAAACCGTTTAATTTGATAAAAAATAGCACAATATTCTCCAGTTCCATTACCAATTTGATCCGTCCCAATACTTTGATATTGGGGTAATAATCGATGTAAATCTAAAATTTGATGGGCTTTTCCTTCCTGGGTTCCAATAATATCCGGGTCATGGCTTTGAATTAATTTGGCGATCGCATAACGGCGAAACTTCCAGTCATTGTTACCTTGATCGGGTTTATCATAACGAAGATTTAAAGTTAGAATTTTCATGAGTTTTAATTAAAGCGATCGCCTCCAATTGAAAAACCGTTCTAAAAGGGTTTGTTGCCAAGTATTCGCTGCATATTGTTGTTTTTTTAATAATAAAGCTGCTTTACTATTAACTTCAGATAAAGTCGGATAAATATGAATCCCCGTCAAAGCAGAAACCTTGAGACGATGAGACATCGCTAAAACAATTTCATGAATTAACTCTCCAGCCGATGCACCCACGAGATGAGCCCCTAAAATCTCGCCATTGCCTTTAGTAATAATTTTAGCAAATCCTAGGGTTTTTGCTTCAGCTTGGGCGCGATCAACACCGGAAAAAGGTTGTTTCAAAACATAAACATCCTCTCCATACTGTTCCTTTGCTTGCTGTTCTGTTAACCCCACTCTCGCTAATTCCGGGTCGGTAAATGTCGCCCAAGGTATCACCCGATAGTTAACTTTACTAATCGGAAAAAAGAGGGCATTGGTTAGCACAACAACGGATTCATAACCCGCAACATGAGTAAATTGATACCCACCAATCACATCTCCGCAAGCGTAAATACGGGGATTAATGGTTTGGAGTTTATCATTAACTTTAATACCCGATTGACTAATTGTAACACCCGCCGCTTCTAAATTCAAGGATTCAACATTAGGAACTCGTCCCACAGAGACTAATATTTCATCGACTAAAAAGGTATGATTCCCAGCTATAATTTTCTTTTGACTATTTTCGATTTCTATGCGTTCCGCTTTGGTATTATTTAAAATCACAATATCTTCCGATAACAATTGATCTTGAACCACTTTTGCCGCTTCAGGATCTTCTTTGGGTAAAATCTGATTTCGACTGGATAAAATTGTCACCTTTGACCCTAAGCGCGAAAAGGCTTGTCCGAGTTCACAGCCAATTGGCCCTCCTCCCATAATGGCTAAAGATTGAGGACAATCTTGTATAGAAAACACCTGTTCATTGGTGAGAAAACCCGCTTGATTTAACCCTGGAATATTGGGAATAGCTGGACGCGAACCCGTTGCAATTACAAAAGCTCTAGCGGTTAATTTACGTCCGTTAATAATAAAGGTTTTGTTGTCTAAAAACTGACCGTCTCCAAAAATTACCTCAACCCCTAAAGATTCAAACCGTTCAGGAGAATCATGAGGTTGAATAGTAGAAATAACTTGTTGAACATGACTTGCTGCTTGGGCAAAATTAATGTTATAATTGTCGGTATAAATGCCAAATTTAGCTGCATTTTTAACTTCATAAGCCACCCGTGAGGCATGAATTAAAGACTTACTGGGAACACAGCCAAACCATAAACAATCTCCCCCTAAGCGATCGCGTTCTATTAAAGCAACTTTGGCTTTTAATTGCGCCGCAGCACTCGCAATAACTAACCCCCCAGAACCGCCACCAATCACAACTAAATCATAATCAACAGCCATAATTTATCCTTTAAATTGTATACCTAATTATGAATCAAAATTAGAAATTGAGTAACCAATTTTGAACCCTTAAAATTTGATCTTCAGCCATCAAAGCGGGTGCATGACCAATATTAGGAAGATGAACAACCTCTAAATTAGAATGATCTAGCTGCATTTTTTCAATTGTTTCTGGAAGTAATAATTCCGAATTTTCTCCATGAATTAATAGGGTCGGACAGGTAACTTTAGACCAAGTATCCCATAACTCAATATCTTTTGAAGTTATGCCATTTTGTTCAGCAAAGGGAGCCGCCAGTTGCGGATCATAATGCCAACGATATCCAGCATCAGAATCAGGAACAATTGAGATATTTAATAACTGTTTCCATTGTTCATCGGTGAGATCTCCAAAACCAGCATAAATTGACCGCAGGTTATTTTCTGCAAGTTCTAAATTAGAAAATTCTTTAGGAGAAAATAATAAATAGTTGGCAATTTTTTCCAGGGATTTTTGAGATAGGAACGCTCCCACATCATTTAAGACTAATTTTTTTATCTGTTGGGGAAATTCTGCCGCCATAAACATTCCCATAACTCCGCCTAGGGATGTTCCCAACCAATCAACCTGATGCAAATTTAACTGTTGTAAAAAATACACCAAATCAGCGAAATACGTCGGCCAAACATAATATTTAGGTTCAGTTAACCAATCACTATTTCCTCGACCGACTAAATCAGGACAAATGACTCGATAATGGGAGGATAAAACCGTTGCTAACCTCTCAAAACTTCTCCCATTTAAGGTTAAACCATGAACACAAATTAAAACCTCTCGATTATTTGGATCTCCCCATTCCCAGTAAGCCATGCGATGTTCTTCGGGAGTCGGACAATCAATAAAATCATATCGGGCAGTAAATTCTAACATAAACTATAATTGTTGATGGTTGACTGTTGACTGTTAACCCAAACCTTGATCGGCTAAACCTGAGCCAGACAAAAATCTGTCCTCTGTTTATCTTGAGACTCATAAGCAAGATACGATGATAGTCACAGTATAGATAGAGAATCATCCGATTGTGGATGTTCCGACCCACGTTGTTGACTGACTAAAATAGTTTGCTATGATCAATCTGACTGACTGGCGTTCTGTGTATTCTTCTCTACAATGTTTTCCTGAAATTTGGCCGATTTTGAGCCAAAATATCGGTCAAATTATTGCGCTACATGACCCTCATGGGAAGCCAGAAGTGCGTCTGAGCTATTCGCAAGTGTGGCAGCAAATTCAACAATTTGCCACCGGGTTACAAACCTTGGGAATAGAAGCCACAACGGATGGGCTACCGCCACGCATTGCCCTATTCTCCGATGATAGCCCTCGTTGGATGATTGCGGATCAAGGAATACTCAGTGCTGGAGCGGCGGATGTTGTGCGCGGGGGAACAGCCGATCCCGCCGAATTAGCTTATATTCTTAAAGATAGCGGTAGTACAGGCTTAGTGCTAGAAAACTTTGCTCTGTTGAAAAAATTGCGTCCTGAAATTGAAGATTTACCGATTCAATTTGTGATTTTGCTATCGGATGAAACCCCCAATTCTCATGATTTACCGACGATTCCAGTTTTAAACTTTAGTCAACTGATGGAAAAAGGGAAAAATACCCCTTTTAAACCTGTTCAATACAGTCGAGAAACCTTAGCCACACTCCTCTATACTTCAGGAACAACCGGAAAACCCAAGGGAGTGATGTTAACTCATGGGAATTTACTGCATCAAATTAATGCTATTCCTGATGTAATTAACCCCGACCCCGGAGAAGTATTTCTGAGTATTCTTCCCACTTGGCATACTTTTGGACGCACCGGACAATATTTTTGTTTATCCCAAGGTTGCACCGTTGTTTATACGAGTATTCGCTATTTTAAACCAGACTTAAAACAATTTAAACCCCATTATATGATCAGTGTGCCTCGAATTTGGGAATCGATTTATGAGGGTGCACAAAAACAATTTCGAGAACAACCTCCTAAGCGACAAAAAATAGTTAACTTTTTCCTTTCCGTCAGTGAAAGATATATTTTAGCCCGTCGGGTTGTGCAAGGATTAACTTTAAATTTAGAACCTGCTTCAAGCTCTGAAAAATTCCTCGCTCAGTTACAAACTTGGCTATTAGCGCCTTTGCATCGTTTAGGCGATCGCTTAGTGTATCAAAAAGTTCGAGAAGCCACCGGGGGACAACTGAAATTTGCCATTAGTGGCGGAGGTTCCCTCGCTATGCACCTGGAAAATTTCTATGAAAGTGTGGGGATTAATTTATTAGTGGGATATGGGTTAACTGAAACCGCCCCGGTGTTAAGTGCTCGTCGAGAACGGCATAATTTACGCGGGTCATCGGGTAGACCCATCCCCGAAACTGAACTGTGTATTGTTGACCCCGAAACCCGTCAAATCTTGCCCTGTGGGGAAAAAGGGTTAATCTTAGCACGGGGGCCACAGGTGATGACGGGCTATTTTGAAAATCCCCAAGCCACAGCTAAAGCGATTAATGAGGATGGATGGTTTGATACCGGAGATTTAGGTTGGTTATCCCCGCAAAATGACTTGGTATTAACAGGTCGGGCAAAAGATACAATTGTTTTAACAAATGGTGAAAATATTGAACCCCAAGCCATTGAAGATGCTTGTTTACGCAGTCCCTATATTGATCAAATTATGTTAGTGGGTCAGGATCAAAAAAGCTTAGGGGCGTTAATTGTTCCCAATTTAGAGGCCTTAAAACAGTGGGCAACTCGGCAAAATCTCAACTTGAAACTACCTGAAGAAGCCCTTAACTCAACTCAGGGAATCACCTTAGACAGTCCCAACATCCAAAACCTGTTCCGAGAGGAACTTAACCGGGAAGTCAAAAACCGTCCCAGTTATCGGATTGATGATCGAATCGGCCCGTTTCAGCTACTTCGAGAACCTTTCTCGATTGAAAATGGGATGTTAACCCAAACTTTGAAGGTCAAGCGCCCGGTTGTAATGGAACGCTACCGCGATATGATTAACAAAATGTATGAAACCGTCACCCGTTAGCAATCTAAGCTGAATAGAAACTGATCAACTGAGGATAGCCGTCACCGTCCTACACATTTTGTGTATTCAAGTCGATGAACGGTTGTGTACGGGCGACGTGCGCGTCGCCTTTACGTTGCACGGGTGACGGAGGACTGACAACGGACAGGCATAACAACTTATGGACAATCTCAGACAATTACTGTTAAAACGACCGATCAACGTGAAAGCGGTGGTCACACCCCGTTGGAAGGAAGAAGCTCAACAGCAACTTCAAGTCCAAATTAATCAAATTGATAGTGAGTTGCAACAGTTAGAAATGAATGGACAACGGATGGTGGCAGAAATTAAACGCCAAAGTCTGCATCCCCTTGGCCCCGACGCATTGCAACAAGTAGAAAATATACAAGTTCAGGTTAATGAACGCAAAAGTCAACTCTTAGATCAGAAAAATCAACACTTGCAACAACTTCAACAAGTTCAAACCTTAGAACTTGAACAAGAAGTCAGTCAGGGACAAATTGAAAGTATCTTTACCGTTGTAGAAGGTGACAATTTGATCACTAAAATGCAAGTGGAAGTTCTTTTACGAGATGGTGTCATTGAAGAAATTCGCGGAGACATTTAAAGATTGTTGTCGGTTATCGGTTGACGGTTAATTGGGAATCGGGAATGGGCATTCTCGCAACACCTCAACATTCGTAGGGGCGGGGGCACCCAAGGAGTGTCAACAATCGCGCTAAAAGTAGGCTTGTTACCGAAAGTTCTTTGATTTTTTTGAAGCGTCCTAGATCCCCCCTAACCCCCCTTAACAAGGGGGGAACGATCCCCCCAACCCCCCCTTTTTAAGGGGGATTTAGGGGGATCTAATCTGGGCTATAATCACCAGTTTTTGGCTTAAGTTGACACGCTTTGGGGGTTACCCCGCCCGGACATCGTAAACAATCAACACTGATTTCACGTTTGAACTCTATTTCTGATCACGCTTATGGCAATTCATGAAGTTTTTATGCCCGCCCTGAGTTCCACGATGACCGAGGGTAAAATTGTTTCTTGGCAAAAGTCCCCCGGCGATAAAGTTGAAAAAGGGGAAACCGTTCTGATCGTTGAGTCAGATAAAGCCGATATGGATGTAGAATCCTTCTATGAAGGCTATTTGGCAACGATTATTGTTCCGGCTGGAGAAGCCGCCCCGGTGGGCAATACCATTGCGTTAATCGCAGAAACCCAAGGGGAAATTGAACAGGCGAAACAGAAAGCCTCCTCTGCGAGTGCTTCAGTTTCCGCCCCAGCACCCGCCACTCAAACTGTTGCAGCCAGTCCCGTTGTGGCGACGGCTGTTATGGAAGCGACTACCGTAACGCCTCGGAATGGCCGGATTGTGGCCTCTCCCCGTGCCCGCAAATTAGCGAAAGAACTGAATTTAGATTTAGCGACATTAACCGGAAGTGGGCCTTATGGTCGCATCGTCGCTACTGACGTGGAAACAGCCTCTGGACGTCCGGCTGCACCCCAGACTCAACCTCAGATCCCAGCCCCCGCCGTGAGTCAGCCTGTGGCTAAGGCTCCGGCTCCGGTGGCTGTGGCTGTTCCTCTGGGTCAAATCGCACCGATGAACACCCTGCAAAGCGCCGTTGTCAGAAATATGACGGCGAGTTTGTCTATTCCGGTGTTCCGGGTGGGATATACGATTACAACGGATGCTTTGGATCAGCTTTATAAACAACTGAAATCCAAAGGTGTAACCATGACGGCACTGTTAGCAAAAGCAGTGGCATTAACGTTACAAAAACATCCGATTGTGAATGCCAGTTATGTCGAAAATGGGACTCAATATCATGCGGGTATTAATATTGCGATCGCCGTAGCAATGCCCGATGGCGGTTTAATTACTCCGGTGTTAAAAAATGCCGATCAAATTGATATTTATTCCCTGTCTCGAACTTGGCAAGATTTAGTCGAACGGTCTAGGGCTAAACAGTTACAACCGGATGAGTACAACAGTGGAACATTTACCCTATCCAATTTGGGAATGTTTGGGGTAGATCTGTTTGATGCGATTTTACCTTCCGGTCAAGGTGGAATTTTAGCGGTAGGTGCATCCCGTCCTCAATTAGTGGTTTCTCCCGATGGTTCAATGGCGGTTAAACGCCAAATGCAAGTGAATATTACTTGCGATCATCGAATTATTTATGGCGCCGATGCAGCCGCATTTCTGCAAAGTTTGGCAAAATTAATTGAAACCAATGTGCAATCGTTAACGATGTAATACAGTAATTGTTGACGGTTGACTGTTGACTGTTGACGGGTACGGGCGGGTTAAGTCAGATCTTTCCCGCCTGTAGTAAGCCCTTCAGGGCTTTATTCTCCTTGATTATTTTACCGATTAAGGATACAGACGCGCCATAGCCCATCTCTACACTGATTACTAATTACTGAGGATGACTTATGAAAGCAGTTATTATGACAGCAGTTGGGGAACCCGATGTTTTGCAATTTCAAGAAGTCCCTGATCCTAAAATTCAATCCGCCACTGAAATTTTAGTCCGCTTAAAAGCGGCGGGAATTAATCCTATTGATACAAAATTACGCAGTAGAGGTACGTTTTATCCTGATCAAATGCCCGCTATTTTAGGGTGTGATGGGGCGGGAATTGTGGAAGCCATCGGCTCAGAAGTGGAAAAATTTCAAGTCGGAGATGCCGTCTATTTCTGTAATGGGGGACTCGGTGGAGACTATGGAAATTATGCAGAATTAACCGTTATTGATGAAAAATTCGCTACTTTGAAACCCCAAAGTTTGAGTTTTATTGAAGCGGCGGCATCCCCCTTAGTTTTAATTACGGCTTGGGAAGCGTTGTATGACCGGGGAAGATTACAACCGGGACAAAAAGTGTTAATTCATGGGGGTGCAGGTGGCGTGGGTCATGTTGCCATTCAGTTAGCAAAATTACAAGGAGCAGAAGTTGCCACAACGGTTAGTTCTGCTGAAAATGGGGCGTTTGTGCAGGAATTAGGGGCAGATTTTGTAATTAATTACAAAGCAACGGATTTTGTGGAGAAGGTTTTAGAATGGACGCAGGGAGAAGGGGTTGATTTAGCGTTTGATACTGTTGGCAAAGAGGTATTTTATCAAACGGTTTTAGCGGTTAAAAATTATGGGGATTTAGTGAGTATTTTAGAACCTGATCCCAAGTTAGGAACGTTAAAAGAAGCTCGGTTACGAAATTTACGCATGAGTTTAGAATTAATGTTAACACCGATGTTACAAGCCCGGATTAATGATCAAGTAGATCAGGCTAAAATTCTGCAACAATGCGCTCGGTTAATGGATGAAGGAAAATTAAAAATATTAGTTAATCAAACCTTTCCCTTAGCAGCAGCTTCTGTTGCTCACAAAGTATTAGAAGCCGGAGTCACCAGAGGTAAATTAGTATTAACAATGGAATAAAAAATAGGGGTACAAGAAACAAGGAACAAGGAAAAAATCATCTCATTCGGTGAGTTTTTGACTTGTTCCCCATTGCCTATTGCCTATTGCCTATTGCCTATTGCCTATTCCCCATTCCCTGTTCCCTGTTCCCTGTTCCCTGTTCCCTTAGAAAAATAAGTTTGAAACATGGCTTTAGCAATAGGAGCGGCCGATTTTGAGCCATAACCGCCATTTTCCACCACAACGGCGATCGCAATTTCTGGATTATTAGCAGGCCCAAAGGTCACATACAGGGAGTGAGAGGTTTGTCCCAATACTTCCGAAGTCCCGGTTTTCCCCCCGGTTAAAGGAATTGAACCATCATTCATCCCTTGACCCGTCCCATACTCAACCACAGCAATCAGCCCTTCTTTGATCACCTGAACCGCTTCTGGTTTGAGTCCTGTAGGTTCCGGTTTCGTTTTCGCGGTTTTGGTTAAATCAGCTAATAGATGGGGTTTAACGCGATAACCGCCATTTGCGATCGCAGAAACCATCACCGCCAACTCTAACGGCGTGGCTAACACAGCCCCTTGACCAATAGACATCGTAACCGTATCCCCCAAATACCAGGGTTCCCCATAGGTTTTTTCCTTATCTTCAGGGGTGGGGATAAATCCTTCTGACCCTTCCTGTAATCCTAAAAGCTCTAAACTGGTGTTCCCAATTCCCAAGCGTTTACCCCATTCGGCAATATTTTCCGGCCCCACGGCCATTCCCAATTGATAATAAAACGTATTGCTACTGAAAGCGAGAGCATCTCGAAAGCCAATTACCCCATAACCCCCACTATGTTCATTAAAGGTAATCCCTCCTACCGTAATCGAAGCATAAGTACCCAGCACGGAATCTGGAGTAAATTTACCCGAACCCATAGCAGCCGCCGAGGACACAATTTTGAACGTGCTACCGGGTGGATATCCTTGCAGGGCTCGATTTAAAAACGGATCATCTTCGCCTTGGAGTTCTTGCCATTGTTTTTGACTGATGGGTTTAGTAAAAATATTCGGATCAAACCGGGGACTACTGGCCATTGCCAAAATTTCTCCCGTTTTAGGATTTAACGCCACAGCCGCCCCTCGACGATCTCCGAGGGCTGTTTCTGCGGTTCTTTGTAAATCCAAATCAAGGGTTAATTTAACATTTTTTCCCCCTTCAGAGGCGCGTTCACCCAGTTCTCGTAATTCTTGGTTCATGCTATTGACTTCAATTAAGCGAGAACCCCAAACCCCGGACAGTTGTTGATTAGCCATCGCTTCAATTCCCAACTGTCCCACAACCATCCCCATCGGCCATTGCGGGTGTTTTTTCAACTCCTCGGAGGTGGCTTCACCAATATAGCCCAAGACCTGTGAGGCGATGCTCCCTTGGGGATAATAACGGCTGGATTCGGTTCTGACTTCCAAACCGGGTAACTCGGCGGATTTTTCTCCTAACCAAACAAAAGCCTGGGGTGTCAAAAACTGACTAATTCTCACGGAAGTTGCGGATTGATACCCCACCTTTTCAATCGGAGCTAAAATCTGTTCAGGAGTCATGTTCAGAACTGGACTCAGCATCGCGGCAATTTTCGTCCATTGTTCTGGTGTTTGCTCCTTGGGCCAAATGTATAAGGCACGGGTTAAATGATTGGCAGCTAGGGGTTTATTCTGGCGATCTAAAATATAACCCCGATTGGATGGGACAGGAATCAGGCGAATGCGATTGTCCTCGGCGCGTTCTCGGTTTTTCTCGCCTTCGACAAATTGCAGTTGCACCAGACGAAACGAATGCAAACCCATTGCCAGAGTTGCCAAGAACATTAATAATACGGCACGATGTAAAGGACGGATATCTCGTTTTTGAGCCGATCGCAAAGGAATTTCAGTCTGACGAACACCCGTACCCCAAGAATAATTGCTCTCCATATTCACTCTTATTTAAAATTTTAGATTTATTCACCGAAACACCAAGATAGTACGACTAATAGTACGACTAAAGTTATCGAATTGGGCAAATGTAGGCTTGCGATCGCATCAGTGGGGAGTAAAATCGCCACCTGAGTAACCAACATAGATCCAAATGTAATCAGGCTTAAGAGTAATAACAACATCCATCTTAAAATAGGGAACAGGGAACAGGGAATGGGGAATTACGAATTACGAAACGTGATCCAGATGCCTTCATCCTTTAAAATGAGAAGAGTGGTCTGTAAACAATAATTGGCTATTAATGGTGCTTAAGACCCTTCGAGATGACTTCCGCATTATCTTTGAGCGTGACCCTGCGGCTCGCAACTGGTTAGAAGTCCTGTTCTGCTACCCCGGTCTTCAGGCTTTGTTATTTCACCGCCTAGCACACGGGTTATATGCCTTGGGACTTCCGTTTATTCCTCGTCTGATTTCCCATATCGCTCGCTTTTTGACCGGGATTGAGATTCATCCAGGCGCCGTCATTGGCAAAGGTGTATTCATTGATCATGGCATGGGCGTTGTGATTGGTGAAACAGCTATTTTAGGAGATTTCTGCCTAATTTATCAAGGTGTGACCTTGGGGGGAACGGGGAAAGAAAGTGGGAAGCGTCACCCGACCCTTGGAGAAAATGTTGTTGTTGGAGCCGGAGCGAAAGTTTTAGGCAATATCCAACTGGGTGATAATGTCCGCATTGGGGCGGGATCGGTGGTACTGCGGGATGTTCCAACTGATTGTACTGTTGTTGGTGTTCCCGGCCGTATTGTCTATCGTTCTGGGGTTCGGATTGATCCCCTTGAACATGGCAGTCTTCCTGACTCAGAAGCGCAAGTGATTCGGATGTTAGTGGATCGGATTGAACTATTGGAACAGCAGGTACAAACACTGCAACAACAGTCCTCCGTTGCTCAAGATCAACTTGAAGCGGCTCTGAAATTGGAATATTGTCCTGATCAAGATAGGCTAACTTTCCCAGAACAAACCAGAGATTCTGATCAAGAATACTTGGTTTTGACTGCGACCCATTGCCGTCTTCAAGATCGTACCATTCAAGAGTTTTTAGATGGTGCTGGGATTTAAGAGTTTTAGGAAAAGGGTTGTCAATAGTCAACTAATAATTACGAATTACGAATTACGAATGATTAATTCAATTAATTCGTAATTCGTAATTTTTAATTCTTACTGTTCCCTGTTCCCTTTTCCCTTTTCCCTTTTCAATACTAAACCCACCCCTCTTAGAAGCAGAATAGAGGGCGGGTTTAGGGAGATAATTACTAATCATTAAAGCTGGTCTCGGAACCCGCCCCTACGGTTTAATTGTTGATTATTACTCAAATGCGATCGGATTTTTTCAACAATAAAATGTAGGGGCGGGTTCTGTAATTATCTTCAATTCTGATCAAGAATCTGACTAAACCCGCCCTCTTTTCAATGCGATCGCCTGAGAATAGAGGGCGGGTTTAGGGAGATAATTACTAATCATTAAAGCTGGTCTCGGAACCCGCCCCTACGGTTTAATTGTTGATTATTGCTCAAATGCGATCGCATTTTTTCCACAACAAAATGTAGGGCCGGGTTCTGTAACAATATTCAATTCTGATCAAGAATCTGACTAAACCCGCCCTCTTTTCAATGCGATCGCCTGAGAATAGAGGGCGGGTTTAGGGAGATAATTACTAATCATTAAAGCTGGTCTCGGAACCCGCCCTCTTTTCAATGCGATCGCCTGAGAATAGAGGGCGGGTTTAGGGAGATAATTACTAATCATTAAAACTGGTCTCGGAACCCGCCCCTACGGTTTAATTGTTGATTATTGCTCAAATGCGATCAGATTTTTTCCACAATAAAATGTAGGGGCGGGTTCTGTAATTATCTTCAATTCTGATCAAGAATCTGACTAAACCCGCCCTCTTTTCAATGCGATCGCCTGAGAATAGAGGGCGGGTTTAGGGAGATAATTACTAATCATTAAAGCTGGTCTCGGAACCCGCCCCTACGGTTTAATTGTTGATTATTACTCAAATGCGATCGCATTTTTTCAACAATAAAATGTAGGGGCGGGTTCTGTAACAATATTCAATTCTGATCAAGAATCTGACTAAACCCGCCCTCTTTTCAATTGGATTTCATATTAATTCTGCTTGTAATGCAATTTTAACTTGCTCAAATTCCGTTTGAATTTGGGTGTAGAGCGTTTCAGTTTCGGCTAGGGATAAAGGATTTTGAGTTTGATTATAATGACGCGCTAGAGTTTCTAATTTTTGACATTGTTCTGACAAACTAAAAGCGCCGAGAGTTCCACTAATTGATTTTAGAGAATGGGCGGCGGGTTGTAATTCCTTAGCATCAATATTAGCGATCGCAATTGCAATAGCTTCTAAGAGTTCCGGGGCGGTATCAAGATAAATTTCAATCACTTCTTCCAGGGCTTCTACCTCTCGTAATCCTTGTAAAACTTTAGCATCCAAAATCGTTGGAGTTGAAGTAATTGTTATTAAAGGTAATTGTTGATTTAAAGTAACATTTAAGGGTTTATAGTTCGTTGTTTCAGAATCTAAAGTAACAGGAAGGTCTTGAAGAGGTTGACATTTACTCAGAACTTGGATTAACTGTTCCATGCGGATCGGCTTACTAATATAATCATCCATTCCCGCATTCATACATTCATTGCGATCGCTTTCCATTGCATTCGCTGTCACCGCAATAATTCGAGGTCGCATCAGTTGAGATTGCTGAGGATTTCCATATAATTTTTGAATCTGACGGGACGCTTCTAACCCATCCATTTCCGGCATTTGCATATCCATTAAAATCACATCATAAGGTTGACGACGCAACGCTTCTAAGACTTCAAAACCATTCCCCGCCACATCCGCCCGATATCCCATCCGTTGTAAAATTTGTAACGCAACTTTTTGATTAACCAGATGATCTTCTGCTAATAAAATGCGTAAAGGTAATTTTTCCGCTAATAAAGGAATATCCTGTGAGGGTCGTAACGTTCCCCGATTTCGACTGTGTAAATAGGTTTGACTTTGAACATGAACCTCTAAAGGTTCGCCTCCCAAAATATTAATTAAAACGTTATAAAGTTGGGATTGTTTAATCGGTTTATTTAAACAAGCTGCAATTTCAATCGATTTAGATTTCCCTAAATTTTTTCCCCCCACTGATGTTAATAAAATTAAGGGTAAATTTTGACAGGAGGGTAATTGACGAATTTGTTTTGCTAAGGTTAACCCATCTATCGCCGCCATTTGCATTTCAATAATTGCCACATCAAACTGTTTACGCTGCAACCATTCCAACGCCTTCGCCCCATTTTTAACCGTTTGGCTTGACATTCCCCAAGCTTGGGTTTGCAGCTTTAACATTTGTCGGCTACTAACATTATCATCTACAATTAATAACCGTTTTCCCGCTAACTCATGTAGCGTTGACCATTCAGGAGATAAATTTGAACAAGACTGAGCAACAACAGTAAAATAGAAGGTTGAACCTGGGCGAGTCTCGGTAATTTTTTCGGTTTTATTCTCCTCTTCGTCTGCACCTTCTCCATCTAATATACAAAAAGAATCTAAAGATTGTTCAAGTTTAAAATTCTCTGGAGGATCTCCAGCTATTGCGCCTCGACTTTCCACCCACATTTGACCCCCCATGAGTTCAGCTAATCGTTTACTAATCGCTAATCCCAAACCTGTTCCTCCATATTGACGATTAATCGAAGAATCTACTTGACTAAAAGACTGAAATAACCGATCCATTCCATTCGAGGGAATGCCAATTCCGGTATCTTGAACCGCAACTTTAATTTCATAGAAAGAACAGGATATAGAATGATTAATAGAACTATCTTTATCTGGATATTTTTGTAAATTTTGAGGTTGATCATTACTCGGATCATCGAGTTTTTCAGCCGTTACGGACACAACCACTTCTCCACTCTCAGTAAATTTCACCGCATTACTCAGGAGATTAACTAAAATTTGGCGTAATCTTGCCATATCTCCAATAATTTGATTCGGGGTACAAGGATCAATTAAATAGGCTAAATCCAGATTTTTACTCGCTGCTTTAGTGACTAATAAATCTAAAGATTCTTCAATACAAGTTCTTAAATTAAAAGGATGATTTTCTAAATCCAGCTTTCCTGATTCAATTTTAGAAAAATCTAAAATATCATTAATTAAACATAATAACGCATCGCTACTACTCCGAATCGTTTCTACAAAATCCTGCTGCATGGGGGTTAAGGTGGTATCTAACAGTAACCCCGTCATCCCAATAACAGCATTCATAGGCGTGCGAATTTCATGACTCATTGTTGCCAAAAATTCACTTTTTGCCCGGGTTGCTGCTAAAGCTTGATCCCGTGCCTTTGCTAAAGCACTAGCGGTTTCTTGACGTTCAATTTCACCGCCGATCCATTGTGCCATTAATTTTAATAAATCTCGATCTACCGCTTGAAATGGCTCAGATAAAGCTTGAGAACTCCAAAAACACAGGGTTCCGTATACGTCTCCATCCACAATCACCGGAGTCCCCATATAAGCTTCAATGGGGAGGATTTTATGAGCCGGACAAAAGGGTATACCCGAAAATTTAATCGATTCAAAATAAAGGGGTTGTTTAGCTCGAATTGTGATTTGACAAAAGGTATCTTCTAACTTATAAATTTGTCCGGC
Source organism: Planktothrix serta PCC 8927 (assembly GCF_900010725.2). Taxonomy (NCBI): domain Bacteria; kingdom Bacillati; phylum Cyanobacteriota; class Cyanophyceae; order Oscillatoriales; family Microcoleaceae; genus Planktothrix; species Planktothrix serta. The sequence goes on along the minus strand of NZ_LR734883.1, from coordinate 31,245 downwards.
TTGAATGGATTGATTCGGGGCAGCTACGGCTATAATTTTATAGGTATAATCAACTTCTTGACTCTCTTCTAAGCGGGGGTAAATTTCGTAATTTCCTATTCCCTGTTCCCTGTTCCCTGTTCCCTGTTCCCTGTTCCCATCGATTTGAACATGGGATAAAATTCCATATTCTAAACCAAATTTAGCACAGCCTAATTCTAAAATCTGTTGTAGTCGAGTTTCAAAAGTGAAGTCCTGACAAGAGGTAATTTGATAAAGTGCTCTAATAGAAGATTCACTGTCTTGAAGTTGTTGTTCTCGTTGTTTGCGTTCAGTAATATCGCGGGATACTCCGATTATTTCCTGAACGCTTCCGGTTGTCAGATCCCGAATCGCACTACTGGTGGTTTCAAACCAAATATAATCGCCGTTTTTATGACTAATCCGATATTCAATAGTGTAGATAACATTTTGTTGTAAAATAATACGATAAGCTTTAACAATCACATCTAAATCATCAGGATGGATGAAACAGGGTAACGGATTTCCGATTAATTCTTCCGGCTCATATCCTAATAAAGTGCGACAAGCCGGAGACGCATATAAAAATACCCCTTCGGGAGAATGGCGGGTAATCATATCGGTTGAATTTTCCGCCATTAATCGATAGCGTTGTTCACTTTCTTGACCTTGAGATTGAGCATCGGCTAAAGCTTGTAACATTCCATTAATAGCCTCGGCTAAACTCGATAATTCATCCTTTCCGGCTACGGTAATTCTTAAGGCTAAATTTCCACTTTCCCCAATTTGGTTAACCGAACTATTTAAAGCGGTGAGTCGAGCCAGCACTAATTTTTCTAATAATAATAGGGTGATTCCTCCGAAAATTAACCCCACGACTAATAAAAATAAAGTGAAATAGGCTAAAGTCGTTTGACCTTGTTGATAAATTGGACGACGAACTTGAACTTGTAAAGATAATTTTGGTTCTCCATTCAAATCTGCTATTGTGGCTGATGCGATCGCAGTTTCTGCATTTAAAGAGTGCAACCGAATGGCTTGAGGATCAATAATTGCTTCTGCGTAGGGTTGAATTTGAGGAGACAATAGAAAGGGATTACTGGCCATTCCTTCCGAAATCCGATCAAGAGTCAATGACAGTTGAGTAATTTCAGCTAATCGTTGAATCTCAGGGGCGTCGAGATAACGCCCTAAAATTAATACCCCTCGACTTGGCCCGGTGGCGGTACTGGTTAAAATCGGTCGGGAAACCACCAATAAAGGACTTTCGGGTAAAACAATAATTCCTTGAATGGGAGAGGGAGTTAAATGTGGTTGTTTGAGACTCGCTAAAAGGGGGCTATTTAAGGTAAGATACGAAGATACACTGGGGGGGATCGGTGTTTCCTGACGGCGTTGGGAATCAAACCCCTTACTAAAAATAATTTCACCTTTGGGGTTCATCAGGATAAATAGGTTGAGCCGTAAATCGGCGAAGGTGGTATCAACTAAGTTAGAAACCACATATTGGCGGTTTTGAGCATCAATAAACCGATAAGTGTCATCCCATTTAGCCTGATCCTGGGCGATCAAATCTAAACTATCTAAGTCATCATTAATCGCATTTAAAGCCCGGACAACATCTTGACGGACATATTGGCTTTCTAGGTGGCGAAAATCATGCACCAGCAACATAGAGGCGGTAATGTACATCGCCACGATTAACCCAATCAGGGCTGCACCAATAATGAGCAGTGTTTTCTTTCGCAATTTCATGGCGGTGTGACCTTAGATGTGCTATTTGGCAGTGAACGAGGTTGTATTTGCACCCATCCTCTAAAGGAAACGATTTTGCACTGATCGTAGATCGGAAATTAACAGTTACACGGGTTTCAATCGCTGAACCGTATTTCCACTGAAATCAATTCCTATCCTCATTGTATCTTGGCTTTTGGAGTCCGTAGAGATGTTCCTTCGGGCCTTTCAGTATGGCTTTGTTTAGGGAGTCTAAACAGGAGTTAAGAGTTAATGTTAAGAGTTAATATTTTATTTTTCATCGGATTAAGTCTGATGAAAAATTGTTAATTTAGTTCAATTAATGATCAAGTTTTGAATTGAATTTAGGCTTAAGGTAAATATTTCTGTACGATCACCCACCCAGATAAAGATACCGCAGTAAAAGCAAAAAATAAACCTATATTCAGGCTAATGTGGAGCGATCGCGCCCAAGGATTTTTAGGATTAATTTGGGTAGCACTCCAACCCGATCCTAACACTAAACTCACCACAATTAATCCCGCAGCCAGATGAATCGAATGTCCTAAACTGCCATAATATCCCAAGGTTCCCACTAAACCAATCGCCAGTAAAGCCAAAACTAAACACACCATCCCCGCACCCACAAAATAATGCAGTGTTCTGAGTCCCTTGGGTCGAGGTTGTTTACTTTGGCGTGAATACAGCATCCATCCTCCCGTCATCGCTAATACAAGGTAAGCGAAGACCGAACATCCCATTGACCAAGCCGCTATTTTCCATAGCCATAAAAACGACGGTAAATTCATAATAGGGATTTTTATATATTAATTCAAAGAATTACTATAGAATTCTATGGCATAATCTCTAAATCGTTCTAAATCTTTTTGAATCGTTGACTCTACTATCCCCCCCAAAAATAAATTATCCATCAGTTGTCCTAAAATTCCGGGGATCGCATAAGAAATCGTCAATTTAACAATACTACTCCCATGACGATCATAAAACCGAATTGCTCCCCGATTCGGTAAACCATCTACTGATTCCCATTGAATAATTTGATTAGGAATTTGTTTTAAAATCCGTGATAACCAACTAAATTCAAAATTCCCCGTCGCTAATTTCCAGCGAGATAAATCAGGATTATCCTCTAAAATTGTAACCGAATCAATCCATTTCATCCATCGGGGCATTTGTTCCAAATCTGACCATAAATTCCACGACACATCAATGGGAACTGGAACTTCAACTTGGACACTATGTTCTAACCAATCAGCCATAATATTAAATCGATGTAATATAATATAGAAACCGGGTTTATGAAGGATATAGGTTAATTTTATCCTATATCACGATTAGAAACCCAGTTTCTTTAACCCCCCTGATCATTAAACAACGACAGGAGAAGGTTTTAGATGAGGAAAACTGGTTTCTAATATGGCTTTAGCCGCTTGTCGTCCCGAAATTGTTGCCCCCTCCATACTATCAATATAATCTTGTTGCGTGTAACTTCCGGCTAAAAAGAAATTAGCAACCGGAGTTTTTTGACTCGGACGATAGGCATCCATTCCCGGCCCTTCTCGATATAGAGATTGAGCTAATTTCACCACACTATACCAAGTCATATTCAGTTCACGGGAACTGGGAAATAAATTCTGAACTTGTTTGAGAACATGGTGGGCAATTTCTTCGTTATTTTGTTTAATAAACGGATCACCCGGAGTTAACACTAATTGCAATAAAGATCCTTGTCCCTTTCGATAATAATCTGCCGGACTCGATAACGCTAAATCGGAGAAACAGGAGAAATCTGCATCAGCCGTATATAATAAATTGTCAATGCCAGCCGCTTGTTTTAGTTGTTGACGTTTTTCGGGATCATTTAATTCCGTTACCCAACCATCAAACCGCAGTTGTACCGTTGCTACGGGAACGGTTTCTAATTTATAAATATTGTCAAATTCCGACCATTTTCGCCAAGCAGAAGGAATCATTTTCTGCACACCGGGAACATCGCCAGCGCAAACATAAGCATCTGCAATAATGGTTTCTTCTGTATCCCCTTTTGCTACTATCATTCCGGTAATATAAGTTTTCCCGTCGATTTCCTCAAATTGAAGTTCTCGAACTCGACGCCGGGTGTGAATTTTTACTCCTCGTTGTTCTAAATAGTTAACAATGGGTTTATGCAAATATTCGGCTGGAGATCCTTCCAACATTCGCAATACAGACGCCTCTGTTTTTGCGGCAAAAAATTGGAAAATCGTTAACATACACCGAGCAGAAATTTCCTCGGTATCGATAAATCCTAACGCATAGGCAATGGGGTTCCACATCCGTTTTAAACTGCCTTCAGAACCGCCATGACTGCGAAACCAGTCGGCAAAACTCACCCGATCTAATTCGCGGATAATTTTCATCGCCCCTTCAAAGTCTACCAACCCTCGGACAATCGGGCTAGTCCCTAATGCGATCGCATTTTGTAATTTATCCAGTACCGAGAGTTGGGAAGTGGTGAAAAAGGCTTTCAACCCGTTAAAGGGGGCTCCGGTAATGAAGCGAAAGTCTAAACTTCCGGTTTTTCCTCCGGTATTGACAAAAACGTGGGTATGGTCTTTTAACCGGAGGTTGTCAATGGCTCCCACCTTTCGCATCAGTTCAAATAAGTTATAGTAGCAGCCAAAAAAGACGTGCAACCCCATTTCAATATGGTTGCCATCGGCATCTATCCAACTGCTGACTTTCCCACCCACAAAGGGGCGAGATTCAAAAATTTCGACTTCGTGTCCGGCATCTACGAGGTCTATTGCCGTAGTCATGCCCGCTAAACCTGCTCCTGCGATCGCAACCCGCATCTTTTAGACTGCCCTTTTCCTTAACCATTTGTTTACAGATTGTAACAAAAAGCGGGAACATTCCAAAGTGGGGGTTGTTGACGGTTGACCGTTGACGGTTGACCGTTGATCAGTTACATCCTATTGAGATTGTTTCAGAAACCCCGTCTTCTTCCCTAACAAAAATCTCTTTTTCCCTTTTAGTTTAAGGAGTTTGATTCGCAAAAAAAATGTAACAAATTATTGAAAATAATTGACTATTTAAGAGTGATAGTTTACAATATATGCTATGAACCGGGACTAAAGTATAATAAAATGCTAGGCTGGTTAACAGCTACGGTTTTTTTGAAGTTTAATCATCAAATTTTTAAGGTCTTGGTTCTAGTTTCAAGCGTTTCAGGCGAGACAGACCCATTAAGAAACTATCTGGAACAGAGATTTCCGGGGAATTGTGATGAATTTCTCTTTGTGTGTCTCTGTACGTCTACGGTTCGTTATTTTTTATTGTTCGTGACTTCTGCGGTGAGTAAGAGTGTTCGTTTTGAACAAGGAGCAAACCGTGATTACTACAGCTATCTTCCCAGCCCGATATGTTCAAGGCAATCATGCGATCCGGTTTCTGGGAGAAGAATTAAGTCGTTTAGGTCACAAAGCCCTAGTGATGATGGGCCCCGTTATTTTTCCTCAATTGCAACCTATTGTTGAGGAGTTCACCCAGGGAAAAATCGAGATTTATCTCGAACGTTTTGGAGGTGAATGTTGCGATCATGAAATTCAACGGATGGTGAGTTTAGGTAAAATTCAGCAAGTTGATTTAATTGTTGGTATTGGAGGAGGAAAAACCATCGACACGGCAAAAGCCACCGCCTATCATCTTCATCTTCCCGTCGCTATTGTTCCAACTATTGCTTCCACCGATGCCCCCTGTAGTGCCCTATCGGTGATTTATACCCCGGAAGGGGTTTGGGAGCGTTATCTGGTATTACCGCGTAACCCCGATCTGGTTTTAGTCGATACCCATATTATCGCTCAAGCCCCTGTCCGCTTCTTGGTAGCCGGGATGGGAGACGCCCTGGCGACTTGGTTTGAAGCCGAAGACTGTCAGATTAAACGGGCTAAAAATATGACCGGACGCATGGGGCCGATGACTGCTTTTAGTTTGGCTCATTTGTGCTACGAAACCTTGCTCGAATATGGCGTTTATGGGAAAATAGCCTGTGAACAACAGGTAGTCACTCCCGCCTTAGAACGAATTATCGAAGCCAATACGTTACTGAGTGGACTGGGTTTTGAAAGTGGCGGACTAGCCGCAGCCCATGCCATTCATAATGGGTTTACGGTTTTAGAAGAAACTCAGAAATTCTGGCACGGCGAAAAAGTGGCTTTTGGGGTGCTGGCGATGTTAATTTTAACCGATCGCCCTAGTCCTGTGATTGATCGGGTGTTCAGTTTCTGTGAGTCCATCGGACTACCGACGACTTTAGCGGATATCGGACTGGAAGGAGTCAGCCGCGATCGTTTATTATTAGCAGCAGAGCGGGCCTGTGGAACAGGTGAAACCATCCATAATGAACCTTGTGAAATCAGCCCGGAAACTGTGTTGGCGGCGATAATAGCTGCGGATGCAGAGGGACGAAGACGGAAACAATTCTAATATGAAATCCTTAAATGTATGCTACAGATAGGGCATCTAAAATAAAATCCCATCCAGTCACAGATTTAATAGCTTGGGGTGTTAACCTGACGGGGTGACAACCCCGTCAGTTTGTGATCGCTATCTGTATAAACCACCTTACTGATAATAAGAGACTGTTTATCAAAGCAGTCCATTGATTAACAGGAGTGGGGCTGACAGAGTAGAAGTGCGATCACTTTTCTGATCTAATTATTTCTTATGTTGACTACTGCTCCTTAGCCCTTTGAATCATAATATTTTTGACTCTTTCACAGAACTCTAGAAAGAACTGAAAAGTTTTAAGGTCTTCAGGTTGATCTCGTACTCTTTTTTGTAGTTCTTCAAAATAGTATTTCTCTTTAGCATCCTTCGGATTCTTCTTGCTATATGTTGTATTTTTTGATCTAAAAACTTCTCTTAAGTATTCATAATGGAAGTCAGCATGATTTCTCATTTCATTCTTTCCCATCTCTTCAGGATTTTTCTGAGAGACATCATAGTAGTTTACATATCTTGCCAATGACAAATCTAATGGTTGCCTAGAGTCAAAAATCCTTTTATTACCCAGCAACCAAGTTTCTATACAGCGATTTTGTATAATAATTTCAACTTTAGTCTTTCCTAAATTGATTTCTTTACCACTAATAAACTCACGTATATATTGAGTCCTTTCCTCTACTGACTCCTCATCAGCATCAACACATATAACGAGATAATCGTATCTTGGAGCTTCTAAAATCTTATCAACAGCGTTTTCAAGTCCGTCATATAGAATTTTAGGATATCCTTCTCCACTGATTAGATAATAGTTGTTATTTTCGACTTGATCATAATACTGAACCCTTACTAGATTAGGAATTAGATATTCAAGCCATTTTGGATATATCTTTCTCTCCGTACTCTTTCCCTCAACCAAAAAGTAAATATTCATCACTACTCCTATAGGTCTGCTTCGTCCTCTAAAACATTGATCAAATCAATGAAAGCTTTTTGTCTGGATTCAGATATATGAAAGTCTTTTGAATTTTTGGCAGTCACCAAGCCAGCTTTCCGAGTAACTATTTTCCAGTAAGCAGGACTAACATTGTTTATTATATAAGGGTGATGGCTAGTAATAATAAACTGTACCTTCTTATTATCAAGTACAAGCTCGGTAACACTGTCTAAGCAATTAACGCCTAAGCTATTTTCAAATTCATCGATTAGGATAATGCAATTTTCAGGAGCTAGATATAACTCACTAATATACATCAATGTTTTCAACATCCCTGAAGAGATATTCTCAATCCAATCTTCTATTCCTTTTTCTTTAATGCTAACAGTGGTAGCTTCCTTGAGTAATTTAGATAATGCAATAGGAATATCGTCATCCTTAATGATCTCAACTTTTATGTCGGAGACGTTTGGGAAAACGGATATAAAAGCTTCTTTAATCTTGTTAAATTCTTCAGGAAGCGTTCTGTAAAGAATAGATAATTTTATTGGCACAGGCAAACCACTTTCCTGCAAAGCAGATAGTGAAGCTTTTTCAAACTTCTTAAAAATAGATACTGGCAAGCGCCAAGCTCTATCACCACTCCCAGAATCAGCCAGTACAATTTTATCTAATGATTCTTTCACAGGAGCAATTTGGTCTTCTTGTTTGAGTAGTTCAACGACACTTTCAAAAGGCGATAGTTTAGGGGTTTTGCTTCCATTAAAAATAATTTCTGAGTCTATTCTCTCGATTAGAACGTTCTCATTGTTACAAACTAATTGCTCATTTATGAGTTTTACTTGCTCGTCCTCTTCCGAAGTTTCATTGATAGAGATAGTGTTTTCTCGTGTTTCAAATTCTCCACTCCAAGTATATTCAAGATTATTGTTGGCTATAAAACAAACATTCCATTTAACACCATTTAGAGATGCACCATTAGCTATAGATTTTAGGCTGTAAATAGCTCTAAGTATTCTTGTTTTACCTACACCAGATACACCAACTAAAAGATTGAGATTTGGCAGAAAATTTACCTCTTCCAGCTTCCATTTGTACTCATCATCGTAATACTCTAATTTTTTGATTTGCATACTGTTACTTTTTTGTCAATCTGTTTATAAGCAAATTTTTAGCTACAGCAAATATTTTAGCATATCTTACAAAGAGATTAAAGGAATTTAAAACTGTCCGAGAATGTGTGGATACCGCCTTTAGAAATTGTCCTAACGTATGCGCGTAGCGCTATAGCATACATTTCAGGATTTCATATAAGCTGATTTTCTCGGCATTGAGAGGCGATCGCTTTTTGAGGGAGTTAAAGAGCGATCGCTATCCTAACTAACGCCTTAAAAAATTCAACAATTCCCGATTTACGGTTTGGGGAACTTCCTGTTGCATCCAGTGACCACAATCAGGAATTAATTGGAGTTTAAACGGGGCTGCAATTAATCGATCTAAACCTTCAGTAAGATGATGACTTAAAAAGGAGTCTTCTTTGCCCCATAATACTAAAGTGGGAGACATCACTTTTTGAGGAGTTCGCACCCAATCTAATAACCAAGTGGGCGGCCAAAATAAATGACGATAATAACTCATCGCCGCTTGTAATACCCCTGGTTTTTCTAAAGCGGCTTCATAAATTTGAGTTTCTTCGGCGCTAAAAGCACCTTTACGAATGGCGTGTTCTCGCAACGCATTGGTAACAAATTCTTTTAAATTTTGTTGAATTAACCATTCAGGAATTCCCGGAACTTGAAAGGCAAACACAAACCAACTGCGGCGAAGTTGATCTAAATTACTGACTAATTCTTGAACAAAACGATGGGGGGGCGGAGCGTTAAGAATCGCCAAACGGTTGAGAGATTGGGGAAACTTTTGAGCGAAATGCCATGCAATTAACCCGCCCCAATCATGCCCAACGATATGAGCTTTGACGTAGCCTAGACGTTCAATTAATCCTTGAATATCAGTACAAAGGGTATCTAAATCATAGCCACTTTCCGGTTTATCCGAATCGTTGTAACCGCGTAAATCAGGGACAACAACTTTAAAATAACGGGCTAGGGCGGGAATTTGATAGCGCCAAGCGTACCAAAACTCAGGAAACCCATGCAGGAGTACAACGAGTTCACCCTCGCCTTGGGTAACCGTGTGTAAACGAATGTTATTCGTCTCAACAAACAGATGTTGCCAATCAGATTCTAGTGTTACCATAAACTCCAATCTTGTTGCTCACAAGCGCTGCGGCTGACATCTTAGAGAATCTCCTCAACGGATTGGAGCAATGCGGAACAGTTCTTCTGATTTCAGATTACCACTTACAGGGAGTTGTCATACTCCCTCAAAATCATTCTTCGGTGCACAACACAAAATTTTGCGTCTTCTACACACGCTGGATGAGTTTGGGAGTCATGACCAAGGGGGAAGCCGATGGCATTCCTCGGTAAATCATTAAGTTGGCCAATTCCTGTAACTGTTGAATAGCTTCAGCCCCTTCTAGTTTCATAAGTTCCCGGTCGTCGCGCATTTCCGTCCAGGTAATTCCATAGTCCGACACCAGGAAACGAATCAGATGATTTTCGCCCAAACTCACCATGAAGGAGGCGCTATTCATCTGACCGCCACAGGTGTAGCAGGAGGCGAGATACCCTTGTCGTTCTAGCACGGTGGCTAGAGCTTGGAGGTTCATCACCAAGTCCTGAACAAATTTGCGGTGTTGTTCTGCAAGTCTGAGAAACATAAATTGTCCTCCTATCACCACACCTAAGATCATTTTCAGAATCTAACATAATCTTAAGGTTTTGGTGCTGAAATATTAATCTTAGTCTGACCCGCCTTAATTGAAAAGATCACCTCCCTCATGTTAAAACACAGAATGTTTTGCAGATTAACGAAACCACTGGTTTAATAAGGTATCTAGGAAAACAATAACGTTAAATTTTTTCTAACTTTACTGTTCTAGTGAGGCTCAGATCCTGATCCACAAAGGTAAGGTAAGGAAACTAGGTCTAAACCTATTAAAAGATTTAATAGTTTTGATAAGTTTAGTCCCTAGGGATCGGATCTTTGATCTCCAGTGTTGGGAAACAGTTCTCCTCACAGAAACACTGATTGAGATGAATATATCTTTCCGGTGAACCTCAATCAATTTGCCACCAGCCCAATCCAGGGCCGATAAATCGAATCGTAACCCAGACGGCAACAAGTAACCCAATGCCTAACCAACTGGCTTTAGAGGTAATCTCTATGAATTGTTGGCTTTGGTTTTTGGTGATCGGCAGCCAAGACACAATCTTTTCTTCTTGGCCATACTGCTCTTTCAGGTTTTGTTTTCGGCGTTTGGCTTCACCCATATTTGTATACAAAAGTTAACAGTGAATCTCATTCAATTTTATTTTATTTCATTTAGGGGAAAGTTGCCGGATCAGAAGTTAATGGGCAACAACAACCCGATCTCGTCCTTGAACTTTCGCCTGATATAAGGCTTTATCTGCCTCTTGAATCACCAATTTTGCCGTTGTTCCCTGTTGGGGAAATATTGCAATCCCTAAAGAAATCGTTACAGGACTTAAAAATTGATTGCGATTGTAAATTTTTAAGTCCTTAATTCCCTGACGAATCTGTTCAGCTTCTAAAGCTAATTGTGCAGCGTTTCGATTCCCTTTTTAAAGATGCCCAAATAAAAATAATCCCAGTCCATTAAATCTCAACAAGGTTACAATCAACCCTGGCAATGACTGACGATTATTCATAAGCTAGATGTCAGGGAACAGTCGCTGCCAAGTCAAGGTGGTGGTTTGAGAACAGAGATGAACTTTCCAGCGCAAGAGATGGGTAGCAGATTGACCAATAAGAGAAAACAGACCTAGAGCCTGTCGAGGGGCTGTCGTGGCTAAGGCGATCGCATCTCCGACGTTACAACAATTCCATTGAACTAAATTTTGCACCCCGATTAATAAGGGTAATGTGGTTCCGGCTAAAGTACCATCGCTTAGACGGGCTGTTCCTTGTTTGACTTCAATTTGTCGTTGATCCCAAGGATAAACACCATCGGGTAGTCCCAAAGGTGCTAAGGCATCACTGACTAAAAACAGGGGGATTAAATTAGTCGTTTCCTGGGTTGCGGTTATTCCCGACATTCGCAAGAGCAACTCCACCATTAAGGGGGAAACGTGTTGTCCGTCAGCAATAAAGCCAGATTGAACCTTTGGATTTACTAACGCCGATCCTAATAAACCGGGTTCTCGATGGTGTAAACTGGGCATGGCATTGAACGCATGAGTTACCATCGTTGCCCCCAGTGCAAAGGCTTGTTCTGCTTGGTCTGCGGTGGCTTGGGAGTGGCCTAAACTCACAATAATGTCTAAATTGGTCAAATGGGGAATAACCGTTCCTGTGGGGTCTAATTCCGGGGCTAAAGTAATGATTTTAACCCAGTTTCCATAGTCTCCTAGAACCCGTTGAACATGATCCAGCGTTAGGGGTAACAAATGCTCTTGGGGATGAGCCCCACGTTTACTGGGATTGAGAAATGGCCCTTCAAGATGAACCCCTAATATTTTAGCGGTGGGTTGGTCTGGAGGAATCTGTTGGATAAATTGGGCAATTGTTGATAGCGATCGCTGTATTTTCTCAACAGAAGTAGTCACAATAGTAGGCATAAAACCATCAATTCCCTGTTGCCATAAGTATTGACAAATTTTGGTTAATTTAGGAAAATCTTGGGGTTCTAAATCGGGAAAGGCTAATCCTAATGCTCCGTTAATTTGTAAATCTATTCCTCCCAAGGATAGCCAATCTCCTTCGAGATCTAACCGTTCTATTTCTGCTGTTGATCCAGGTTGAGACGAAACCTTCATCGGTTCAATATTATAGATTTGACCTTGGCGAATTAAAACTTGTTGTAAATTTTGTGATCCAGGGAGACGGACATTGATAATATCGAAGGTAGCAGTGTCTTGCTGTTGTGTTGTTGTCATGAGGAATAATTTAAGACTTTGAACTCTACATCATTATTTTCTAACTCTACTCCTCCTGTTGTGGGGATTATCATGGGGAGTGATTCTGATTTACCCACGATGAGTGCTGCGATCGCCGTGTGTGAAGAATTTGGGATTTCCCATGAGGTGGCAATTGTTTCGGCGCACCGCACCCCAGAACGGATGTTTGAGTACGCGAAAACTGCCCATCTGCGAGGTCTGAAGGTTATTATTGCCGGGGCAGGAGGGGCAGCGCATCTACCCGGAATGGTAGCTTCTTTAACGCCTCTACCTGTAGTTGGAGTTCCGGTGACAACTCGCACGTTACAGGGGGTTGATTCTCTCTATTCTATTGTACAAATGCCGGGGGGAATTCCGGTGGCAACGGTAGCGATCGGCAATGCTAAAAATGCGGGTTTATTAGCGGTACAAATATTAGCCAGTCATGATTCTGAACTATTACAAAAGGTTTTAGATTATCGAGAAAATCTCAAGCAATCTGTTCTGGAAAAACAAGAGCGTTTAGATGAAGTGGGTTATGCAGAATATTAATAAGAGTTAAAGGGAATTACGAATTACGAATTACGAATTACGAATGGGGAATAGCAATTATTTGTAGCAGACATTTCAGGATTTTTATATTAGTTTTACTAATTATTTATTTTAAATAAATTGGATTTTTAAAAGATTGTCAGGAAATCCTGATATTTTAATGAAAATAACTCTCAAATAGTTGACGAGTTTCTAGGGGTTCTGGTATACTTAAGAAGATGGCATCCAAGGGCTTAGTGTGTCTATATGCAGAAACAGGGGCTAAAACCCTTATGGTGTTGTAAAATATCTTGATTCTCTGACCAAATTTCTGTGTGGCGATGCACGAGTTTTTAGAAGAAACGGTTTAATCCGAAATGACCCGCTTGACAAAATCAACAAGTTATGTAGAGACGTGCCATGGCACGTCTCTACGGGGAAAAGGCGGGTTTTGTAACCGTTATCAACCTACCCCCATCAACATCAATTATTCTTCTTCTGAACTGCTATCAAACTCTTCTTCATCATGACTATCAACTTGGGTGACAGAATTGGCTGAAACCACAGCACCACTGTCTAAAGCCCCTCTAACTTTTTGTTCAATTTCCGTCGCCAAGGCTGGATTTTCTTCCAAATAGGTTAGGGTTTTATCTCGTCCTTGACCAATATTATCACCGTTATAACTATACCAAGCTCCTTTGCGTTTTAATACCCCTGTTTCTTCCGCTAAATCAACTAAACAACCCAAGGTAGAAATCCCTTTTCCAAAAATAATATCAAATTCTGCAATCCGAAAAGGCGGGGCGATTTTATTTTTAGCAACTTTAACTTTAGCCCGAATTCCGTACTCATCGGTTCCCCGTTTTAAAGTTTGAATTCGACGAATATCTAAACGTACAGAGGCATAGAATTTTAACGCATTACCTCCGGTTGTGGTTTCCGGGTTTCCATAGACAACACCAATTTTTTGACGCAATTGGTTGAGGAAAATCACGGTACAATTCGACTTACCAATATTACCCGTAATTTTGCGTAAGGCTTGACTCATTAACCGAGCTTGTAACCCCATGTGAGCGTCCCCCATATCCCCTTCAATTTCAGCCCTGGGAACTAAAGCAGCAACGGAGTCAATCACAATAATATCAACAGCCACAGACCGCACCAACTGATCCACCACTTCTAAACCCATTTCTCCGGTGTCCGGTTGAGAAACGAGTAAATTTTCGGTATCGACGCCTAAGACAGCCGCATAGCTAGGATCTAGGGCGTGTTCGGCGTCTACAAAGGCGGCGACTCCTCCGGCTTTTTGGACTTCTGCGATCGCGTGTAAAGCTAATGTAGTTTTACCCGAACTTTCTGGCCCATAGATTTCAATCACCCGTCCCTTGGGTAAACCCCCTCCCAAGGCTAAGTCTAGGGTTAATGCGCCACTGGGAATGGTTTCCACTTTCATCCGGGTGGCGTCCCCTAAGCGGACAATAGCACCTTTACCAAAGCTACGCTCAATTTGGTTTAAAACTTGGGTTAGAGCTTTTTTCTTTTCAGAACTAGAATTATCTTTTACTGTAGCCATTCGCTGTAATTTTAAGTAACGGTTAACGGTAAGCGTCCCAGCCACCCTAGATGCTAGTCTGCATAACTGGTATGGTAGCAGTTTTGCTTCGGTTGTGACTATGATGGATCTCCATTGCCACCGACGAGCTTAACAATTTTTTGCAGTTTGTCTGCATCAGATCGAATGGAACCTTTTTCTATTGTAAGCCAAACTTGATGTTTTCGTCAATATAAAATTACAAGCTCTAGCATTTTTAATGGATCAAACTTGATAAAAACGAATTGCACTTATGTCCTACCGATATATTTTGTTTTACAAACCTTATGATGTTTTGAGTCAGTTTACCGATGAAGATCCGACAACGACTCCGCGTAAAACCCTCAAAGATTTTATTTCAATTCCGAACGTTTACCCCGTTGGACGCTTGGATCGAGATAGTGAAGGATTATTATTATTAACCAATCATAATTTAGTTAAACATCGGTTAATTGATCCTAAATTTGCCCATCCTCGAACCTATTGGGTACAGGTAGAACGCATACCCGACAAAATCGCCTTACAACAGTTGAGTCGGGGGGTGCAATTATCGGATTATCGGACAAAACCTGCTCAAGTGCAATTACTCCCCACAGAACCCAGTTTACCGCCTCGTGATCCTCCGATTCGATTTCGTAAAACCGTACCGACAGCTTGGCTAGAACTGACGTTAACGGAGGGTCGTAACCGTCAAGTGCGGAAAATGACGGCGGCGGTGGGGTTTCCGACGTTACGGTTAGTGAGAGTGGCGATCGCACATTTAACGTTAAACGGACTCCAACCCGGTCAATGGCGAGATTTAACGGCTATTGAACTTAAAAAATTGATGCAAATCTTAGGACAGCTTTAATTGTTGTAGAGAAGTGAGAGAGCGCATTTTCACAGAAATAGCTTTGGGTGTAATCAGAGAAAATCACCATCTGTTTTTGCACCTAAAGATTTTATGGGATCTTTACAAAAAAAACTAAAATCTTTAAATTACACCCTTTTAATTTCCTGGGTTACTAGACTATATTAAATCTATTGATTATCGGTATTGATCCCTTAATACTTGCTGATTGAAAATTTAATCCAGAAAATTTAACATGAATATTCCATCCAAATCTACTATGAAATCATTCATAGTAGCCACTCCTGTCATTGCTTTATTAAGTAGTATTTCCCCTAGTTTTGCTGGCACATTAGCTACGGCTGAAGCCGAAACTTTAATTTATAATTTTAGTCAAGTTCCTACCAGCATTTCCACGTTTACAGATACTCAAACCCTAGCATTAGCTTTTCCAGGAACTGTATTCGCTGAAGCCAATGCTAATGCCTATTTTGATGTTAATTTTTGTTTAGAACCTGACTATTGTTTTCCCCTGGCTAACAATAGTTCTCAAGCGATAACTGTGGGAGAAGGTCAAGAATATTTAGGTTGGGCTCAAAGTCAAGCAGCAGCTATTGGTTATCAATTTGAAATTGCTGAAAATCAAGAATTTTCTTTTGATTTTTTATCGATTTTAAGTTTAGGAACCCAAAAATCACTGCAACAAGAATCGACTCAAGCAGCAAATTATATCGCTTTCTATTTGTTTGAAGACTCTACCGATACTTTGTTAGATTTCTTTAGTCTAAATAGCTCATTAAATTCTGCTAACAACTATGATTTATCCATAGAGAAAAGTAATGGGTTTGAATTATCGCTGTTGGAAACGACAAACGCTGAAGAAAATCAAGCCTCTGTCAATATTTTGTTATCAGGATTATATTCTCGTCAGCTTAGTGAAGGTCAAAACCTGACATTAATTGCCTATCAAACCAGTTCAACAATAGTCAAAGCACCTGAACCTTCAACATCCATTGGGTTATTAATTATGGGTGCATTAGGAATAGCATTAGGCTGGAAAAAGAAATCAAATTTATCTGATTAATCTTGTTAATTTATTAGTTTAAGCGTGCATCTTATTAGGCTTTAATAAATAACGTCAAAGCAAATTTTTAAGCGTTATAAAGCCGATAATTTAATTCACTAGCTAACCAATCTTTAAATAGTTTTTGAAGAATCTCTTGATAACGTTGAGGAGTTAATTCAGCTTGAATAAACTCCTCAACTAAGATTAAATGATAACCTTGGTCAGTTTTGACTGGACTTAATATTTCTCCGGGAGTTGAACCAAATACAATTGCTGCAAAATCCGCTTTTAATCCCCAACGATACAGTTTACCTTCATATCCGCATTGTTCACGACGTTTAGGGTCAATATCATATAAATGGGCGGCATGATAGAAACTAATTTCTTCTTCTTCTATTTGATAAAATAATTCTCTAGCCAAGCGTTCATAAGGAACAATAATTTGATATAATGAAACTTGCTCAAAATTCAAGCGATTTTGAATAAAGTATTTTTCAACTTCTTTAGAAAATAAAAATTCTGCTAATTTTTGGGATAAAAGACGTTCTCGAATTCCCGCTTCCCAGTCATCGGAAGTGAGCATTTGGTCAGCTAACCAAGCTAAGGTATCCGTCGCCTTTTCTAAGCGTTTTTCATAACGTTCTTGGTTAGCTTGGGTTTGAATTTCTTCAGCCGTTACCGTAATTGCTCTTTCCTCAGCAACTTGATTGATTACTTTTTGAGACAATATCTTCTGATAGACTTCCTTAAATTCCAGATTTCGTTTTAGGAAACCAATAATTTCCTCATCATCAAGTAAGTCTTTGGAAAGTTGAACCATGATCATTTGTGGTAATCCCAACTCTTTTAGCTTAACATTAGCAGATCGTTAGAAATTACTATAAAATCGGCTGACGTTAATTTTGTTTGTCCATTGTCAGAAACTGTACCTAACACAACACCCAGAACTTCAGATTGACTATCGCTACTGAGTTTAATTACGGTAGCATCAAGATTACCATCAGCATCAGAATCAAAGGTTTCTAATATTAACGGTTGTGCGATTAAGTTTTCCGACAATCCAATCTGATCAGCTTCATCTGCATTAAAGTCTGTAATTATATCTGCTAAATTCGGGTTGGTGTTGGGGAAATTGGGATTTGTGCTTAAAACGAATACATCCGCACCTGCTCCTCCTATTAATTCATCCTGACCTAGATCACCAATCAGAATATCATCACCGTTGCCACCGATTAAGATATCATTGCCTTTTCCCCCTCTAACAAAATCTTGATCATCTCCTCCATCAAGAGTATCATTACCTTCGTTTCCTTGTAATAAGTCTGTTCCATTTCTACCTTCAATTTTATCGGCGCCTTTAAGTCCGAGTATTGAGTCATTCTCATTGCTACCAATGAGTTGATCATTTTCGATACTACCGAGTTGTGGTATGCGTTCAATTTCAGAAGCCACAAAGGTCAAAGGATTCGGTTCTGGACTAATCTGAATTAAGATACTAGAACTAGAATTATTATCGTTATTATTATTATCAGGTTCTAGGATTACGGTTGTCTCTGTCGTGGGTAATATATCCGTACCACTAATAGCTGTTGCTGTCGCTTCACTAGAAGTAGCATCAGGAATAAATACAGACTCACTACTGTTTTGGACTTCTCCGGTTGGGGAAGTTGTGGTAGCTTGACTTTCTCCTCCCGCACCGATGTCATTGACAATAGAACTAGAACTAGAACTAGAACTACTCCCCTGAAAATTGGCATCGGGGGAGTTAATTGTGGTAGTTGGAGATACTGTATTTATAAGCTCATCTAGGATGACGAGAATATCGCTCGAACTGTTGGTAATATTGCTCATTTGCCATGAAAGGAAATAAGTTGATGTGGTAAAAATCCAAAAATTCAAGAACTTTCAGATTAGGTATTATTTACCAATTTTGAACACTTTATCAGTCAAATCAGATTGTAACTAAGTTATCAAGATCGTTGTTGCCAAAATGGCAGTTTTTTTATAGATAACTTGTAAAAAAGTAAAAAAGCATAATTTTTTTGATTTTATATAAATAATATTGGATTAGGCTAGTTTCTAGGGTTTTCGCACCCGTCAAAATTAATCTGCCACAATGGCAACATAGGTGAAAAAAGCCTAGCTATATTAACAACATCAAAGGAACACAAGGTTGTTCAGCCAAACAGAAAAAGATTCTGCCAAAATGGCAAGACAATCTGGGTTGACTTTGATAAATTGATAATACAAAAACAAAGCTGTTACCCAATAAAGATTCTGCCAAAATGGCAACACAAAGACCACAAGGCAATCTAAATTAGGTAAGAGGAAAACCAAAAAACACTAACTCTAAACAGGACAAAACCAATGATTATTTCTGATCTGAACTACTTAGAAACTGCTCAAGAAAACATTCAAGGTGGCTATTACTTTGGCGAGAGCACCTACACTTCTACAAAACAAAAATTGAAAATCAAGCTGAAATTAGCCTCTACCGTTGATGTTAAAGGAAACTTTGCTGGTGCTGAAGCAGATGCACTTGCTGAGGGTAATAATACATCTTCTCAGGCAATCACTAGCACCTTTACTGACGATCATACCTCGTTCTCTAATGCCACTTCTACTTCTGGCACTGGTAATAGCTATAGCTTCCCGTGGTAATAAACTGCTTTTTTGAACTGATAGCAATATATTGACTTATCAAAATAAACTAACGTCGGAATCTAAAATTATGTTTCTGGCGTTGGTTTTTATCGTTAATAACTAATATATTGCCAGAAAAAACCTAGATATTAACTCTATTATTAGAATGACAATAGTACCCGGTTTTTTCCTGAAATTTCGCGTAAATCATCAAATATATTCAGTTTGCTTAAAACTTTTTGTGAGGTAGATATGAGCAGTTTCTTAATCATCTCTGACTTAAGTTATTTACAACCCATTACTGAAAGCAATATTGTATTAGGTGGTCGCAGAGTTTTCGCTAGTACAAATACAATGACAGCAACGGGGTCTGAATATGCCGTAGCTGGTGCTGGTGCTGGTGCTATCGGTGAGATGACTTATACGATTACTAATACCAAAACAGAGGTTAAAAAAGTGGGTAGTCTCAAATCTAGTAAATCTAAGGCAACAGCCATTGCTTATGCAAAAACAGGAAATGAGACTGCTTCATCTTCAAGTTTTGATACTTCAATTTCGCTGAATTTAACCCATATTTAATCATCTGACTTTAGCGAAAAAATTAATTAGAATGGCATGAAAATTGATATTATTGACGATTTTCAAACCTTTAATCAAGTCCGAAAAAATTGGGATTTCGTATATGAAGCTGATCCTCATGCTAACTTTTTCTTATCCTGGGTTTGGCTAGTGGGATGGTTGCAGATGGTTGCAGAATTCTGGTTAATATTAGCGGTAAAACCGGAAGCTAAAGATTCATCTTATGTTGCATTTTTTCCTCTAAAACTGATACTAGAACAACAGGATGACGGGGGCTGTTATACTCAACTCTACATGGCAGGAAATAGTGTAGCAGATTACACGGGATTCCTGAGCTTACCTGCTTATGAACAAGAGGTAATTCCAGCTTTTGCCAGTTACATCCAGCAGCAATTAGTCTGGTCTCGTTTTGATATCCAAAATATTCTGGAAACAGATCAACGGATGTTCTTTTTCTTGAAATGTTTTTCTGAAAAACAGTTTGAATTCAGTCAACACCGCATTTTAAATAATGGAGAAAATACGGATAATTATATTGCTCCTTATGTTTTATTAACAGATGACTGGGATCAATATCTTCAAAACAATGTCGGTGCAAATACTCGCCAAAAAATCCGGCGTTTTTTTAGAAAAATCGAAAGTTCTGACGAGTTTCGGATCACCCACATAGACGCAGATAATGTGGATTCTCATATTGATATCTTACTGGGGTTATGGGAGTCAAAATGGAGAGAGAAAAAAGGTGATAAATGTGACCCAATTATGGCTTATATTCGCCAGATTTTACATCATTGTTTTGAGAATAACTGTCTTTATCTTCCGGTTCTCTGGAGAGGGGACAAACCTTTATGTGCGATCGCCAACTTTATTGATATTCATCAGAAGACGATGCTATTTGTGATTACAGGTCGTGATCAAACCTTTAACAATATCCCTACGGGATTAATTCTCCACGCGAATGCCATTCGATACGCGATTCAAAACGGATTTAAAGTTTACGACTTTTTAAGAGGAAATGAGGAATACAAGTATTATTTTGGAGCTAAAGAGCGTCGAATTAAACATATTGTTGCTAAATATAAGACTAGCCCGAATAGAAAACTGGATATCAGAATTCTTCCTTCCGCCTTTGGGCTAACAATTCAGCATCATCGAGAAAACAAACTGACCGAAGCGGAACAGGGATATCGTCAGATTTTGGAAACTCAGTCAAATCACCCAGAGGCACTTTTTGGACTGGGGGTTTTGATGCGGCAAAAAGGCGAGTACCAAAGTGCTGAAAATCTCCTCAAAGATCTGCTTCAAATTCAGCCTAATTCTATCAAAGCTTTATTGAGTTTAGGGAATTTATATCAAGCTCAAGATCGGTTTTCTGAGGCAATAGAAGCTTATCATCAAGTCTTAGTTTTACAGCCTGATCTTGTCGCTGCTCACAATAATATGGGTTATGCTTTGCAACAGCAAGGCAAATCGGAAGATGCGATCGCCTGCTATCAAAAAGCTCTGAAATTACAGCCTGACTGCGTTGAAGCGGAGGTTAACTTAGCTAATATCCTTCATATTCAAGGTAAACTTTCCCCCGAAAAACAAGTCCATTACGCAGCAATAAACAATGATTTAGGCTGCAAATGTAAACAGCTTGGTGATTTAAAAACGGCGATCGCTTACTATCAGCAGTCTATTTTAATGAATCCCAACTTGGCGGAAGCTCACGATAATTTAGAACAGGTACTAAAACGATAATTCGATGGCTTTTAGTTGATATTTTATAGCTTTTAATTCAAATTAAAACAATTAAATTATTAACAAATAATATCAGCTTAAGTATTGACTATTTAAGCTTGATTATGTATGATAAAAATATAATTAATTCCCACAAAAATTATGATGATTGCAGATTTATCCTACTTGGAAAATATTTGTGAAAACGAGTTAATTTTAGGAGGGGCTTTATTGGCATTAACTGCCTCTGCGTCGGTCGGGACTGGGAGCACGTTGGCGATTACAGATGTTGAGATTAAAAATAAAGGTAAAGTGACAAAAGCAACAGGAATAGGAACAGCCCTTGCTCTTGGCACAAATCCTCTAGCTGATGTTGATGTTTACTACCTAGGCTTTGATAAAGTCAAGATTAAAGTTGGTTCTGGAAAAGGAGAAGACTATGCTTTTGAGACTCTGAAGATAAAAGCAATGGACTTGCCCAACTGATCAATCTTGTCACCCAATTTGAATACTCCCTTTACTCTTAAGGAAAAGGGAGGGTTTAATATGTTTAAATCTTTTTAATTAACAAAAATAACTTATGGCATTTTTTTTAGAGAATGTTCAAAAAAAAACCTGCTTGAACACAGGTGACTGTAAAAGATGAAAAGACGTGGAAAAGCGGATTTTTTAAAAAAAGTCAAAAACAGACTCAAAAAATTTTTTTAAACTCAGACCAACAGCAAATTGAAATGGGATCTGGGGTTTAATTAAATGTCCAATGGGTAGACAAGCCTTTGTGAACTTCTAAATTCCGACATCCCCCCGAAACCCCATGACCCGCTTCGGGAATGGGTTCTAAATAAGTTAAGTCCCGAATTGGGTTAACATTAACATTAGCAGAGGTCTTAGTTTTAATGCTGGACTGAACCGAAACACTGTTACTTGGAGGCTGACGATTAGAATTATTATCCTTAGTCAGTCGGTTGTAAGTCCGATAAGGAATATAATGCAGGGGATTATACCCAGCAAAACGCAGAATTAAAACACAAGCCCAAGAATATTTTCCTGATAGAATTGCATCTAGGATTTGTTCAAATTGTTCTTCACTCATCGTTTTAGCAACTTTCGAGTTATTGTAGGAATATTGAGCCGACATTTTCTTTACTCCTCATCTGTAAGTAGTGTTTTACAAATCGATGCCATTTTTCTGCAATTGCAGAATCGGATTAAGTGATTTAAAAACGGCGATGGCTTACTAAGCTGTTACGCATTTAAACTCTCTATCCGCTAAGGGTTGATAATGTAATATCATTATTTGGCTTCCCTTGAGAGTTTCTAAAGCATAAGATTTACCCGTTGTGTCGCTAAATTCTACTTCAAAAACACAGGGTTCGTACACTTCAACAATCGTGCCAACCTGACCTCGATGTAGACCCAATTGGGGTAAATCTTCAAGTAAAGCAACAACATCTAATAGTTTCATAATTCAATCTCCTTAGAGGATATAACAAGTAACTAAACGCGGAAAGTTTTCATCATTTTTCACAATCTAAACGCTATGAATTGTAGCTGTTTTGCCGTTGTGAGTCATTGGGAAATCAATAACATATTTCTGTCCATATTGATTTCGCTTATCGAGAACGGCATCTGGTGTTTTGACCGCTTGCAAAAGAGCAGATTTGAGAACTTCTACATCCTCAATTCCCAAGTCTAGGGCTGACCTAAAAACGCGGGCTTTGTGCTGACCCTCTGTGTGTGAAGGGTTCAGAGAATACCCCTTTAACTTTTGGCTATCAATAATGGCGTTTTCAGGGTTGGGTAGTTTCATTTTACTTAACCTCAGAATCCTGGGAAAGCCCTATCATGCTGACATTTTCTTTACTCCTAATCTGTAAGTAGTGTTTACAAATCGATGCCACTTTTCTGCAATTGCAGAATCGGATTAAGCAGAATATCCAGAATTCGACGACGACGAATGATAATATCCGCACTAGCCGTTTGTCCAGGTTTTAACTTAATTTTCTGCTCCTGTTGCAAAATATAATCCTTTTTTAACACAATTTCTAATTTATAAACAGAGCCAACTCCTTCATCAACTTTAGCATCGGGTGAAATTGAGTTAACAATCCCTTCAAACACCCCATAATTTTGATAAGGATAAGCATCAAATTTGACTTTAACCGACATTCCGGTTTTCACAAATCCGGCTTTGTCATTTGGGAGACTTGCAGTTAAAATCAAGGGTGCATTTTTGGGTGTAATTTCAGCAACGGTTTGTCCGGGTTGAATCACTTCTCCCTTGTTAAACACATTCAAGGTAGAAACAATACCATCAACAGGGGAATAGAGGTATCGTTCTTGAAGTTTGGCTTCAGCCGTTGCGATCAAGTTTTGAGTGTCTTTAATTTGCGCTTGTAACTGCGTTACTTCTAACTCAGTTTGTTGAATTTTTTGCTGAGTTTCGACTTGAATTGTTTTCGCCTCTGCTTGTCTTTGGGCTAACTCCGCATTCAATCGTTCAATTTCAACTTGAGATTGTTTTAATTCTCCTTGAGATTGGGTGATTAATCGTTGTCGATCCCGGAAGGTTTGTTCCGCTTGAAAAATCTGTTCTTGGGTACTATTTTTTTCTGATAATTGCGCTTGAACAATGGCTCGTTGTTGATCCCGCAGATTTTGTTCAGCTTGAAATAACAAATCTTTAGAAATAGCGCCACTTTCTAATAGAGGTTGTAGCCGTTCTAGCCTTTCTTGAGCCGCTAATTCTCCCTCCTGTAATTTTTCAATTAGGGTTTGAGTTTCAGCTTTTAAGGGTTGTAAAGATTCAACTCGTTCTTGAGTTA
This sequence comes from Planktothrix serta PCC 8927, assembly GCF_900010725.2. NCBI lineage: Bacteria > Bacillati > Cyanobacteriota > Cyanophyceae > Oscillatoriales > Microcoleaceae > Planktothrix > Planktothrix serta. Next base: position 7,261 of record NZ_LR734883.1, on the reverse strand, counting down.
CTTTGGCTTCAAAATTGAGTTGATTTAGTAACCGTTGATTCGAGGCAATTTGGCTTTTTACTCGTTCAATACTCGCCTGTTGAGCTTGAATTTGAGCCCTGGCGATCGCCGATTGAGTTTGGGCTTCTAAATGAATTCGTTCAATTAAGCCTTGTTTTTGAGTCAGTTCAGCTTTAAAAGAGGTGAGTTGTTGTTGTAATCTCGTTAATTCTGTCGTGGCAATCTGTCGATCCAGTTCGGCTAAAACCTCACCTTTTTTAACAGTTTGTCCTTCTTTAATCGGAATTTGAGAAACTTTTCCTAACTCAACGGGATGAATTTTGAAAACTTTCCCTTGGGGTGCTAATTGACCTCTGGCTTGACCCACTTCATCAACGGTTCCAAAATATCCCCAGGCGACAAACGCCACACAAAAAATAAATCCTCCTAACATTAATTGCAGAGGAAAAGACGCTGGCGGTTGATCAAGTAAAGATTGTAAAGCACTTGACCAGTCTGCTTTTGGAGCCGGAACATTGGGTAGATGGGGAGATTTTTTGGGGGCGACATCTGTTACGGGAGGTGTCAGTCCGGGAAAGGGAACAGAACCCGCTATCCCGCCATAAATCTGATCGGTTTGTTCTGTTTTTTCCAGACTGAATTCTAGATCCTGTAAGTATTCCTCCGGTGTGGTTATAGACAATCGGGGGTCTGGGTGATGATCAATATTTGTCTTGAAAGAGGAAAACAGTTTGTGCGGTTTCATAAGCTGATGTAAAAACTAGCCAACAAAAGTTGATATCTCAATGGTTTTTTAGGAAATTAGGTTGAATCGAAAAGCAGCGATGTGATAGCAAGGAACAGGGAATAGGGGGGAAAGACCTCACCATAAGGTTTTCTGTAGCAGTATGAGTCCTAACCCCAATGCCCGCGACTTTTAACAATAAGCGACGACCGATCACAGGTGCTATTCGACTAACTACCGCACGCAAATCAGTATCTAGGGTTTAAGTGATCCCACGTTTAGGCTAGTGTTTTGGTTTTAATCAGAATCCTCTGTATTTATACTAGGGTAACTTGTGATTTGAGACTGCCAATTTGGCAACTTTGTTTAAGAAGTTTTGCGAACAGAGCAGACAGGGGAAACTTCACGTCTCGATTTGAGGTTTCTATTTCGGGTTTGTTCATGTTCATAAATCGAGTTGTTGTTGGGCTAAATGGTAGTAGAGTCCTTGAGTCGCCATCAGGTGTTCATGAGTTCCTTTTTCTACTAAAATCCCTCGGTCTAAAACCAGAATACAATCAGCACTTCTGACCGTTGAGAGACGATGGGCAATAATAATCGTGGTGCGATCGCGTTGCATCTGTTCTAAATTGCGTTGAAAACGGTGTTCACTTTCAGTATCTAAAGAACTGGTAGCCTCATCTAAAATTAAAATTCTAGGACTTCCTAATAAAGCTCTGGCGATCGCAACTCGCTGCCGTTGTCCTCCCGATAAACTTGATCCCCGTTCTCCAACTTTGGTATAATATCCTAATGGTAAACTCTGAATAAACCCATGAACTTCCGCTAATTTAGCAGCCTCAATCACCTGATCTAAATTATATTCATCTCGATACAGAGTAATATTCTCTAAAAGCGTTCCTGAAAATAAATAACAGTCCTGGGGAACAACGCCCATTTGTGAACGTAAAGAAGGGGGAGAAACATGACGAATTTCATGTCCATCAACATAAATCTGTCCGGTTGTGGGATGATACAACCCTTGCAGTAATTTAACTAGGGTGCTTTTCCCGGAACCACTACGCCCCACAATCGCAATAGTTTGACCGGGGGAAAATTTAAAAGAAAGATTTTGCAGAGTATTCGTTTCTGCATCTTCTTGATAACGAAAAGTAACGTTATCGAAATGAATTTCTCCTTGAATTTGGGGTAATATAATTAACGGTTTTTGGGGGCTTTCTTCCGGTTCCTGTTCAAACACATCATTTAACCGTTCAACTGAAATTAAAACTTCTTGCAATTCATCCCATAATCCCACTAAAGCCAGAATCGGACTAATTACATAACCCTGCATCATATTAAAGGCGACAAACTGACCAATTGTTAACTGATCTTGGATCACCAAATTTACACCAAACCAAAGTAAAGCTGTACTGCCAATAGAATTAATTAATCCACTGATAAATCCCAAATTAATCCCTAATTTCTGAGCTTTAAACTGAACATTCATTTGTTGAGTTAATCGTTCTTCCCAACGCCACCGCAATTCCGGTTCCGCCGCTACTGCTTTCACCGTATTAATTCCCGTCATTATTTCCACTAAAGTTGAATTTTGATCAGCAGCGGCATTAAATAATTGACGGGAAATATGCCGTAACATTGGCGTTGCTGCTAAGGTTAAAATGATAATTAAAGGCACAATTGCTAAAATTAAAACTGTAAGTTTCCAGTTGTAATAAAGCATCAATCCTAAATACACAAACCCGGTTACAACATTCAACGCAGACAACAAAATTTGACCGACGAGAAACCGTTGAATTTTCTGATTTTCTTGAACGCGGGTAATGATATCCCCGACACGACGGGACTCAAAGAACTTTAAAGGAAGTTGTAGAGCGTGGTAAATAAACCCCCCAATTAGGGTTAAATCTAAGCGATTTGATAAGTAACTCAATAGATATTGTCGAATCGAAGATAAGCCTAAACTCCACACCCCAAACAATAACAATCCCAAGGCAAATACATTCAAACTGGTGATGCTTTTATTCACCACCACCCGATCTAAAATAATCTGGGTTAATAACGGAGTGACAATTCCAAATACCTGAATTAATAGGGATAACAGAATAATTTGTAATCCCAAAAATCGATGAGGCCAAATTACCCCCGCAAACCGACCGAGAGAACGTTTTTGCTCTTTGAGTTCATAGAATTGATCGGTGGGTTCTAATAGTAAAGCATAGCCCGTCCATCCCGTTAAAAATGCCTGACGAGAGAGGGTTTTTTTGCCCTCCGCCGGATCAGCAATCACCACTTGATGGCGACGAACTTTATAGACCACAATATAATGATCCCCCTGCCAGTGGGCAATCCAAGGGTTTTTTTCAGTTTCTAAACGATTCAAACTTGCCCGTACAGGTCGCGCCTGATACCCTAAGCGTTCTGAGGTGAGGGTGAGGTTTTTTAAAGATACCCCTGAGCGTCCCACATCCGCAATATTACGCAGGGTATTGATACTCAAATATTTTCCCCAATACTGACTAATCATCGCCAAACAAGCAACCCCACAGTCGGAGGAGCTTTGCTGTTCGACAAAGGGATAGCGTTGCCAAAATCCTCGCCAGACTCGTTGACGTTTAGGTTGGGGAAAGCTGAGGGTTTGGGGGGTTTGGGGAACAATAACCGGGGTGGGGTTAACGGTTGCAGGTTTAGGGGATACGGTTATCTGCTGTTTCTGGATCTGGGATTTCCCACCTTGTACAGATGTTGTCTGGAAGGTTTCTGTGGGAAGTTGATACACGACTAACTCCGTTGCAGCCCTCCATTCTGGGGGGATGGGATCGAGTTCTCCCCAACTGTCGCCCACTTGGGGAACAATATCGGCCCCTGTAATTTCTCCTTGGTACAGCCAAAACCGTCCAGGTTCCGTTGGGATCGCCTTCAGTAAGGCAGTTCCAGCGCTGATGTGATGTTCGGTGCAGTTGGATAAAATCTCTTGGAGTCGGTAACTGGTGAACCGTCGCAAGTTTGTTTGTGTTTTGAAAAATAATAACCGTTGTCGGTTTTCAATGGTGGTTTGTAGATAGGTTTGTAGCGCCGGAATCTGTTTAATCTGGGTCTGGAGTTCGACAATGGAAATTGAGGCAACGATGACATCATTGGTGGCGATCGCTTGATAGGATAAATGGGAGTATTCCCATCCCTGTTGATCCCCCCCAAAGGTTTCACCGGGTTCAACAACTAAAACCGAAACCTCCCGATTGAGATGTTTGTCCTCAGCCAGGAGTCGGACGCGACCTGCAAGCACCAAGTAAACCAAGGGTTTTAGGTTAGGTTCGGTATGAACAGTTTTTTGGGGGGAAAGGGGTAAGCTGTTAATACAATCTCCCAGTTGAAACGAGTGGAGATGCCAGTCTTGACTCCAAGCTTCAACATGAGTAGTATCGGCTTGAATTTGTGTTAATAAATTTTCTAAGGTTGCAATCAATAAGGACTGAGAAATCTTGGGGTTAGGAATGGACATCCGCTCCCGTTCAGTAAAGTTGGGGTTAAGCATTGTTGCGAGGGAATAAATAGTGTGAATTGGCAATCGGTGAAACAACCCGTAGAAATATGAAATTAGGCTTCTCTAGCCTTCGGTTCAAAGTTTCTTCGGAAGGGTAATATCCCCATGAAAATCGAGACTCCTACAAACAAGAGTCAAGCGAAATCCAGTAAAAACTTTGGTCTGACAACGGGATTGCTTTTCAGATAAGTAGAGGATTCTGATATTCAACCAAGCTGTCTATGGACGTAAGACCTGTTGCCATAATGGCATATTTTGATCCAGGGTGTCCTTCCATTTCAGGACATTCCGATCAGGTTAATTAAATCTTTAAGTCTATCTTTACATTGACAGATGAAATCTTAGGGCTTGTAATACCTATGATATAAAAGGTTGAGGGGCTTTTGTGTCAAAAGTTTATATAAAGTTAAGATTCGGAGGTTACGGTTAGTGGGACTTAGTTGAACGTAGTGGGACTTAGACAAAAAGGAGTCAAAAATAGCTTCAAAAGCATACAGGAAAAGGATTTGAGCTTGAACGAGAAACAATCCAATAGTGGCAAGGGTTTGCTGCCCTTTTTTGCTGATCGACCTTTTTCCATTACAATAACCGTATTCAAAGCCCACGTCTTTCAAGCGTGGGATGTAAAATACCCGCCTTTAGGCGGAGTGAAAGTTAACGGGAATCTGGTAAAAAATCAGTCATAATTTCATCAGGTTCATCATAGTCTTCATCGTTTGTTAAAAGTTGAGCAAAGGTAGAATTGGGAGGGATAGAAAGCTCAGGAGAAACTATTTTTTCAAGGCTAAATATTTTGGCTTCTAGTTTAGCGACTTGATTTAATAACTGTTCTAAGGACTGAACTTTTTGCTTTAAAATTGATAACTCTTTTTGAATTTCAATATTGGAAGCTTCTAAATCTATTGAGGCTGGAGCAAAAGCAGTCTTGATTCGTGCTAAATATTGACCTAAAGCTTCTTGAACTAATTCTTCTACAGTTCGTCCTGTTTCTAGGGATAATTCCCCTAATTGATCAGCCCATTCTTGGGGAACTGTTGTTTCTATTTTTGTATTTTCTAAGCTCATGGATATCAATTTTTTTAATTAAAATAAACGTCAACAGACTCTTGATTTATAGATATTAGCATATTTGGGTAGAAAATAATACTATTTTTTGATTAGCAATTGATAATTAGAATTTTTGAAGGCAGACCCAAAATGCAAACTACAATTCATTTATCAAGATAAAAGACGCAAAATCTTGCGTCTTTTGAATAACAGAAAATAAATTCATGAGGAATAATAATTGAGTTTTAATTATTATCTGAATTAGGAAAAGTACGCTTAAACTCTTCAATTAAATCATCGATTTCTTCTAAAGCTTGATTAACGTCAATTCTGAGAGTTCCTAAGTTAGGTTTTTCTAACAGCTTCAGCAGAGATTCCCGTTTTGTCTCAATTAAAGCAACTCGTTCTCGAATGGTGTTTGTGTCCATGTTCTATTTCCTGCCAGTAATCAGTTATCAGTTATCAGTAATCAGTCAACAGTCAACAGTTATCAGTCAACAATCAACAGTCAACAGTCAATCTATTGAATATAGTTTAGCACGGGATGCCGAAGAATTAAATCATCGGTTTGATAAATCGTTGATTGGCTCGAATAAAAAACGCGCCTCCTTGATAAGAAATTACTAACCAAGGTTTACCAACTTGATCAAATTTAATCGGATAGCGGTACTCAGGATGCAGCATCAACACCGTACCCGTAGGGAAACGCATATCAATAGAATAGTTAAATCCAGGGCCACTGCGAGCATTTAAAGTTTGAGAACAAATAACTTGCCATTGTTGCCAATTTCCGTTAATAAAATCGCCTAATTCATTAGCAACAGGAGGATGTTGAAGTTGATTAGAATAGGCTGAATTTTGATTAACATCCGTAGAATTTTCAATAGCTGCTACAGCCGATTGAATTTTCAGGCGAGTTGTCTCCCCAACTCTCCCATCAACGGGTAATTCCATTTCTTCTTGAAACGCTTTGATTGTTGCTTCTAACTGTTCATCAAAGGGCATTCCAAACCGCCCAATATTATAGCCTAAACGTTCTAACTGATATTGAATTTCTCGAACCTTCGCCCCGATCTCACCTCGTTTTAAAATCATTTGACTTCTCCTCTCAAAGTTCCGGTTTTGTGCTATCTTATGGGAATACTAAATAACCGTTAACATTGTCTCCTTAATATTAAATCATTCTCCTAACTCAATTAACAAGATTTATCCCCCTTCCCGCCCTTTTTAATGAGGCTAAAATCATGGATAGACGGCAATTTTTAAAATTTGTTGGAATTGTAGGAACATCAGCGATCGCAACTTGGGGCACTCAGGGATGGATTGCTAAAAGTTTAGCAGCTTCTCCCTCCTCAAAACGCTTAATTGTGATTTTCCTCCGAGGTGGAGTTGATGGTTTAAACGTGGTAGTTCCCTATTCTGAACCCGAATATTATACCGCCCGTCCTGTGATTGCTATTCCCAAACCGGGAACCGAAAAGGGTGTCTTAGATTTAGCTTCTTCCGCAAAGAGTGCCCCACGACTGACCCGTTAGGGCAGCGTGGGATACTTCGACAGGCTCAGTAACAGAATTGCTGTCAGGGACTAGAATGTTCAATAATTGGTTATAATTAAAAAAAAGGAGGTGATTTAAAGTGCTGAAGGCTACAAAGGTTAGACTCTATCCAACACCAGAACAGGAATTAGCATTGGCTAAATCTTATGGCTGTGCAAGGTGGTATTGGAATTTTGCCTTAAATGCCTGTATTCAGCACTATCAAGAAACTGGTAAAAGCCTAAAATTATCATCCTATAAGGGAATGTTACCTCAACTCAAAGAAGATTGCTACTCATCGGTTCTTCAATGTGTAGCTATAAACTTAGATAGAGCTTACAAAAACTTTTTTGAGGGACGAGCTAAATTTCCCAATTTTAAATCTAAACATCACAAGCAATCAATTCAGTA